>DASVAP010000131.1:0-60921 GCA_036376275.1 Planctomycetota bacterium | reverse complement strand
GCTTGCTTCATCGATCGGAGAAGGAGGCCAGAGGAGCGCGGAGACGCGGAGGGAAGACGCGGAGGGCGCGGAGTCGGAAGGAGGGAGGGGATGGGAGAGGGGTGGCGCAGGGGGTGGGCACGCGACGGTTCCGGAGGTCGCGGGCGGACGGCATCATGCGGGCGTGAGACATCCAAAGGGCATGCCTGACCGACCGGCTGGGAACGAGGGATCCGTGGGCGCGCCCGCCTCGTCGGGCGCGAGCGGAAGCGCACCGCCGGCGGTGCGGCGTGCGCGCGTCCGCTGGCGGTGGGGGGTGCTCGGCGCGTGGCTGCTCGTGCCGCTCTGGCTGCGCGCGGGCGATCCGTTCGGCGACCGCGGGATGAGCAACGTGTTCACCGGGCTGTGGCTGGTGCTCTCGGGGCTGGCGCTGCTCGTGTGGTTCCTGAGGCGCCGCTCGCTGGCGCGCGGGCTGCGCCTGGGCGTCGCGGGCGGCGTCGGGCTCCTGCTCGCGCTGGTCCTGCAGCTGGTGCGCGTCACCGGTGTGAGCGGCGAGATGCTGCCGCGCTTCGCCTGGCGCTGGAGCGAGCCGCCGGCGGCGGCCCCGGAGCGGCGCGCGACGATCGCGCTGGCGCCGCCCGGCCCGGACGACTTCCCGGGCTTCCTCGGGCCGCGCCGCGACAACGCCGTGCCGGCGGCGCGCCTGGCGCGCGACTGGAGCGCGACGCCGCCGCGCCTGCGCTGGCGCGCGCCGATCGGCGCCGGCTGGTCGGCCTTCGCGGTCGCGGGCGGCTGGGCCTTCACCCTGGAGCAGGACGCGGCCGGCCAGCATGTCAGCGTGCGCGCCCTGGCCGATGGCTCCGTCGGCTGGAGCGTGATGCTCGACCAGCCCTTCGAGCACGTCCTGGGCGGCGACGGGCCGCGCTCGACGCCGGCGGTCGTGCTGGGCGCGGGCGAGGGGCGCGTCGTGGCGCTCTCGGCCCGCGGACGCCTGGCGTGCCTCGCCGCGCAGGACGGCGAGCTCCTGTGGGACCACGAGCTGGGGGCCGAGCACGGACTGGCCGAGGCGGAGGAGCTCGAGCGGGCCCAGTACGGCCGCGCGAGCTCGCCGCTCGTCGCCGGCGAGCTCGTGATCGTGCCGGCCGGCGGCGAGGCGGGCCTGGTCGCCTACGAGCTCGCCAGCGGCGCGCTGCGCTGGCGCAGCCCGGCGCGCGGCTACAGCTACGCCTCGCCGGCCCTGGCGACGCTCGGCGGCGTGGCGCAGGTCCTGGCGGTCAACGAGGCCACGCTCTCGGGGCACGCGCTCGCGGACGGGCGCCTCCTGTGGGAGCACCCCTGGCCGGGCAGCTCGAGCGGCGACGCGAACGTCTCGCAGGCCTGGCCGCTCGCGCCGGAGCGCGTGTTCGTCTCGAAGGGCTACGGCGGCGGCGCGCTGATGCTGGCGCTCGAGGCGGGCGCGGCGGGCGAACTCGTGGCGCGCGAGCTGTGGCACGCGCCGCGCACCCTGCGCACCAAGTTCACCAACGTGGTCGTGCACGCGGGGCACGCCTACGGGCTCGACGACGGGATGCTCGCCTGCCTGGACCTGGCCAGCGGGGAGCGGCGCTGGAAGGAGGGACGCTACGGGCACGGCCAGGTGCTGCTGGCGGGTGGGCTGCTGCTGCTGTGCTCCGAGGAGGGCGAGGTCGTGCTGCTCGAGCCCGATCCGGCCCGGCCGAACGCGGTGCTCGGACGCTTCCAGGCCCTGGAGGGCAAGTGCTGGGCGCACCTGGCCCTGGCCGGGAACCTGCTCCTCCTGCGCAACGCCGAGCAGTGCGCGGCCTGGGAGCTGCCGCGCGAGCTCTGATCCGCCGCCGTTCCCCGGGCCGTTCGGGGCGCGCGAAAACGGGCCGTCCGCGCGCCGGGGGGCCCCGCTTCGGGCATCATGCGGTGCCCATGCGCGCGCGTTTCCCGCGGACCCCGCTGCTCGCCGCTCCCGGCCTCCTCGCGTCCCTCCTCGCCGGCTGCGGCGGCGCGGCGCCGGCCGCGGGCGCGCCGGCCGAGCCGGCCCAGCCGGTCGAGGTGCGCACGGCAGCGGTCGAGCGCGTCGGCTTCGAGCGCAGCGTGGCCGCCGCGGGCGAGCTCCTGCCCCACGAGCGCGCGCGGCTCGCCACCAAGGTCCCCGGGCGCGTGGCCGAGCTCCTGGTCGACCGCGGCGACGAGGTGCGGCGGGGCGACGTCCTGGCGCGCCTCGAGGAGCGCGAGTTCGCCGTGCGCGTGCGCGCCGCCGAGGCGGCGGTCAACACGGCGCGGGCCGTGCTCGGGCTGCCGGAGGCGGACGGGGGCGACGAGCTGGATCCGGAGGCGACCTCGGCCGTGCGCCTGGCGCGGGCCGAGCTCGAGCGCGCGCGCGCGGCCCTGGAGCGCTCGCGCCAGCTCGCCAGCGAGGGCTTCGATTCGAAGAGCGTGCTGGACACGGCCGAGGCCGACTTCCGCACCGCCGAGGCGCGCCTGCAGGAGGCCTTCGAGCTGGTCGCGGCGCGCCGCGCGACCCTGGCCCAGCGCCGCGCCGAGCTCGAGATCGCGCGCACGCAGCTCGCGGAGACGCGCATCCTGGCGCCCTTCGACGGACGCGTCGAGGCGCGCGAGACGGCCACGGGCGCCTACCTCGCGGTCGGCGACGGCGTGTTCGAGATCGTGCGCACGAACCCGCTGCGCCTCGTGCTCGAGGTCAGCGAGCGCGACGCCGGGCCGGTGCGCGTCGGCCAGCTGGTGCGCGCGCGCGTGGCCGGCGTGGCGGAGGAGCTGAGCGGTCCGATCCGGCGCCTCGCGCCGGCCCTGGCGCTGGACAGCCGCGCGCTGCTGGCCGAGGTCGAGCTGGCGAATCCCGAGGGCCGCCTGCGGGCCGGGGCCTTCGCCGAGGGGCGCGTCGTCGTCGACCCGGCCGAGCCGGCCCTGGCGGTGCCGCCGGAGGCGCTGACGAGCTTCGCCGGCCTGACCAAGGCCCTGGTGGTCGAGGCGGGCGTGGTGCGCGAGCGGCGCCTGGAGCTCGGCCGGCGCACGGCGGAGCGCGTCGAGGTGCGCGCGGGTCTGGCGGAGGGCGAGCGTGTCGTGCTGGCGCCGGGCAAGCTGGCGCCCGGCAGCCCGGTGAAGGTCTTGGACTGACGGACCTGCGTGCGCGGCTTCGTCGAGCTCTGCATCCGCCGCCCGGTCTTCGCCAGCATGCTGGTGGCGACGCCGGTCGTGGTGGGCATCGCCAGCTACGTGCGCCTGCCGATCGACCGCTTCCCGGCCGTCGACCTGCCCTCGGTCAGCGTGCGCACGGTCCTGCCGGGCGCGGCGGTCGAGGAGGTCGAGACGCTCGTCAGCCAGCGCATCGAGGAGGCCGTCAACACGGTCGAGGGCATCGAGCAGCTGCGCTCGATCTCCTCCAGCGGGGCCAGCATCGTCATCGCCACCTTCAAGCTCGAGCGCGAGATCGAGGCGGCCGCCCAGGACGTGCGCGAGCGCGTGGCGACCGTGCTGCGCGACCTGCCGCCCGAGGCCGAGCCGCCGATCGTCAGCAAGTTCGACAACGACCAGTCGCCGGTGTTCAGCTTCGCGCTCTCGGCCGAGCGCGACGCGCGCGAGCTGACCGAGCTGGCCGACAAGGTCGTGCGCCCCGCGATCGAGCGCTCGAGCGGCGTGGGCGAGGTCTCGATCGAGGGCGGCGTGCCGCGCGCGATCAACGTGTGGCTCGAGGCCGAGCGCCTGCGCGCCTACGGCCTGGCGGTCACGACCGTGCGCGACGCGCTCGCGCGCCAGAACGCCGAGGTGCCCGGGGGCAACGTGACCGGGCCGGCGGACGAGCGCGTGCTGCGCACGCTCGGGCGCCTGGAGGACCCCGAGCGCTTCGCCGAGCTGGTGGTGGCCGAGCGCGGCGGCGTGCCGGTGCGCGTGCGCGACCTCGGGCGCGTCGAGGACGGCACCAAGGAGCGCCGCTCCGTGGCGCGCCTGGACGGCGTGCCCTGCGTCAGCGTCGAGGTGCGGCGCCAGTCCGGCGCCAACACGATCGAGGTGATCGAGGGCGTCAAGGCCCAGCTCGCGGGGCTGCGCGGCGCGCTGCCGCCGGACGTGCGCCTCGAGGTGATCCGTGACCAGTCGCTCTACATCCACGCGGCCCTGGGCGAGATCCGCGTGCACCTGGTGGCCGGCAGCATCCTGGCCAGCCTGGTCGTGTGGCTCTTCATGCGCAGCTGGCGCACGACCTGGATCGCGGCCCTGGCCATCCCGAGCTCGCTGGTGGCCTGCTTCGGCGTGATGGAGGCCCTGGGCTTCACGCTGAACAGCGTGACCATGCTGGCCCTGGTCCTGATGGTCGGGATCGTGATCGACGACGCGATCGTGGTGCTCGAGAACATCTTCCGCTTCCTGGAGGAGAAGGGCCGCGCGCCCTTCGACGCGGCCCGCGAGGGCACGGCCGAGATCGCCCTGGCGGTCACGGCCACGACGCTCTCGCTGGCGGTGATCTTCGTGCCGGTCTCGTTCCTCTCCAGCATCTCGGGGCGCTTCCTGTACCAGTTCGGGATCACCTCGGCCGCGGCCGTGATGGTCAGCCTGCTGGTGTCCTTCACGCTCACGCCGACCCTGGCGGCGCGGCTCCTGCGCCCGGTCGCGCGCGCGCCGGGCGAGGCGGCGCACTCGCGCGGCGGCCTGTACGGGCGGCTCGAGCGCGCCTACGTGGCGCTGCTCGAGCGCGCGCTGCGCTGGCGCTGGGGCGTGCTGCTGCTGGCGGCCCTGGTGGTCTGGTCCAGCCGGCCGCTGTACGGCAACGTGCGCCAGGAGTACACGCCCTCGAACGTGGACGAGGCCGAGTTCGAGGTCAACGTGACCGCGCCCGAGGGCACCAGCTTCGCGGCCATGGACGGGGTCATGCGCGCGGTCGAGGCGGAGATCGCGGCCGTGCCGACCGTGCGCACCGTGCTGGCCAGCGCGGGTGGCAGCTTCCTCGGCCAGGTCAACCAGGGGCGCGCCTTCGTGCGCATCGCGCCGCACGCGGAGCGCCGCTTCTCGCTCGGGCGCCTGGCGCGCGCGCTCCTGCGCGGCCGGCCGGGCGAGGCCTTCGAGGGCAACGTCACGCAGCGCGAGGTCATGGGCCAGGTGCGCGCGCGCCTGGCCAAGCTGCCGGACCTGCGCTGCGCCGTGCGCAACCTGCAGAGCTTCAACATCGGCGGCGGCAACTGGGAGATCGACTTCTCGATCCTGGGGCCCGACGTCGAGGCCCTGGCGGGCTACGGCGAGGAGCTGCGCCGGCGCAGCCAGGCGCTGGGCGGGATCCTGGACGCCGACACGACCCTCAAGCTCGACCGTCCCGAGCTGCGCGCCGTGATCGACCGCGAGCGCGCCGCCGACCGCGGCGTGGCCGTGGCCGACGTGGCCAGCGCCCTGCGCCTGATGGTGGGGGGCGAGGAGCGCGTGACGCGCTTCCGCGACCGCGCCCTGGGCGAGGACTACGACGTCAGCCTGCGCCTGGTGGAAGGCGACCGCTCCAGCGCCGAGCGCGTGGCCGACCTGGCGGTGTCCGACCGCGCGGGCCGCGCCGTGCCGCTGGCCGACCTGGTGCGTCTCGAGCCGGGCACCAGCGCCGGGCGCATCGACCGCCTCGACCGCCAGCGCCAGGTCTCGCTGCGCACCTCGGTCGCGCCCGGCTACGGCCAGGCGGACCGGCTCGCGGCCCTGCGCGCGGAGGTCGAGGAGATGGACCTCCCGGCGGGCTACTCGACGCGCGTCTCGGGCCGCGGGCGCGAGCTGGAGCGCACCTTCACCGAGTTCCTGTGGGCCTGCCTGCTCTCCTTCGTGCTGATGTACGTGGTCCTGGCGGCGCAGTTCGAGAGCCTGGTGCACCCGGTCACGATCCTGGTCTCGTTGCCGCTGTCGGTGCCCTTCGCCCTGTTCTCGCTGTGGGTCACGGACGACACGCTGAACCTCTACTCGGCCCTGGGGATCCTGGTGCTGTTCGGGGTCGTGAAGAAGAACGCGATCCTGCAGGTCGACCACGCCAATCAGCTCGTCGCTAGCGGCCTGCCGCGGCGCGCGGCCATCCTGCAGGCCAACCGCGAGCGCCTGCGTCCGATCCTGATGACGACCCTGACGCTGATCGTCGGCATGCTGCCGCTGCTGGTCGGTAGCGGGCCGGGGGCCGAGGAGCGCCGCTCGGTGGCGGTGGTCGTGGTGGGCGGGCAGGGGATGGCGCTGCTCGTCACGCTGCTCGTCACGCCGGTGGTCTACGACCTGTTCGAGGACCTGCGCCGGCGGCGGCGCAAGGACGCCACCCTGGAGCGCGCGGACAGCTCCTCGGCGGCCTAGCCGATCGTCAGATCGGCTACAGATTGCGCCGTCAGCGTGACCGCACCGGTTCTCCGGGCGGGCGCCAGCCCGCCCGGTGATCCGGTGCGCTGATTCCCGGACGGGCCAGGCGCGCGCGCCTCAGGGCGTGAGCAGCACCTTCGTGCAGCCCTCGCGCTTCTGGTCGAAGATCTGGTAGCCGCGCGGAGCCTCCGCGAGCGCCAGGCGGTGCGAGAAGAGCGGCGCGAGGTCGAGGGCACGCGTGGCCAGCCTGGCCAGGATGCGCTCCATGTAGGCCCGCGCCGGGGCGCGGCCGGCGCGGTAGGTCAGGTTCTTGTCGTAGATCTCGCCCGGCGAGAAGGCGAGGTGGGGCTCGTTGTGCACGCCCGGCGCGGCGATCGTGCCGCCCACGCGCACCAGCTCGTAGGCCAGGCGGCTGGCGGAGGGATGGCCGACGGCCTCGAGCACCACGTCGGCCCCGCGGCCCTCGCTCGCGGCGCGCACGCGCGTCACGGTCTCCGGCCCGAGCGGGACCGGCGTGCCGCCGAAGCGCTCCGCCAGCTCCAGCCGCTCCGCGACCCCGTCGATCGCCAGCACCGCGCGCGCACCGCGCTCGCGCGCCCCGAGCAGCGCGCACAGGCCGACCGGGCCGCAGCCCAGGACGGCCACGACGTCGCCCGGCTGGACGTCGCCCGCGTCGGCCGCGTGGAAGCCGGTCGAGAGCACGTCGCCGGCCAGCAGCGCCTGCTCGTCGGGCACGCCCTCCGGCAGGGCCACGAGCGTCGCGTCCGCCAGCGGCACGCGCACGTACTCGGCCTGGCCGCCGTGCAGGCCGCGGCCCTCCTGGACCCAGCCGAAGAGCTGGCTCTGCTCGCAGCGGCTCGTGAGCCCGCGGCGACAGGCGAAGCAGGCGCCGCAGCTGGTGCTGAAGGGGCTGACCGCGCGCGCGCCGGGGCGGAAGCGCGTCACGGCCGCCCCCGCCTCGGCCACGGTGCCGAGGAACTCGTGCCCCATGTGGGTGCCGCGGTCGAGGCCGCGCTCGACGCCGCGGTAGACGTGCAGGTCCGAGCCGCAGATCGCGGCCAGGTCGACGCGCAGGATCACGTCGGTGGGGGTCGCGAGCACGGGCTCCGGCACCGCCTCGCAGGCGAGCTCGAACGGGGCGTGAAACGCGATCGCCTTCATGCGCAATAAGGGCTACGCCAAGGGTAGTCTATTTCCTGCCGGTTCCTCCGAAGGCCCGCGACCGGCCGGGGCACGGAAGGGGGCGCCTCCTCCGTCCCGCGGCCCTCCATCCCCAGCTCCTCCGCGATGACCCCCGCCTCGTTCCGCCGTGCGCTCCCCCTGACGGTCTTCCTGGCCTCGCTCCCGCTGGCGCAGAACGCGCTGGTGAACTGGGAGACGCCGCACGTCTCGCCGCTGGCGCGCACGCCGGACGGGATGCGGCTCCTGGCGGTGAACACGCCGGACAACCGGCTGGAGGTGTTCGACCTCGGCTCGGGGACGCCGGCGGCGCTGCTCTCGATCCCGGTGGGGCTGGATCCGGTCTCGGTGCGGGCGCGCACGAGCACGGAGGCGTGGGTCGTGAACCACGTGTCGGACTCGGTCAGCATCGTCGATCTGGTCGCCGGGCACGTGGTGGCGACGTTGGCCACCGACGACGAGCCCTGCGACGTGGTCTTCGCCGGTGCGCCGCAGCGTGCCTTCGTGTCCTGCTCGCAGGCCAACACGGTGCTGGTCTTCGATCCGGCCGACCTGGCGGCCGCTCCGCAGCGCGTGACGATCCGCGGCGAGGACCCGCGCGCCCTGGCCGTCAGCTCGGACGGGACGCGCGTCTACGCGGCGATCTTCGAGTCCGGCAACGGCACGACGATCCTCGGTGGCGGGGCCCAGTTCAACATCGGCTTCCCGCCCAACGTGGTGGACGACCCGGACGGTCCCCATGGCGGCGCCAACCCGCCGCCGAACGCCGGGGCGGCCTTCGATCCGCCCATCGCCGCCGGCCTGCCGACGCCTCCTCCGGTCGGGCTGATCGTGCGCCGCAACGGCGCCGGGCAGTGGCTGGACGACAACGCGGGCGACTGGACGGCCAAGGTGAGCGGGGCCCAGGCGGCCGACTCGGGCCGTCCGGTCGGCTGGGTGTTGCTCGACCACGACGTGGCGATCCTCGACGCGAGCACGCTGGCGCTCAGCTACGCCGACGGCCTGATGAACCTGAACATGGCCCTGGCGGTGCACCCGACCAGCGGGGCCGTCTCGGTGGTCGGCACCGAGGCGACCAACGAGGTGCGCTTCGAGCCCAGGCTCAGCGGGACCTTCGTGCGCTCGCACCTGGCCGGCTTCCTGCCCGCGAACCCCGCGGTCAAGACGGTCCTCGATCTCAACCCGCACCTCGACTACCAGCAGGCCACGGTGGCGCCGGCCGAGCGCGCGAAGTCGCTGGCCGACCCGCGCGGGATCGCCTGGAACGCGGCCGGCACGCGCGCCTACGTGACCGGCATGGGCTCGAACAACGTCGTCGTGCTGGACGCGAGCGGGCAGCGCGCGGGCCTGGCGGACACGATCCCGGTCGGCGAGGGCCCGACGGGGATCGTGGTCGACGACGCGCGCGCGCAGCTCTACGTGCTGAACAAGTTCGCCGCGACGATCTCGGTCGTCAGCACGGCGAGCGAGCTGGAAACGGCCCAGGTCGCCTTCTTCGACCCTTCGCCCGTCGCGATCCGGGCCGGCCGCCGGCACCTCTACGACGCCCACGAGACCTCCGGCACCGGCGTCGTCGCCTGCGCCGCCTGCCACGTGGATGCGCGCATCGACCGCCTGGCCTGGGACCTGGGCGATCCCTCGGGCGCGATGAAGGACGTGGACGCGAGCCAGAACCTCGGGGCCAGCGTGCCCGGGCTCAACAGCGGCTTCGAGGACTGGCATCCGATGAAGGGCCCGATGCTGACCCAGACGCTGCAGGACATCATCGGCAAGGAGCCGCACCACTGGCGCGGCGACCGCGACGGCCTGGAGGAGTTCGCGCCGGCCTTCCTCGGCCTGCTGGGCGACGACGAGACGCTGAGCGCCACCGAGATGCAGGAGTTCGAGGACTTCCTGGCGACGATCCACTTCCCGCCCAACCCGCACCGCAACCTCGACAACTCGCTGCCGACCGACCTCGCCCTGCCCGGGCACTACTCGACCGGGCGCTTCGGGCCGGCCGGGGTACCGATGCCCAACGGCAACGCGGTCGCGGGCCAGGCCGCGTTCCGGCCGCCGAACCGGCTCGACGGTGGCGCGCTGGCCTGCGTCACCTGCCACACGCGCACGACCGGGGCCGGCACGGACCACCGCCTGATGGGCTTCCAGTTCCAGCCGTTCCCCGTCGGGCCGCAGGGCGAGCACCACCTGGCGCTGGTCTCGGTCGACGGCTCGACCAACGTGACCATGAAGATCCCGCAGCTCCGCAACCTGTACGAGCGCACGGGCTTCAACCTGACCCAGCCGGAGGCCACGGCCGGCTTCGGCTACCTGCACGACGGCAGCGTCGACTCGATCGAGCGCTTCATCGACGAGCCGGCCTTCACCATCGCGAACGGGCAACAGACGG
Source organism: Planctomycetota bacterium (assembly GCA_036376275.1). GTDB lineage: Bacteria > Planctomycetota > UBA1135 > UBA1135 > JABFRZ01. Next base: position 51,047 of record DASVAP010000131.1, on the reverse strand, counting down.
TCAACCTGACGGCCTTCATGCTGGCCTTCCTCGGCGGGACGCAGGGGCTGGGCTCGCCCTCGAACCTGCAGGAGCCCCCCGGGCCCTCCAGCCAGGCGACGCACGCCGCGGTCGGGGTCCAGCTCACCCTCGATGGGCCCGCCAGCGTCGAGGAGGACGCACGCCTCGACACGCTCGTGACGCTCGCCAACGACGGCGCCGTCGGCCTGGTGGCCAAGGGCCGGAGCGCGGGCCTCGCGCGCGGCTGGTACTACGCCGGCGGCGACACTTTCCAGTCCGATCGGCGCACCGAGATCCTGACGCGTGGTGCCCTGGAAGCCCTGGCGGCGGTGGGGGCCGAGCTGACCTTCACGGTCGTGCCGAAGGTCTCGGAGCGCCGCATCGGGGTCGACCGAGACCGCGACGGGTGGTTCGACCGCGACGAGCTCGACCGCGGCACGGACCCGGCCGAGCCGGGCAGCCATCCGCGCATCCAGGCCGTGCCGGCCGGGCGCCGGCCCTAGGCCGGACCGAGCGCGCTGGCGCGGAGGAACCGGAGGAGCCAGGGCCAGCCGGCCGTCTCCGCGCTTCGGCCTCCCTTGGCTCCCACGTCGCTCGCGCAGGCACGAAGCTCGACTTTTCGCCCAACACCGGGGCAGAGCCAGTAGTCTCTGGGAGTGCTCCACCTGGGAGCACCCGGCGCCCACGCCCATTGGCGGGAGTCGGTATTCCTCTTCCCGGTCCCGGAGTCGGTGCCCATGCAGCCGCTCGCCCTTCGCCCGCTCGTCCTGGTCCTCCTCGCGGGCCTGGCCGCGACCTCCTCCGCGCAGAACGCGCTGGTGAACTGGGAGACGCCGCACGTCTCGCCGCTGGCGCGCACGCCGGACGGGATGCGGCTCCTGGCGGTGAACACGCCGGACAACCGGCTGGAGGTGTTCGACCTCGGCACGGGGACGCCGGTGGCGCTGCTCTCGATCCCGGTGGGGCTGGATCCGGTCTCGGTGCGGGCGCGCACGAGCACGGAGGCCTGGGTCGTGAACCACGTGTCGGACTCGGTCAGCATCGTCGACCTGGTCGGCGGGCACGTGGTGGCGACGCTCGCCACCGACGACGAGCCCTGCGACGTGGTCTTCGCCGGTGCGCCGCAGCGCGCCTTCGTGTCCTGCTCGCAGGCCAACACGGTGCTGGTCTTCGATCCGGCCAGCCTCGCGACGCCTCCGCAGCGCGTGACGATCCGCGGCGAGGACCCGCGCGCCCTGGCCGTCAGCCCGGACGGGACGCGCGTCTACGCGGCGATCTTCGAGTCCGGCAACGGCACCACCGTGGTGGGCAGCGGCGTCGCCTCGCAGACGCGCTTCCCGCCGAGCGCGGTGGACGACCCGGACGGGCCCCACGGCGGGGTCGCCCCGCCGCCCAACGCCGGCGCCGGCTTCGACCCGCCCATGACGCCCGGCCTCCCGCCCGCGCCGCGCACCGCCCTGATCGTGCGCCGCAACGCGGCGGGCGAGTGGTGGGACGACAGCGGGGGCGACTGGACGTTCAAGGTGAGCGGGGCCCAGGCGGCCGACTCGGGGCGCCCGGTGGGCTGGGTGCTGCTGGACCACGACGTGGCGATCCTGGACGCGGGCACGCTGGCGCTCTCCTACGCGGACGGGCTGATGAACCTGAACATGGCCCTGGCGGTGCACCCCGTCAGCGGCGAGGTGAGCGTGGTCGGGACCGAGGCGATCAACGAGATCCGCTTCGAGCCGAACGTGCGCGGGATCTTCGTGCGCTCGCACCTGGCGCGCTTCGCGCAGGCGATGCCCGGGACGGTGACGGTCGCGGACCTGAACCCGCACCTCGACTACCAGCAGGCGACGGTGGCGCCTTCGGAGCGCGTGAAGTCGCTGGCGGAGCCGCGCGGCCTCGCCTGGAACGCGGCCGGGACGCGCGCCTACGTGACCGGCATGGGCTCGGACAACGTGGTCGTGCTGGACGCGAGCGGGCAGCGCGCCGGGCTGGCGGACACGATCCCGGTCGGCCAGGGGCCGACGGGGATCGTGGTGGACGACGCGCGCGCGCAGCTCTACGTGCTGAACAAGTTCGCGGCGACGATCTCGGTGGTCAGCACGACGACCGAGCTCGAGACGTCCCAGGTGTCCTTCTTCGACCCCTCGCCGGAGGCGATCCGCGCCGGGCGCCGGCACCTGTACGACGCCCACGCGACCTCCGGGAACGGCGCGGTCTCGTGCTCCTCGTGCCACGTCGACGCGCGCATGGACCGCCTGGCCTGGGACCTGGGCGACCCCTCGGGCCAGATGAAGGTCGTGGACGCGTCGCAGAACCTCGGCGCCGGCAACCCGGCCGGCTTCCAGGACTGGCACCCGATGAAGGGCCCGATGCTCACGCAATCCCTGCAGGACATCATCGGCCACGAGCCGCACCACTGGCGCGGCGACCGGGACGGCCTGGAGGAGTTCAACGACGCCTTCGTGTCCCTGATGGGCGACGACGAGACCCTCAGCGCCGCGGAGATGCAGGAGTTCGAGGACTTCCTGGCCACCATCCACCTGCCGCCCAACCCCTATCGCAACTTCGACAACTCGCTGCCGACGAGCCTGGACACCCGGCACAACGCCACGGGCCGCTTCGGTCCGGCCGGCGTGCCGTTGCCGATCGGCAACGCGATCGCCGGACGGGCCGCCTTCCGGCCGCCGAGCCTGCTCGAGGTCGGTCCGATCGCCTGCGCCACCTGCCATACGGCCGCCAGCGGGATCGGCACCGACCACGCCTGGAACGGCAGCTCCTACCAGCCCTTCCCCATCGGCCCGCTGGGCGAGAACCACGTGGCCCTGACCTCGATGGTCGGGACGACGAACAAGACGGTCAAGGTGCCGCAGCTCCGCAACCTGTACGAGCGCACGGGGCTCGACATGACGCAGCTCGAGAGCACGGCCGGCTTCGGCTTCCTGCACGACGGCGGCGTCGACTCGCTGGCGCGCGTGGCGAACCTGCCGGGCTTCGCGCCGAGTGGCGACCAGATGACGGCCGACCTGGTGGCGTTGCTGCTCGCCTTCGGGGGCGAGACGAGCGTGTCGGTGCCCAACGACGAGATCCTCGAGCCGCCGGGGCCGCCGAGCCAGGCGACGCACGCGGCCGTGGGCGCGCAGCTCACCCTCGACGGGCCGGCCGCGCCGGCCGAGGACGCACGGCTCGACGAGATGCTGGCCCTGGCCGACGCGGGCGCCGTCGGAGTCGTGGCGAAGGGCCGCAGCGCGGGTCAGGCGCGCGGCTGGACCTACGCCGGCGGCGACGTCTTCCAGTCCGACCGGCGCACCGAGCTGCACGCGCGCGCCGCGCTGGAGGCCCTGGCGGCGCCCGGTGCCGAGCTGACCTTCACGGTCGTGCCCAGGGTCTCCGAGCGGCGCATCGGCGTCGACCGCGACCGCGACGGGTGGTTCGACCGCGACGAGCTCGACCGTGGCCTCGACCCGGCCGATCCGGAGAGCCGACCCCGGACGGGCTTCGTGCCCGCGGGGAGGCGGCCGTGAGCGCGCGCGGCGCGGGGCTGGCGCTCGTCGCGCTGGGTGGCGTCGCCGCGGCGCAGAACGCGCTGGTGAACTGGGAGACGCCGCACGTCTCGCCGCTGGCGCGCACGCCGGACGGGCTGCGGCTCCTGGCGGTGAACACGCCGGACAACCGGCTGGAGGTGTTCGACCTGGGCTCGGGGACGCCGGTGGCGCTGCTCTCGATCCCGGTGGGGCTGGATCCGGTCTCGGTGCGGGCGCGGACGAGCGCGGAGGCCTGGGTCGTGAACCACGTGTCGGACTCGGTCAGCATCGTGGACCTCGTGGCCGGGCACGTGGTGGCGACGCTCGCCACCGACGACGAGCCCTGCGACGTGGTCTTCGCCGGTGCGCCGCAGCGCGCCTTCGTGTCCTGCTCGCAGGCCAACACGGTGCTGGTCTTCGATCCGGCCGACCTGGCGGCCGCTCCGCAGCGCGTGGCGATCCGCGGCGAGGACCCGCGCGCCCTGGCCGTCAGCCCGGACGGGACGCGCGTCTACGCGGCGATCTTCGAGTCCGGCAACGGCACCACCGCGCTCGGTGGAGGCACGACGTCGTTCGTGCTGTTCCCGCGCAACGTCGTCAGCGACGCCGACGGGCCCCACGGCGGCGTCAACCCGCCGCCGAACGACGGGGCGGGCTTCGATCCGCCGCTCGCGCCGGGCCTGCCGGCGCCGCCGGCCGTGAGCCTGATCGTGCGCCGCAACGCCGCCGGGCAGTGGCTCGACGACACCGGCGCCGACTGGACGGCCAAGGTGAGCGGAGCCCAGGCGGCCGACTCGGGCCGTCCGGTGGGCTGGGTGCTGCTCGACCACGACGTGGCGATCCTGGACGCGGGCACGCTGGCGCTCTCCTACGCCGACGGGCTGATGAACCTGAACATGGCCCTGGCGGTGCACCCGTCGAGCGGCGAGGTGAGCGTGGTCGGGACCGAGGCGACCAACGAGATCCGCTACGAGCCGAAGCTGCGCGGGACCTTCGTGCGCTCGCACCTGGCGCGCTTCGCGCAGGCGACGCCCGGGACGGTGACGGTGGCGGACCTGAACCCGCACCTCGACTACCAGCAGCCGACGGTGGCGCTCGCGGAGCGCGCGAAGTCGCTGGCGGAGCCGCGCGGCCTCGCCTGGAACGCGGCCGGGACGCGCGCCTACGTGACCGGCATGGGCTCGAACAACGTGGTCGTGCTGGACGCGGGCGGACAGCGCGCGGGCCTCGCGGACACGATCGAGGTCGGGGAGGGGCCGACGGGGATCGTGGTCGACGACGCGCGCGCGCAGCTCTACGTGCTGAACAAGTTCGCGGCGACGATCTCGGTGGTCAGCACGGTGAGCGAGCTCGCCACGGCCGAGGTGCCCTTCTTCGACCCCTCGCCGGAGGCGATCCGCGCCGGGCGCCCGCACCTCTACGACGCCCACGCGACCTCGGGCAACGGCGCGGTCTCCTGCTCCTCCTGCCACGTCGACGCGCGCATGGACCGCCTGGCCTGGGACCTGGGCGATCCCACGGGGGCGATGAAGGCCGTGGACGCGAGCCAGAACCTCGGCGCGAACGCGCCGGGCTTCTCGACCGGCTTCGAGGACTGGCACCCGATGAAGGGGCCGATGCTGACCCAGACGCTGCAGGACATCGTCGGCAAGGAGCCGCACCACTGGCGCGGCGACCGCGACGGCCTGGAGGAGTTCAACGACGCGTTCCTGTCGCTGATGGGCGACGACGAGACCCTGAGCGCCGCCGAGATGCAGGCGTTCGAGGACTTCCTGGCGACGATCCACTACCCGCCCAACCCCTACCGCAACCTCGACAACTCGCTGCCCACGAGCCTCGCGCTGCCCGGGCACTACACCACCGGCCGCTTCGAGGCGCCGGGCCAGCCGCTGCCGGTGGCCAACGCGTCCACCGGGCGGGGCGCCTTCCGCCCGCCCTTCCTGCTGGACCTCAACCCGGTGGCCTGCGCCTCCTGCCACACGCTCCCGACCGGCGCGGGGACGGACCATCGCCTCGTGGGCGGCACCTACCAGCCCTTCCCGGTCGGGCCGAACGGCGAGCACCACCTCGCGCTGGTCTCGGTCGACGCGCTGAGCAACGTCACGCTCAAGAACCCGCAGTTCCGCAACCTCTACGAGCGCACGGGGCTCAACTTCACGCAGCTCGAGAGCACGACCGGCTTCGGCTACCGCCACGACGGCACGGTGGACTCGATCGAGCGCTTCGTCGACGCGCCCAACTTCGGCATCCCCGACAGCCAGACGACCGCCAACCTGACGGCCTTCCTGCTGGCCTTCTCGGGCGACCGCACCGGCCCCGGCACGCCCACGAACCTGCTCGAGCCGCCCGGCGTGACGAGCCAGGCGACGCACGCGGCGGTGGGGGCCCAGCTCACGCTCGACGGCCCGCCGTCGCCGGCCGAGGGCGCGCGCCTGGACGCCTTCGTCGCGCTGGCGCAGGCGAACGTCGTCGGGCTCGTGGCCAAGGGCAGGAGCGCGGGACTCGCGCGCGGCTGGCTCTACCTGGGCGGCGGCACCTTCCAGGCGGACCGGCGCATCGAGACGCTCTCGCGCGCCGCGCTCGAGGGCCTGGCCGGCACAGGCGCCGAGCTGACCTTCACCGTCGTGCCCGAGGTCTCGGAGCGCCGCATCGGCGTCGACCGCGACCGCGACGGCTGGTACGACCGCGACGAGCTCGACCGCGGCACCGACCCGGCCGACCCGGAGGACCACCCGCGCGCCCTGTTCGTGCCGGGCGGTCGGAGGCCGTAGCGGCGGCCGTGAGGCTCCGCCCCCTGGGCATCACCGGAGCGCGCATCCCTGACAGCCGCGGAGACCCGGGCCGGGAGCGAGTGTGCGCTCAGCCGTCCTCCGGCGCGAAGCGCTCGTGGGCGCTGTCCTCCATCGCGCGGAAGCGGTCGAAGGCGGCCTTGGTGGCCTCGGCGTCGCCGTCGAGCAGCGCCGCCTCGAGCTCGAGCTGGCGCATCAGGAAGTCGACCATCGTGCGGCGGTAGGCCGTCACGAAGGCGGCGCGCTCGGCCTCCGGCAGCTTCTCGGCCGAGGCCGGGGCCAGGGCCTTGCAGGCCAGCGACAGGCGCTCGATCTCGGCCAGGGCCTCGAGGGCCTGCGGCCAGGTGGCCGGCTCCTTGAGGTGCTTGCGCAGGAGCTTGACCGTGTCCTCGATCGTCTCCATCTGGTGCGCGAGCTCGGTCTCCTCGTGCTCGTCGTCCTGGGGGCGGGCGGAGGCGAAGGGCAGCAGGAGGACGGCGAGCGTCGTGCAGGCGAGGAGGATCGGCTTCATGGGGGACGGGAGGATCAGAGCACCTGGGTCTGGCCCGGGATCGCGTGCGGGTAGCGGCCGTGGGCGTCCGGCAGGACGCGCGGCAGGGCGTCCCAGGCGAGGCGCTCGGGCGCGAGGGACACGTTCGAGGCCAGCGCCTCGTCCCAGGTGAGCGCGCGGCCCGAGTAGGTCGCCATGCGGCCGAGGATCGCGGTCATGGTCGCCTGGGCCCCGCTCACGCTCTCGTCGTGCGACGTGCCGGCGCGGATGGCGGCGAAGAGCGCATCGTGCTCGGCCTGGTAGGGATCGACCGGCTCGCCGCGGTAGCGCCAGTCCCAGCCGCCCGAGCTCTGGATGCGCCCGCCCGAGACGTCGGCCCGGCCAAGCGTCCCGTGGGCGTGCTCGCTGACCGAGTCGAAGCAGCCGCCGATGTGGCGGCACTGCGAGAGCATCTTGGTCCCGTCGGCGTAGGTGTACTCGACCACGTGGTGGTCGAAGATCTCGCCCGTGTCGGGCCCGGTGCGGGCCGCGCGGCCGCCCTGGCCCTGGGCGCTGGCCGGGACCGCGCCCTGGATCCAGTTGCACACGTCGAGGTTGTGGATGTGCTGCTCGACGATGTGGTCGCCGCACAGCCAGTTGAAGTAGTACCAGTTGCGCATCTGGTACTCCATCTCGCTCCAGCCGGCCTCGCGCGCGCGCGTCCACACGCCGGAGGAGTTCCAGTAGCAGCGGTAGAGGAGCACCTTGCCGATCGCGCCCTCCTGGATGCGCTTGACCGTCTCCAGGTAGGCGGGGTCGTGGTGGCGCTGCAGGCCGACGCCGACCTTGAGTTCCTTCTTCCTCGCCTCCTCGGCCGCGGCCAGCACGGTGCGCACGCCGGGCGCGTCGACGGCCACGGGCTTTTCCATGAAGACGTGCCGGCCGCGCGCCACCGCGTGCGCGTAGTGCGCCGGACGGAAGCCGGGCGGGGTGCACAGCAGCACCACGTCGACGTCCAGGTCGATCGCCTCGCGGTAGGCGTCGAAGCCCACGAAGCGGCGCGACTCGGGCACGTCCACGCGCTCCGGCACGGCGCGCGCGATCTCGACCAGCGACGACTCGAGCCGGTCGCGGAAGGCGTCCGCCATGGCCACCAGGTGCACCGGGCCGGCGGTCGCGAGGGCCTGGATCGCGGCGCCCGTGCCGCGCCCGCCGCAGCCGACCAGGGCCACGCGCAGGAGGTCGTTCGCGCGCGCGGTTCCGGATGGGCGCGGAAGCGTTCCGGCGGCCAGCACGCCGCCCGAGGCCTGCAGGAAGTCGCGTCGGTCGAGAGGGAGGTGCGGGGCCGTCATGGAGAGTGGTGGGTGGGGGGCGGAGGCGTCGCGCGTCGGGGACAGCATAGTGGATTCGGAGAGAGCGCGGAGACGCGGAGGGAAGACGCGGAGGGCGCGGAGGAAGCAGGAAGAGGACGATCAGAGGGCCGGCACGAGCGGGGATCCCCGCTCGTGGTCAGAACAGGCGCCGTGGACTGCCCAGCACGCCGATGTCGATCCGCGTCCGCCCTTCCTCCATGCTCCTTCTTCCTCCGCGCCCTCCGCGTCTTCCCTCCGCGTCTCCGCGCTCCCTTCTTCTCTCCCTTCCCCTCGCACCACCCAGGACTCCTACCGCCCGCCCGAGCGCTGCTTCTCCAGCACCTCGCGGATCGAGTCGGCCTCGGGCTCGAAGTAGCGCGCCCACTCCTCCGGCGGCGGTGGGTGCAGCGGGCGCACGACGCGGAAGCCGACGAAGCGCGCGTCGGTCAGGTACCAGATCGACTTCGGGATCTGGGGGTCCTGGATCTTCCAGCCCTTGTGCGAGCCGCGTCGCGCGGCCGAGCGCAGCGCCTCCGGATCGTCGTCCCAGGAGCCGCCGCGCACGACGTGCGGGTAGGGCTCGCTGGACCAGCGCACGGGGTTGGCGGCCTTGCCCCCCAGGCTGGCGTAGAAGCCCTTGTCGTGCGCGTCGAGCACCCACTCCGCGACGTTGCCGTGCATGTCGTGCAGCCCCCAGGGGTTGGGCTTCTTCGTGCCCACCGGGTGGTAGGCGTCGTCGGAGTTGTCGAAGTACCAGGCGTGCCCGCCGAGCTGCGCATCGTCGGCGCCGAAGGAGTAGGCCGTGGTCGTGCCGGCGCGGCAGGCGTACTCCCACTCGGCCTCGCTCGGCAGGCGGTAGAAGCGTCCGGTCTTCATCGTCAGCCACTTGGTGTAGTGGCGCGCCGCGAAGTGCGTCATCGAGATCGCCGGGTAGCCGTCGACGCCCATCTCGAAGTCCATCGGCACGTAGGGCGGCGTGGGGCGCGAGACGGCGTCGGCCCAGGCGTCCTGGGGCACGCCCGTCGCGGCGCCCTCGGCGCGCGCCTTGCGATCGAGCGCGAGCATGAAGGGGTGGTACTCGTTCCAGCTCGTCTCGCAGCGCGCCATCCAGAAGGGCGCCAGCTCGACCTCGACCACCGGCCCCTCGTCCTCCTTGCGGCCCTCCTCCTCCGGCGGGCTGCCGAGCCGGAAGGTGCCACCGCGGATCGGCACGAGCTCGAAGCTCGCCGCCGTGCCCGGGATCGACTCGCGGTAGGGCTGCATCTCCGCCTCGCTGGCCGCCTCGCTGCCGGGACCCGGCGTCGGCGGCGGCGGGCCCGCGGGCGGATCGGGGAACGGGCGCGACTCCTGGACCAGGGCGAGGACGAGGCAGGCGAGGGAGGCGAGGCCCGGGGACATGGGCGCGGATTGTAGGGACGCGCGGAGCCCGGGCGAGCACGCGCTACCGTGAGGGGTCGATGCCGCGCGCGTCGCTCCTCCTGCTCGGCCTGCTGGCCTGCGCCTGTGCCGGGCCGCTCGAGCGCGTCGAGCGCGCCCGGCCGGCGATGGGCACCGAGTTCCGCGTGGTCGTGTATGCCGGGGACCGCGCGCGCGCGGAGGCGGCGGCCGAGGCGGCCCTGGCGCGCGTCCAGGACCTCGACCGGTGCCTCTCGGACTACGACGACGCCAGCGAGCTCGCGCGCCTCGGCGCGGCCAGCGACGCGGGTGCTCCGACGGGCTGGATCGCGCTCTCGGACGACCTCGCGCGCGTCCTGGAGGCGGCCCAGCGCCTGGCGCGCGCGAGCGGCGGGGCCTTCGACGTGACCGCCGGCCCCTACACGCACCTGTGGCGGCGCGCGCGGCGCCAGGGCGAGCTGCCGGACCCGGCCCGGCTCGCCGCCGCAGCCGGAGCCGTCGGCCACGCGCGGCTCGAGCTCGATCCGGAGCGCAGGCGCGCGCGCCTCGGGGCGGCGCGCATGCGCCTCGACCTCGGCGGCATCGGCAAGGGCTTCGCGCTCGACGAGGCCTTCGCCGTCCTCGCGCGCCACGGCCTCGAGCGGGCCCTGGTGGTGGGGGGCGGCGAGCTGCGCGCCGGCGCACCGCCGCCCGGCGAGCGCGGCTGGCGCGTGCGCCTGGTCGGGCTGGACGGCGCGAGCGAGGCCCTGCTCCTCGCCCACGCCGCCCTGGCGACCTCGGGCGACCTGGAGCAGGCGCTGGAGCTCGACGGTCGGCGCCACTCGCACGTGCTCGACCCGCGCACGGGCCTGGCCCTGACCGAGCGGCGCCTCGTCAGCGTGGTCGGTCCGAGCGCGACCCTCACCGACGGGCTGGCGACGGCGCTGTCCGTGCTCGGACCCGGCGCGGGCCCGGAGCTCCTCGTGCGCCATCCGGGCTACGCCGCGCGCCTGCAGGTCGAGCGCGGCGAGGGGATGGAGGAACGGCGCACCCCCGGCTTTCCCGCGCCGCTATCCTGCGGGGAAGCGCCGGAGCCCCCGCGCGCGAGCGAACCGCGAACCCCTGCCCCACACGAGCGATGAGCGTTCCCGTCCCCTCCCGCCGCGACCTCCTGCGCGGCGCCCTGGCCACGACCGTGGTCGGGCCCTACGTCTCCGCCTCGTCCTCCGTCGTGCGCCGGCCGGGCGGCAGCGAGATGCTCAAGATCGGACTGGTCGGCTGCGGCGGACGCGGCACGGGCGCGGCGGTCAACGCGCTGCGCGCGGATCCGAACGTGAAGCTGTGGGCCGTGGGCGACGTCTTCGCCGACCACCTGGAGTCGAGCCTGGCGTCGCTCGCCTCCTCCGAGGAAGCGGCCGAGCTGCAGGCCAAGATCGACGTGCCGCCGGAGCGGCGCTTCGTCGGCTGGGACGCCTACCAGCGCGTGATCGAGCAGTGCGACGTCGTGCTGCTGGCCACCTCGCCGCACTTCCGCCCGCTGCACCTGGCGGCGGCGGTCGCGGCCGGCCGTCACACCTTCGTCGAGAAGCCGATCGCCTGCGACGCGGCCGGGATCCGCTCGGTGGCCGAGTCCTGCGCGCGCGCGCGGGAGCGCGGGCTCTCGGTCGTCTCGGGCCTGTGCTATCGCTACGAGCACAAGAAGCGCGAGACGATCCAGCGCATCCACGACGGCGCGATCGGCGACATCGTGGCCATGCACACGACCTACAACGCCGGAGCGCTGTGGCTGCGCGCGCGCAAGCCCGAGTGGAGCGAGATGGAGTACCAGATGCGCAACTGGATCTACTTCTACTGGCTCTCCGGCGACCACATCGCCGAGCAGCACATCCACTCGCTCGACAAGGTCGCCTGGGCCATGGGCGAGTACCCCGTGCGCTGCCTCTCGACCGGCGGGCGCGCGCTGCGCACCGAGCCCGAGTACGGCAACGTCTACGACCACTTCAGCACGGTCTACGAGTGGAGGAACGGCGTGAAGGCCTTCAGCCTGTGCCGCCAGTGGGGCGGCGCGGTGCAGACCGAGGTCTCGGACTGGATCCACGGCACGCGCGGGCGCGCGAACATCCAGGAGGCCGAGATCGAGGGCGGTCCCGGCTGGCGCTGGCGCTGGCGCGGCGACGAGCCGGACGACATGTACCAGAACGAGCTCGACGAGCTCCTGGCCGCGATCCGCAGCGGAAAGCCGATCGACAACGGCGAGTACATGTGCAACAGCACGCTGATGGCGCTGATGGGGCGGCTCTCGGCCTACTCGGGCCAGGCCGTCACCTGGGAGCAGGCCTGGAACTCGCAGGAGGCGCTGACGCCCGGGGAGTACGCCTGGGGGCCGGTCGAGACGCTGCCGCTGCCGCGGCCGGGCGTCACGCAGTTCGTGTGACGCGGGCCGTCCCCGGACGATCCGCGGCCCGGTCGATCGACTGCCTCCCGCAGGATCGTCGCGGCACGCGACGATCCGGGGGGGAGCAGCTCAGGCCCCGGCCACGTGCTCTTCCCAGAGGCGCGGCTCGGCCGGCAGCGTGGCGCCGGTGAGCTGGCGCAGGGCCGCGCCGGCGGCCTCGCGCACGCGGGCGTCGGAGCTGGAGAGGAGCGCGACCAGGTCCGGCACGGCCAGACGTGCCTGGAGCCGGGCCAGGACCTGGCAGGCGAGCACGGCCAGCTCGGGCTCGAGCTCGCCCAGCACCGGGCCGAGCGCGCGCGCGGTGCGGTCGCGGCCGGCCGGGTGGGCCATGAGCGTGCGCAGCGCGGCGGCGATCGAGCCGCCGGAGCGCGGCTGGAGCTGGGCCAGGGCACGCTCGCCCTCGCCGCGCCACCAGGCGCTCTCGGCCGCGGACCAGGCGCGCCAGGCCTCGGCGCCGGCGAGGCCCGGCTGCGCGGTGATCTCGCGCAGGGCCCACTCGGCGGTGCGCTCCAGGGACGGCACGGTCAGGCACTCGATCAAGGCCGGGACGGCGGCCGGATCGCGCGTGCGGCCGAGGGCGCGCGCGGCGGTGGCGCGCAGGTCCGACTCCTCCTGCCCCAGGGCGGCGAGGAGACGCTTCGAGACGGTCGCGCCGGCGCTCCAGGGATAGCGCTCGCCCAGGGCCGCGAGGGCCTCCAGGGCGGCGAGGTCGAGCTCGGGCGTGCGCCCGAAGAGCTGCGTCAGGAGGCGCACCGCGTCGCCATCGGGCGAGGCGGCCAGGGCCTCGCACAGCACGAGCCCGAGCGGTGCGCTCGCCGCGGCGAGCGGCTCCTCGAGCTGGCGCAGGGTCTGGCGGTCCTGGACGAGGAGGCGGCGCAGGCCCGCGACGGCCGGCACGCGCACCGAGGGGTGCGCCAGCTCCGCGCCGCACTCGTCGAGGAGCTCGAGGTAGAGCGCCAGCCCGCCGGCCGTGCCCTGTTCCGCCAGGACGCGCAGGGCGGTGACGCGCGTCTCACGCTCGCGCTGCGCGCTGCAGCGCGCGCGCAGGAGCTCGCGCACGGGGACCTCGGGCAGCTCGCCCAGGGCCGCCAGCGCGATGGCCGGCATCTGATCGGGGGGGCACAGCCAGCTCTCGTCGGGGAGCTCGCCCAGCAGGGGCTCGAGGCCCGCGCCGCTCGCGAGCTCGAACAGGACGGGCGCCGCGCCCGTGCCGAGGGCCACCAGGCGCCGTGCCAGGACGTCCTCCGGGGCGCGCGTCGCGCCCTCGGTGCGCTGGAAGACGGCGCGCACCGCGGCGAGCCCGTCGCGGGACGGGCTCGCCTGCGGTGCGCAGGCGCTCGCCAGGATGAGGAGCGCGCTCGTCAGCATGGGTTCCTCCCTACGGCCGCGCGATGCGACGCGTGGCCCGGTAGGTCCATTGCCCGCCCTCGTCCGGGTTCGCACGCGGCAGACCCGGCATCATGAGGGAGCCGGCCGAGATGCGGCCGTCGTAGTTCACGGTCAGCTTGGAGTGCTGATCGCCGTAGTCACGCTGGATCTGGACCTGGTTGCCGGCGGTCATGTTGCCGTAGACGGCGACCTGGGCCGAGCCCGTGGCGGAGAGGTTGTTGTCGATGAAGTTGTTCTCCGCGTACATGAAGGCGTGCATCTGCTCGAGCGTCCCGAAGACCGGGTCGCCGAAGTAGATGTTGCCGCTGTCCACGACGCCGTCGTCCTTCATGGCGATGAAGGCCACGCCGTCCATCTGCGGGTTGTCGTAGAACAGGTTGTCCGAGAAGTAGATGTTGCCCTTGGCGACGAAGGTCACCTGGATGCCACTGGCTTCCTTGTGGTCGATCTTGAACGAGAAGATGCTCTTGTTGTGGATCCACAGGTTGCCGTCGATGTAGTACACCTTCTGGTTGCCGTTCGGGCCCGGCTCGCCGGAGATGCCGGAGAGCGTGATCGGGCACGCGTCGGCCCCCGTGCTGCCCTGGTCCGTGTGGACCGGCTCGTAGGGATCCTCCAGGAAGTAGTCGTGCTTCTGGGTCGCGTTGATGTTCGCGGCCCGGTCGCTCGGGTTCTTGCGGAAGATGTGGGCCGGGCTCGTCTCGGCGACCTGGTAGGCCTTGCCGCCGAGGTCGTTGCTCTTGTACTGCGCCGTGAGGAACAGGTCCGCGACCTTGAAGTCGGCCGTGGTCGGATAGTTCATCGCGCCGATGTCCGGGATGGGCTGGTACACGCCCTCCGAGCCGCTGGCGCCGGTGACGTCGTCCTGGGCACGGATGTCGCCCGTGACGGAGGCGTCGCCCTCGACGAGCACGCTGCCGCCGCTGTAGACGTCGCCCGTGACCTGGTCGGCCTGGCCGCCGAGCCCGCCCAGCTTCATCGTGTAGAGCGGGTCGTCCGTGGAGTTGCCCGCGAACAGGGCGTGGTCGTAGATGTCGAGCGCGCCACCGGTGAGCAGGGCCTGGAGCGCGTCGCGCTCGCCCCGCACCTCGGAGTAGGCCGACACCAGGACCGAGCCGCCGTCCTCGGCCGGCTCGACCTCGACCCAGTACGCGCCGCCCCCGAAGGGCACCGGCACGTCCTCCGAGCCGATCGGAGCCAGGTTGCCCGCGGCGGCCTGCGCCAGGGCCTCGCCGAGGCCCGCCTGGGCCGCGGCCGTGGCCTGGTGCCGGTCGACCGCGGAGCCGCCCTCGCTCGAGGAGCGCGAGGCGATCATCAGCATCGCACCGCACAGCCCGACCAGGACGGTCACGGCCACGAGCGCCACCACCGCGGCCGAGCCGCGGCGATCGCCTCGCTGGGATTGAAGACGTTTCATGGTTGCCTCCTCTCAGTTGCGCAGGCGGACGGCGGTCTCGGCCGTCTTGGACAGGACCCGTCCGCCTTCTCCACGGCGCTGAACGCTCAGGCGCAGGGTGACCACGTTCCCGTCGGAGGAGAACGAGAGCCCCGCCTCGTCGATCAGTCCGTTCCCGTTGTCGTCGGCGTCGTTGGCCAGCTCGCCGTCGAAGAGCTCGCTCACGCCCGAGAGCAGCACGGTGCGCCGCTCGTCGGGGGTGTTCAGGTCCACGACCTCGACCACGCGCAGCTCGTCCACGAGCCCGTCGCCGTCGTTGTCCTGACCGTCGTCCAGCTCGCCGGGCTCGCGCTCGGCGAGGACCTGCATGGAGCGGCTCACCACGACGCCGGCCACGAAGTCGACCGGCACCCGGAAGGTCACCTGGTCGGCCCCGAGGTACCCGAGCCCGGCCAGGATCGTGGCGTCGGAGTACTCGATCGCCTGGGCCATGCGCTCGAGGGTCCGGTGCGTGCTGGTGGACAGGATGTGGTCCGCGCTGCCCTCGTCGAAGGCGTCCGAGGCGCGCGAGCTGGTCTGGGCCACGGCCAGGAACATGATCGCCAGCAGCGAGATGGCGATCATGGCCTCCACGAAGGTGAAGCCGGCGCGTGCCGGGAGCGGGATGCGGCGGGTCTTCATTGCTGCACCAGCAGGAGGTCGAGCTCGTAGGAGCGATCCCCGCCGGCCCCGGTCCACTCCAGGACCAGGCGCACGGGCAGGAGCACGTAGTCGAAGGTCAAGAGGTCCAGGACGTCGCCATCCAGGTTCAGGTCGCGCGGAGCGCCCTCCGCCATCCCCAGGCGCGGCTCGACCGCCTGCTCGCTCAGGGCCTCCAGGCCGCCGGGCAGCTCGACGCTCGGGAACACCACGCGGCCGACGCGCCCGTCGGGGTCGTCCTCGCGCGGCGTCAGGCCGGGCACGTCGAAGGCATTGCCGGGCACCACGCCCAGGCCCACGTCGTCGACGTCGGTCCCGTTGTAGCGCCGGAAGATCTCGCTGAAGGTCTCGAGCTGCATGCGTGCCGCCAGGGCGCGCGCGGCGTCGTCGGCGATCGAGCTCTCCTCGGTCGTGCGCGAGAGGCGCAGCGAGGACAGCACCGCCCCCGAGAGGCCACCCACGGCCACCAGGAGCAGGATCGCCACGACCATGACCTCGATCATGGAGAAGCCGGAACGGCGCGTGGCGCCGGCACGACGGATCTGGTGTTGCATCGTCCCCACTCGGTGAGCCCCCCTCGGGCCGGGGGGGCGTATCGGGAGCGGCCGTGCCGGAATCTGAGGGTGAGGGAGCAATCCCTGGTACTGGCTCCGTTCCAGGGACTAGCTCGCTGCCCTGGTGTGCGGGGCCGGAAGCGATTGCCGACCGTTCCTTGCGGACGGGCCGGCCGCCCCGGACCCTGGTAGATTCGGGGCTCCCACCCCTTCCCATGCCCGTGCGCTGCACCGCTCGACGTCTGGCGCTGGGTGGCCTCGTCGCCGCCCTGGCAAGCTGCGGCTCGGGCGGCTCCGGCGGCGGCTTCGCGGGGGTGCCCGGGACCGAGCTCGCGAAGCCCGGCGGCGGAACCTTCTTCCTCGACGCGCACGCGGGGGGCTCGGCCAGCCGCCTGCACCTGGTCGAGTGCACGTGGGGGCGCCTGGTGGACATCCACGGCCTGCTGCCCGACGGCACCGTCGATCCGCGCCCGGCCTTCCGCGAGATGCTGATCGACGAGACGGTGCAGAGCAACGCGCTCGACTACCGCCTCGAGACCAACGCGATCACCCAGCGCACGCGCCTGGTGATCCTGCGCCAGCGCGGCGCGCCGGACGAAGGCCTCGACACCTTCGCCGAGCTCCTGGCGCGCGCCCGCGCCGGCCTGCAGCCCGTGCTCGTGCGCGACGACGACGGCACCTCGGCGCCGCCCTTCTCCATGGTGGCGCGCAACGCCTGCCTCTCGCTGCGCTTCGACGACCTGCTGGAGGATGGGCCCGAGGCGGCCGCGATCCTCGATCGGATGGTGCGCGTGCTCAGCGGCTACCCGCCCAGCGTGCCCTTCCAGGCGCGCGTGCTGTTCGACCCGAACCACGGCGGCCTGGCCGGCGGGCTCTTCCACTCGACGCGTGTGCTGGTGGACGCGACCGTCTCGGAGGAGGAGGCGGCCGAGAGCCCGGTGGTGGTCGAGGTGAACGCGCTCGGCTTCCCGGCCAGCGCGCCGGGCGACGCGCGTCCGAGCCTGGCCCTGCGGCTCCCGTCGCGGCTCGAGCCCGGCGCGGGCGTGTTCCGCGTGCTCACGAACCTGGGCGGCGCGGCCCTCGATCCCGAGGCCAACGGACCGCTGGCCGAAGGCTCCCCGGGGCTGGAGATCGTGCGCGCGCTGCGGGCCGGGCGCGGCGAGGACGCCAACAGCGGCTTCCTCCTGGACCTCAACCGTCCGAGCCTGATCGGTCGCTGGCCCGTGCGCGTGACGGCGGCGCGCTTCGACCCGGACGGGCTGGCGGGGCTCGACCTCGTGCTCGACCTGCGCTTCGAGGGGCCCTGCCTGCGCGCGCCGCGCCAGGGCGACATCGTGCAGCGTGGCGAGGTGTTCCTGGAGGTGCGCGCGCCCGCGGCGGCTCCGGACCAGGAGGGGGTCGTGCGCGACATCCGCGTACGCTCGGTGGCCAGCACGCCGATCGAGAGCGCGGCCCAGGCCCTCGGCGGGGGCGACTTCCTCTCGACCTTCAGCTCGGGCCTCTCGATCCCGGGCGCCTGCTGGGCCGGCGTGACGCCGCTGCCGGGGATCGTGCCCGAGGGCGACCTGGTGGCGGAGAGCCAGTTCGTGCTGCGCTTCAGCGAGCCGATGGATCCGGCGCGCGTCGATCCGTTCGAGAGCGTGCGCCTGGTGCGCGGCAACCCGAGCCTGCCGGAGAGCGTCACCAGCGTGGTCGTGGCCGAGGTGCGTCCGACGCCCGACCTGCGCACCTTCACGCTGCGTCCCCTGCTGCCGCTGGCCTTCGACCTGACGGGCGAGTACTACCTCTCCCTCACCAGCGGGCCGGGCGGGCCGACGGACCTGGCCGGCAACTCGACCGAGGGCCTGCCGGCCACGATCCAGTACGCGGTCGCCCCCGGCCAGGGCACGCCCGAGAACGGTGGCGTCGTCCTGCGCTTCGGCGGACAGGACGAGCTGCCGACCCTGGGCGCGCCCGACCTGCGCGGGCAGATCTTCTACGACATCGCGCGCGGGCGGATCCGCGGCCGGGACCCGATCGCCGAGGTGCACACGGCCGACCGCACGCAGCCGGTGCCCAGCATCATGATCCCCTTCGGACCCGGCGTGCAGACGCCGCTCAGCTCGCTGGGCAGCAAGCTGCAGACGGTCTGGCGCTACTGCGACTTCGGCTGGAACGTCGAGGACGAGAGCAAGCACAACCTGGACGTCGTCGGCCTGAGCTGGACGCCCGTCGGCGGGGTCGTGCTGAGCGACTTCTTCGCGCTGTTCGAGATGCGCCTGGCCCACAGCCGGCGTCTGCCGGACGAGCACCGCACCTTCGTCGGCACGACCTACTCCTGCTCGGGTCTGGGGGCCGGGAGCCGCACCTGCCCGCCCTGCAACACGAACGTGCCCTACGAGGACAACATCCTCGTCGATCCGCGCAGCCCGCAGGTGGTCGTGCACGACCGCGCGCTGGGCTACCGCATCCAGCAGCGCGACGTGTACCTGGGCCAGACGGGCACGCCGCGCATGCCCTACCCGCTCAACCGCGCGGGCGGGACGCCGGTCGTCTTCACCTGGCGCGACACGGCCGTGCTGAAGCGCGACGGCAGCGAAAGCGGCGGCATCCCGCTGCAGATCGAGGTCGCTCCGCCGCTGCAGCTCGTGCCGGGACCCGCGGGGCGCATCGCGCCGGGCGGTAGCGTCCCGGCCTGGGGGCTGCCGCTGCTGCTCGAGGTCCGCTGCTTCCCCTCCGAGAGCGCGCTGGGCTTCAACCCGCTCGAGATCTACCTGGCGCAGAACGCGCAGCAGCTCCCGAACTTCCGCGCCTACTCGACCGGCGGCGTCAACGAGCAGGGCATTCCCGTGCGCATCAACCCCGACCTCGACCGGATCCCGCAGGGCGGCTACAACCCGCGCTCGCGTCCACCGGGGCAGCGCACGCCCTTCCAGGCCGACAACTCGTTCTACACCAGCGAGCTCTCCACCGTCGTGCGCCTGAGCCGCGCGCACTCGGTGTGGATCGCGGCGACCGTGCCCGATCCGCGCTACTTCGAGCCCGTGCTCGTGCCGCGCAGCGACGAGCAGGTCGGGCGCGCGCGCATCGAGCTCGAGTTCCGTGGCGCCTCCGGCTTCACGCCCAGCGGGCTGATCAACGGCTTCGACGCGCGCCGCATGGATCCCACGGGCGACCTGGGCTTCGGCGAGGTGCTCTTCCACCAGGACGATGCGACCTGGCACGCGCGTCTCGGCGACCTGGACGGGGCCCAGTACTTCCAGGTCCGCTTCACCTTCGTGAACGATCCGGAGGCGGCGGTGACACCCGAGCTGTCGGCCCTGGGGGTCGCCTTCGAGCGGCGCTGAGCGTGCCGCTCAGGCGCGCGGCCGCTGCAGCGCGAGGTTGGCGCGGAAGACGCACTCCAGCGCGGCGGTCTTCTGGGCGCGGCGCGGGTCTCCGGCGGCCAGGCCCTGGACGACCCGGTAGATCGAGGCCAGGCCTCCGTCGACGTGCTCGAGGCTGCCCACGTGGGTCAGGGCGGCGCGCGCCTCGGCCAGGGCCTGCTCCAGCTTGACCAGACGCCGCTGCAGCACGTCCAGGTCGCGCAGCTCCTCGGCCGGTACGTCGGCCTCGACCTCGGCCGCCGCGCTGGCCAGCCGCTGCAGCACGAGGGCCACCAGGCGCTCGCGCAGGTCGGCGCGCGCGGCCAGCGGGCTCCCCAGGCGCTCGAGCCGCTCCTGCAGGGTCAGGTCGAGCAGACGCGCGCGCGGCTCGAGCGGCGCGCTCGGGGTGGGCCGCGCGCGGTCCGTATGGTCTTCCGCGGGGGGCGCCGCGGGTGCCGCGGAGGCCGCGGGCGCGAGGTCCTGGGGCGGCCCCGCCAGCGGGCGCGCCTCGAACAGGTCCAGCAGCCGCAGCTCGAGCTCCTGGGCCAGCGCGCCGCGGCGTTCGCGCGGCGTGTCCGGGAGGCGCGCCTCGAGCGTCGTGGCCACGATCCCGCGCACGAGCACGGCGAGCTCCAGGGGCGAGAGCGAGGTCGGGCGCGCGCCCTCCGGGGGCGCCGGCTGCGCGCGGGCGGCGGCGGCGGCGCGCGTGCGCTCGTCCCACACGCGCGCGCTGCCCACGGCACCGCGCTGGGCGGTGGGGGCGGAAGGGCTTTCCGTGCGGCGGCGGGTGCGGAACATCGCGGGGGCTCGGAACAGAAAGGTACCCCCCCGGGGCGGCCGACGGTGCCGAGGGCGCGGGCTTGCCCGGGAAGGGCGCGTGGCCGTATCGTCCCGCGCTCCCCGCGCCGGACCCGGCGCGGTCCGGCCATGGACGCTCCCTCCGGCGCACCCGAACGACGCGACTTCGTGCGCGAGCGCGCGCGCGCCGACCAGGCCGCGGGTGCCTGGGGAGGACGCATCGTGACGCGCTTCCCGCCCGAGCCGAACGGCTACCTGCACATCGGCCACGCCAAGTCGATCTGCCTCAACTTCGGGCTCGCGCGCGAGCTGGGGGGGCGCTGCAACCTGCGCTACGACGACACGAACCCCAGCACCGAGGACGAGGAGTACGTGCGCTCGATCGCGGCGGACGTGCGCTGGCTCGGCTTCGAGCCGGACGCGGTGCTGTACGCCTCCGACTACTTTGAGGAGCTCTACGCCTGGGCCGAGCGCCTGATCGAGCGCGGCCTGGCCTACGTGTGCGACCTCTCGGGCGAGGCCGTGCGCGAGCTGCGCGGGACGCTGACCGCTCCAGGGCGCGACAGCCCCTATCGCGCGCGTCCCCCGGCCGAGAGCCTGGCGCTCTTCCGGCGCATGCGTGCGGGCGAGTTCCCCGATGGCGCGTGCACGCTGCGGGCCAGGATCGACATGGCCTCGCCCAACATGAACCTGCGCGACCCGGTCATGTACCGGATCCTGCGCCAGCCGCACCACCGCACGGGCACGCGCTGGTGCCTCTACCCGACCTACGACTGGGCCCACGGCCAGTCGGACGCCATCGAGGGCATCACGCACTCTGTCTGCACGCTCGAGTTCGAGAACCACCGCCCGCTCTACGAGTGGTTCCTGCGGTCCCTGGAGCTCGCCGACCCGCCGCAGCAGATCGAGTTCGCGCGCCTGAACCTGACCCACACCGTGCTCTCGAAGCGCAAGCTCCTGCGCCTGGTGAAGGAGGGGCACGTCGCCGGCTGGGACGACCCGCGCATGCCGACGATCTCGGGCCTGCGCCGGCGCGGCTACACGCCCGAGGCCCTGCGCCTGTTCTGCGAGCGCATCGGCGTGGCGCGCTTCGACAGCGTGGTCGACCTGGTGCAGCTCGAGAACGCCCTGCGCGACGACCTGAACCGGCGCGCGCCGCGCTTCATGGCCGTGCTCGCGCCGCTGCGCGTGGTGGTCGAGAACTTCCCGGAGGGCCAGGTCGACTGGCTCGAGGCGGTCAACAACCCCGAGGACCCCGCGGCGGGCACGCGCAAGGTGCCCTTCGCGCGCGAGCTCTTCATCGAGCGCGAGGACTTCCGCGTCGAGGCCCCGAAGAGCTTCTGGCGCCTCAAGCCGGGCCAGGAGGTGCGCCTGCGCTACGCCTACTACGTGACCTGCACCGGGCACGAGCTCGACCCCGCCACGGGCGAGCCGACGCTCGTGCGCGTGCGCTACGACCCGGCCACGCGCGGCGGCGACTCGCCCGACAAGCGCAAGGTCAAGGGCACGCTGCACTGGGTCGCGGCCGAGCACGCGCTGGAGGCCGACGTGCGCCTGTTCGCGCCGCTCTTTCGCGTGCCCTACCCCGAGGACGGGCCCGAGGGCAGCGACTTCCTCGCGCACCTGGATCCGGACTCGGCGCGCACGCTCTCCGGCTGCAGGCTCGAGCCTGGGCTCGGCGCGGTCGCGCCCGGGGCCCCCCTGCAGTTCGAGCGCCACGGCTACTTCGTGCAGGACGCGCGTGACTCGCGCGCGGGGCGGCCGCTGTTCCACCGCTCGGTCTCGCTCAAGGACTCCTGGGCCAAGGTCGAGCAGAAGGAGCAGGCGCGCGGCTGACCGTCACGCGGCCGAGCAGGCGGCCGGCGCTCAGGCGCGCGCCGGGGCCGGCTCGACAGCGCGGCGCGCGTGCCGCGCGGCGTGCTCGAGGTAGGCCGCGCGCAGCGCCTGCGTGCGCGCGCCGGGGCGGCCCGTGCCGATGCGCTGCTCCTCGACCGCCACGACCGGCACCAGGCCGCGTGCGGAGCTGGTCAGGAAGGCCTCGTCGAGCTGCGCGAGCTCGTCGAGCGCGACCGGCGCGCGCTCCGGCGTCAGGCCCTGGGCGCGTGCCAGCTCGGCCACCACGCGCTGCGTGACGCCCTGCAGCGCCTCGTCGCCCGCCAGGCGCAGGCGCCGGCCCTGGAGCGCGACGAAGTTCGAGCTCGAGCCCTCGCGGATGCGTCCGTCGGGACCGAGCAGCAGGTGCTCGAAGGCCTCGACGCGCCCGAGCGGATAGGGCCGGCGCTCGAGCACGAAGCGCGCCGACTTGACCAGCGGCGTGGCGCGCTCGAGGCGCGACAGGCGCACGGTCACGCCGCTCTCGAGCAGCGCCGGCGGCACGGGCACGAGCGGCGAGAGCGCCAGCAGCGTGCGCTCCTCGCTGCCCAGCGCGCGCGCGGGTCCCGCGAGCACGTCGAAGCGCACGAAGGAGTCGGGCTCGGGATAGGCCCGCACCGCCGCGTCCATGGCGCGCGTCAGGACCGGGCGGTCGAGGCGCTCCGGCCAGCCCAGGAGCTCCAGCGAGCGGTCGGTGCGCTCGAGGTGGTGCTCGAGCCCCAGGAAGCGGTCGTGCTGGAAGGTGCGCAGGGCCGAGTAGACGCCCAGCGGCAGGGTGTCGAAGAGCTCGTGCGCGCTCGCCAGACCCTCCGGGACGGCCAGGGCGCGGGGGCCCTCGGGCGTGACGGCGAAGAGCTGGACGCGCATGGACGGATTCTGCGGGCTCGCGCCGGGACGGGCCAGGGGGGCTTCCCCGGGGCCCGGGCGGGCCGGGGCGGTTTCCCCCCTCCCTATTTTGCAACTTCGAATAATCTGGGGCCGGTTCCGGCGCGGGTCGGCCCCGCGCGCGGAGCTCGCGTGCACTCCGTCTCTCAGCGCAACCGTCAGGAGGAGTGCCGAGGCGGCCGGGCCCCGGGGGGGGCTCGGCCGCTTCCCTTGGGCGTCGGCTGACGGCGGAGCCCGGGCCGATCGCTCGGCTACCGCACGCTGCCCACGGCCCGGCCGAAGAGCAGCGAGGCGCTGGACCCGGTCAGCGTGGCGTCGTCGGCGCCGGCCGAACGGGTCGCGGCGAGGGCGGCGCCGAGGAACAGGTAGACGCGGCCCGAGTCGGTCCCGCCGCCGTTGCTGAAGGGTGCGCCGACCAGCGCCTCGCAGCGTCCGTCGCCGTCGAGGTCGACCAGTCCCAGGCTGGCTCCGAACTGGTCGCCGGCCGAGCTCTCGGCGACCAGCACCGTGCTCGCGCGGGTCGCGATCGCACCGCCCAGGAAGGCGCCGCCGCGCACCAGGTACGCCCGGCCGGCGTTCGCGGAGGGCAAGTCGTGCTGGGGGGCGCCCGCGAGCAGGTCCGCGACTCCGTCGCCGTTCGCGTCGCCCAGGGCGAAGCCCTGCCCGAAGCGATCCCCGCTCGCCTCGCCGTCGTAGCGCGCGCTCGCGTCGTCCGCGCCGGCCGAGGCCAGCCCTGGACCGCCGCGGAAGACGTAGATGCAGCCGGCCTGCGTGCCCTGGTGGCGCGCTTCGGGCGCGCCGGCGAAGAGCTCGTCGAGGCCGTCGCCGTCGAAGTCGGCCGTGCCCACGCAGGATCCGAAGCGATCCCCGGAGCTGGCGCCCGTCAGGCGCACCTGGGCCGCGCCCGCGTCGCCGCTGGCCAGACCGGGCCCTCCGCGGAAGACGTAGACCGCGCCCGAGTTCCCGCCCGAGGCGCCCTCGAGCGGCGCGCCCACGAGCACGTCGGCGCGGCCGTCGCCGCTCACGTCGCCAGCGGCCAGGCTGGCGCCGAAGGAATGCTGGCTGCCGGTCGCCAGCAGGCGCACCGCGGCCTGGGCCGGGCCCTGGCTGGCGAAGGTGGGCGCGCCGCGGAAGACGTACACGGCCCCGCCGTCGCTCCCGGGCAGATCGCTGCCGGGGGCGCCCACGATGAGGTCGCTCAGGGCATCACCGCCCACGTCCCCCAGGGCCAGGGCGGTCCCGAAGCGGTCGCCACTCGAGGCGCCGCGCAGGACCGCGCTGGCCGAGCTGGTCAGGCGCGCGCTGGGGGAGGCCGTCAGCGGGCCGAAGAAGACGTACACGGCGCCCGCGTCGCTGCCGGACGCATCGTCGAGCGGCGCAGCGACGACGAGGTCGGGGAAGCGGTCGCCGTTCAGGTCGCCCGCGGCGAGCTCGATCCCGAAGTCGGTGCTGCTCTGCGTGTGGCGCAGCACGAGATCGGCGGTCGCGTTGCTCTCGTTCGTGGGGCCGAGGGCGGAGCCGAAGAAGACGTACACGCCATTGGCGGCCGCGACGATCGCGTCGCTGATGCCGTCCGCGTCGAGGTCGGTCGGCTCGCGCTGGACCCAGCGGTAGCCGTCCACCAGGGTCGTGCTGCCGTTCTCGTTCGCGACGGCCACGCTGACGGAGCTCCGGGCCGGCCCGGACGGTGCCACGCAGGTCAAGGTGGCGTCGTCCACCACGCTCACGCCCGTGGCCGGCGTGGCGCCGAACAGCACCTGCGGCGCGCCGGCCCCGTTGGCGAGGAAGCCGCTACCGCGCAGGACCACCGGCGTCCCGCCCTCCGGTGCGCCGGTCGCCGGCTCGACGCTCGCCAGCGTCGGCCGCGGGTGGTAGCGGTAGCCCGTGAGGCGCGCGCTGCCACGCGCGTTGGAGGCGGTCACGTCGACCTGCCCCCCGGCCGGTCCGGCGGGCGTCGTGCACTCGAGCGTCTTCCCGTCGAGCACGCTCACGCCCGTGGCCGGCGCGCTGCCGAAGCGCACGCTCAGCGGGCCGGCGCCGGCCGTGTCGAAGCCGCCGCCGGAGAGCGTGACGCGCGTCCCGCCGAGGGCCGTGCCCTGGGCCGGAGCGACGGCGGTCAGGGTCGGGGCCCAGTCGTAGTAGTAGGCGTCGCCCAGGAGCGTGACGCCGTTCGCGTTCTCGAGGCGCACCTCGACCGGCCCGGTGGCGCCGGGCGGCGTGCGACAGGTGAGGCGCGCATCGTCGAGGACCGTGAGCTCGCTCGCCGTCCCGCTCCCGAACCGGACCGTGCTCGCGCCGGGCTCGTGCGCCAGGAAGCCGCTGCCGCCGAGCTCGACCAGCGTGCCGCCACCCGAGAAGCCGTGGGCCGGCGTCACGCTCGTCAGGCGCGGCGCGAGGTGGTAGGCGAGCGGCGCCGGCGCGGTGGCGCTGCCGTTCTTGTTCGAGAGCGTGATGGCGACTGCGCTGCCTTCGCTGCCCGGAGGCGCCAGGCAGGTCAGCGTCTGGTCGTCGAGCACGGCCACGATCCCGCCCGGCGCGCCGCCGAAGGCCACGCTCGGGGGCCCGGCGCCATCGCGCTGGAAGCCGCTGCCGCGCAGGGTGAGCGTCGCGCCGCCCAGGGCGCTGGTGTGGTCCGGCGTGCAGGTGTCGAGCACCGGCAGGGCGTGGTAGCGGAAGCCGCCCGGCGCGAGCGCGCTGCCATTCGAGTTGGCCAGCACGAGCTCGACCGTCGTGTCGGGCGTGCCGATCGGCGCGACGACGCGCACGCGCGTGTCGTCGACCGTCGTCACGCTGCGCGCCGGCCGGCCCCCGAAGGTCACGGCGTTCTGGCCCAGCACCTCGCTCTTGAAGCCGCTGCCGAGCAGGAGCACGGTCGTGCCCCCGCCGGCCGGCCCGCTGGCGGGTGTGGCCGAGGCGATGCTCGGGGCCGGGTGGTAGCGGAAGGCGGCCGCGAGCCGCCCCGTGCCGTTCGTGTTCTCGAGCTCGACGTCCGTGGCCACGCCGGGCGTCCCGGCGGGGGCCAGGCAGGTCAGCTCGCCGTCGCCGAGCACGAGCACCTGCGTCGCGGGCACGCCCGCGAAGCGCACCTCGGGCGTGCTCGCGCCGGCGAACCCCGCGCCGCTCAGGGTGACCGGCGTGCCTCCCAGGGGCGAGCCCGTTGCGGGCGTCAGGGCGTGGAGCTCGGGCGGCACGGCGTAGCGGAAGGCGGCGGACAGCAGCGCGTTGCCGTTGGAGGTCGCCAGGGCCACGTCGACGACGGTCCCGGGCGTGCCGGGCGGGCAGCGGCAGGTGAGACGCGTGTCGTCGAGCACCTGGAGCTCGCTCGCGAGCTGCCCGCCGACGCGCACCGCGTGGCCCGTGGCCCCGTCGCCCTGGAAGCCGGACCCGTGCAGCAGGAGCTGCGTCCCGCCCAGCGCGCTGCCACTGCCGGGCTCGAGCGCCGTCAGCGTGGGACGCAGGTGGTAGCGATAGCCCTGGACGAGGAGCGTGCTGCCGTTGCCGTTCGTCACGCGCACGTCCACGCGCGAGCCAGGGGCGCCCGCGGGGGCGTGGCAGCGCAGACGCTCGTCGTCGAGGACGGTCACGCCCGTGGCCGGGATCCCGCCGAAGGAGACGACGCTCGCGCCGGCCTGGCCGGAGGCGAAGTTCGAGCCGACGAGCTCGACCAGCGTCCCGCCGGCGCTCGGGCCATGGTCGGGCAGGACGGCGTCCAGCGTGGGCAGGGTCGAGCCGTAGACGTAGGCGCGCGGGAGCAGCGCGCTCCCGCCGGCGGTCTCGAGGCGCACGTCCACCACCCCGCGCGCGCGCGGCGGGGTCAGGCACTGGAGCTCGCCGTCCGCCAGGACGACCACGCCCGTGGCCTGCGCGGTGCCGAACCACACACGCGGCGGGCTCGCCCCGCCGGCGAAGCCGCTGCCGTGCAGGTACACCGCCTGTCCCCCCGCCAGCGGGCCGGAGGGCGGGACCACGCTCGCCAGCCCGGGCGAGGCGAGGTAGCGGAAGGCCTGGTCGAGCTGGTGCGCGCCGTTCTGGTTCTCGACGCGCACGTCCACCTGCGCGTCGCCGAGCCCGAGCGGCGTGCGGCACGTGGCCGTGCGGTCGTCCAGCACGAGCACCTGGGTCGCCGGGGCGCGTCCGAAGCGGACCTCGAGCGCGCCCGCGCCGGCGGCGCGGAAGCCGGTACCGGTCAGCGTGACGAGCGTGCCGCCGCGTCCGGAGCCGCTGGCGGGCGTGAGGCCGGTCACGCGCGGGCGCGTCACGTAGCGGAAGGCGCTGGTCAGGCGCGCCGAGCCGTTCGGGGTGACCAGCTCCACGTCGACGCCTCCCTCGCTCGTGCGCCAGGGCGTCCGGCAGGTCACGAGGCCGTCGTCCAGCACCGTGACCTGGCCCGCCGCCTGGCCGCCGAAGCGCACGATCGGCGTGCCCGTGCCGGCCTCCAGGAAGCCGGAGCCGCGCAGCGTGACCAGCGTTCCGCCCGCCCGCGGGCCCTGGTCCGGCGCCAGGCCCTCCAGGGTCGGCGCGCGGTGGTAGCGGAAGCCCAGTGCCAGGCGTCCCGTCCCGTTCGCGTTCTCGACCACGACGTCGACGCCCTGCCCGCTCGCGCCGGGCGGCACGCGACACTGGAGCGAGGTATCGGAGAGCGTGCTCACCTCGGTCGCCGCCGTGGCGCCGAAGCTCACGGTGTTCGCCCCCGCGGCGTTGCGCGTGAAGTTGCTGCCGGTGAGCGTGACCAGCGTGCCGCCCGCGCCCGGCCCGCTGGGGGGCGTCACGCTGGCCACGCTGGGCTCGGCGAAGTAGCGGAAGCCGGCCGCCAGGGTGTCGCTGCCGTTGTCGCCGCTGACGCGCACGTCGACCGCGGCCCCGCCGGGCCCGGGGGGCGTGGTGCAGTCGATGCGCGTGTCGCCGAGGCGCACGACGTCCGTGGCCGCGCGCGAGCCGAAGAAGACCTGCGGCACGCTCGCGCCGACCGCGAAGGCGCGGCCCTGGAGCTCGACGCGCGTGCCGCCGCGCGCGCTGCCCTGGGCCGGGGCGACGCCCGTGACGTCGATCACCGGGTCGTAGCGGTAGGCGCCGCCGAGCTCGGCCGAGCCGTTCGCGTTGGCCAGGCTCACGGACACCAGCCCCGCCGCGTGGGGCGGGGCGGGGCAGACCAGCGTGCGGTCGTCCACGACCACGGGCGCGGAGGCCACGACGCCGCCGAAGCGCACCGTGTTCGTCCCGGGGGCGAAGTCGAGGAAGCCGCTGCCGAGCAGCGTGACCTGCGTGCCCCCGCTGGCCGGGCCGCGCGACGGCGCCAGCGAGCTCAGCGTCGGGAGGGCCCGGTAGCGCAGGACGCCCGACAGGACCGCGCGGCCGTTGCGGTTCGTCACGGTGACGTCGACCACATCCCCCGGCAGCCCGGGCGGCACCACGAAGGCCAGCAGGTCGTCCGCCAGCACGCTCACGCCGCTGGCCATGACGCCGTCGACCAGCACGCTCGGCGTGCCCGCCAGCGGCGCGGCGAAGCCCGAGCCGGAGAGCGTCACCATCGTCCCGCCCAGGGCCGAGGCGTGGGCCGGTGAGGCGCCGCTGACGCGCGGCGCGCGCGCCGTGAGGAGCACGTTGCCGTGGGGCTCGATCGCCTCGCGCACGCCCGGGATCGTGCAGGTGCCGAAGTCTCCGCCCGAGCCGCGCACCACGAAGCGGTTCGTGGGATCGCCGCCGACGTCGATCACGAGATCGATCGAGCCGGGCGTGTGGCCGTCGCGCAGGTGCAGCCAGATGCGTCCGAGCGGCGAGGCGAAGCTGGTCAGCTCCTCCTGGCACTGGCCGGTCCCGTTGCGCAGGGTGCGGAAGAGCGCGCGGTCGGTCGCGGTCCAGCCGGGCAGGTTGCGCACCTGGCTCGCGTCCGCGGCGTGGAAGGCGATGTCCCGGATCGGATAGCCGCGTACGCGCATCTCGCGCGTGAAGTCGGCGTTGATGTGGTCGATGTGGCCGTGGGGGGCGACGAAGCGCAGCGGGGTCGTCGCCGGCTCGCGCCCGAGGCAGAAGCGCAGGAGCGCGTCCACGCGGCGCGCGTCGTGGCCGGCGCTCTCGGTCGGCGTCACGAGGGAGTTGGCGTCGCCGTAGCCGGCCCCGAAGACGAGCACCTCGTCGCCTGCCAGCGGCAGGACGAAGATGCCCACGTTGTTGGAGATCCCGGGATTGCTCGGCCCGACCGCCTTGCCGCTGTAGACGCAGTAGAAGCCGGCCGAGTCGTCGCCCGTGACCGGCACGAAGTCCTCGCCGCGCTCCAGCGGCGCGCCGCGGTTCGCGCGCGCGTTCCCCGGCGAACAGCGCCGCACGGTCACGGCCCCGACGCGCGTCACCGTGTCGCTGCCCTGCGGTCCGCGCACGGTCAGGCGCACGTCGTAGACCCCGCCCTCGGCGTAGACCTTGGTCGGGGCCCGCTGGCTCGAGCTCGTGCCGTCGCCGAAGTCCCAGGACCAGCTCGTGACCCCGCCCAGCGAGCGGTCCTCGAAGCGCACCGCGAGCGGCGCGTCGCCCTCGGCCGGGTGCGGGCGGAAGCGCGCCAGCGTGAAGGGTGCCGGGTTCGAGGGGCTCGCGCCGCCGTCCGCCTGCTGGGCCGCGGGGGCCCCGGCGCCCAGGAACAGGGCCAGGGCCAGGGCCGGAAGCCGGATGGGGGAGGGCATGGGGAGCGACGCACCGGCAGCCCGTTCCGCGGGGTGGGCGGACGGGTCCGTGGAGCTGGGGAGTCCGGGCGAACCCTACCCCGCTCGCGCAGCGGGAGACGGAGGCCGGCCGCCGCGCTCTTCCGCCCGGCCCGGGCTCAAGGAGCTTTGTTCCCGGGTCGATAGGCGTCCCGGTCCCCAGCCCCCGCCGTCATGCCCGACCGGATCCGCACCCTCGCCAAGCGCATCGCCGAGACCCGCCCCGTGCAGAGCCGCCGGCGGCACGAGCTCTATGCGGAGCTCCAGGCCCTGCGCGCCGAGCTGGAGCCGCGCACCCCGCCGGAGGGCCTCAACGGGCTCGACGCGGCGCTGCTCCTGATGGAGTTCACGCTGCGCTCCGACGACGTGGCCACCTCCGAGACCTTCCAGGTGATCGCCGGGCTGGTCGCGACGATCGACGAGGGGCGCCTGGGGCCGGGTGCCGCCACGCCGTCGCGGCCGGTGCTGCGCCGGGTGCCCCCGGCCGACGTGGTCGAGCACCACGACCTGCGCCTGACGCAGGGCTACCTGCTGGGCACGATCCTGCTGCAGGCGGGCGTGATCTCGGCTGACTCGCTGGGGCGCGCGCTCCAGCTCCAGGCCTCCAGCCACCAGCCCCTCGGGCAGTGCCTGGTCCAGCTCGGCGCGGTCAGCGCCGAGCAGATCGAGAGCGCGCTCACCTACCAGGACCGGCTGCGCGAGGGCGGCCGCGGGCCGCGGGCCGTGCCGCACACCCCGCCGGGCACGCCCGCGCCGGTCGCGCCCAGCCACGTGCCCAGCCACGTGCCCAGCCACGCGCCGTCCCCGCCCGCGCTGCGCGGCGAGCTGCGCCTCTCCTCGAAGCAGCGCGACTACCTGCAGTCGATGAACGCGCAGGTGCTGGGCGAGGTCCTGATCCGCCTGGGCTCGATCACGCGCGAGCAGCTCGCCCACGCCCTGGCCGTCCAGCGCGCGGCCGGCATCCACATCGGCGAGGCCCTGGTGGAGACCGGCGCGGCGAGCTGGGAGCAGATCAAGAAGGCGCTCGACGTGCAGCGCCAGCTCCGCCGCTACGCCGCCTGAGCCGGGTGGGGGGCGAGGGCGTGCCCCTGGCCCGTGGCGCGCGAAAAAAATAGCTGCGGCCCCGCAGGGATCAGGGAGGAGCGGGAGAGTGCCTGCGGAGCCGCAGCTCGAGCGGAGACACCGGACGGCGAACCGCCGGCAGAGGGAAGAGTACCTCCCCCGGAGCCGGGCGGCGGCGAAGTGCGCTCGCGAGCAGGCGGAGCTCGCCTGGCCAGCGTCAGGGCCGCGGCGTAGCCGCGTGGGGGCGGCACTGGAGCGGCTGACGCTCGCGCACGAGCTCGCGGCGCTCGTCCTGGACGCGCGAGAACTCGAGCAGGAGCTCCATCGCGTTGTGCTTGACCGGAAGGACGTTCTCGATCTCGGCGCCCTCGTAGAAGCGGAAGCGCGTCTCGCCCGCCGCGCACAGGCGGAAGAAGGCCAGGCGCGTCTGCTGCTGGATCGCCGCCGTGAGGGCCTCGCGCGAGATCCAGCTCGTGCCCACCAGGTTGCGATCGAACCAGGTCCCGGCGGCGATGCGCTCCGGGAGCCGTTCCAGCAGCTCGCTGCGCCGCTCGCCGCGCGCGACCAGGAGGTCCTGCAGGCCCTGGCCCGCCGGCGGCGTGTCGCCGGTCGCGTACACGACCGCGCCGTGGTCGAGCTGCATCAGGTAGCGCTCGCCCAGGGCCTCGACGCGCAGCACGCCGCTCTTCTTGGCCGTGGCGAGGAAGCACAGGAGGTCCTGGATCGCGACGGCCCGGCTGGAGCCGCGCAGGTGCTCCTCGGTCGGGGCCGGCTCGATGCGGTCGTTCCCCAGCAGGGTCTCGCGCGCCGCCTGCAGGTTCTGGCGCACGGCCGAGAGCCGCCGCAGGAGCTCGCCCACGCCGGTGCCGAGGCTGCCCGCCAGGCGCCGCTCGTGGTCGGCCACGTCGCCGGAGAGCCGCTCGAGCTCCTCGCTCAGCGCCGCCACCAGGCCACTCTCGCGCAGCTCCTTCATCCCTTCCTTCCCGTCGTTCCCACCGTGGGGGCCAGGATCGGCGCGGCCCGCGGGCGGGCTGGACCGGAGCGCGGGGCCTACCGATCCGCTACACGTCGCCGTCGCCGTCCGCGCGGCGGCGCGCCAGGATCGCGCGCACCAGGGCTTCCGGCAGGGGCTCGGCCGGGGTCTGGAAGGCCGTGGCGGTCAGGGCGATCGCCGTCCGGTAGCTCTCCAGGTAAGCCCGGCAGTCGGGGCAGATGGCGAGGTGGCGCTCGTGGCGGCGCTGCTCGGCGGGCTCCAGGTTCCCCTCGAGCCACTCCGGCAGGGTCGCGACGAAGTCCTTGCAGCAGGTCTCCTCGCAGGCCTCGCGCAGGGCCGCGCAGGCGGGACAGGCCCGCGCGTGGGCCTCGAGCGCGGCGCTCTCCTCGGGCGTCAGCGTGCCGCGGTAGTGCTCGTGCACGGCCACCTGGAAGCGTGCGCAGTTCACGGGCCCAGCTCCGCGATGCGTGGCTCGAGCAGCGTGCGTAGCGCCTGGCGCGCGCGGTGCACGCGGATCTTGGCGGCGTTGACGGTGACGCCCAGGGCCTCGGCCAGCTCCTCGTTGGAGAGCTCCTCGATGTCGCGTAGCAGGAGCGCCACGCGGTAGGGCTCCGGCAGCGACTCGATCGCCGCGCGCACCGCGCCGCACAGCTCCTTGCGCGCCAGGGGGTCCTCGGGCAGCTCGCCCCAGGCGCGCTGCGCGGAGGCGAACACGCCCAGCCCGACGAAGCGCGGCAGGAGCTCCTCCAGCTCCTCGGAGCCGTCCTCGCGCCCGCGCGCCTGGCGCGCGCGCAGCTTCATCAGCGCCGCGTTGACGGCGATGCGGTGCAGCCAGGTGCCGAGGGCGCTGCGGGCCTCGAAGCGCTCGATCGCGCGGAAGGCCGCCAGGAAGGCCTCCTGCAGGGCGTCGTCGGCGTCCTCGTCGTTCTTCAGCATGCGCCGCGTGACCGCGCGCATGGCCGGGCCGAAGGTGCGCACCAGGCGCTCGTAGCCGCGGGCCGAGCCGGCCTTCAGCTCGGCGACGAGCTCGGCCTCCTCGTCCCTGGTCAAGAGCGTTCCCATCCGCCCGCCGATGCTACGGTGGGATTCCGCGACGGTCCAGCGAGCCGCGGCGGGCGGAGGGGGCGCGCGTCAGCGCTTCCTGAGGAGGTCGCGGATCTCCTCCAGCAGCACCTCCTGGCGCGGCGGAGCGGCCGGCGCGGGCGGTGCAGCGGCCTCCTTCTTCTTGGCCGCGTTCATGGCCTTGATCACCATGAACAGGCAGAAGGCCACGATGACGAAGTTGATCAGCTTGTCGAGGAACGCGCCGTAGTGGAGCACGGAGGCTCCCGCGGTCTTGGCGGCCTCGAGGCTCGCGTAGCTCCCGCCGTCGAGCGCGTAGAACTTGTCGCCGAAGCTGATGCCGCCGGTGGCGAGCCCGACCACGGGCATCATCAAGTCCGAGACCATCGAGGCGACGATGGCCCCGAACGCCCCGCCGATGATGACGCCGACCGCCATGTCGACGACGTTGCCCTTCATCGCGAAGGCCTTGAACTCAGAGATCATTCCCATGGGAAGCGACGAGCTGGGTTGGGCCGCCGCGGGGCTGCCGGTCGTCGGGACCGCGCGCGGCCGGAGCAGGGGTGGACCGGCGCCGGGATCCTAACCAAGCCCGGGCGCCGACGGATCAGGGCGGTGTGAAGCGGTAGCCCAGGGTCGTCTCGAGGCGCGCGCGGCACGCGCGCAGCTCGGCGCGGCTCGCGCCGCCGAGGTTCAGCACCGCGTAGCGCGCGCTGGCACCGTCCTCGAGCGTCGGCCCCACGCAGAGCTCGTCGCCGGTGCGACAGTCGCTCCAGGCCAGCGTGTGCGGGAAGAGGGCCTCGGCCGCGCGCAGCTCCTCCGGGGTCGGCGCGTGCGCGACCCGCACCGAGCGGAAGGTGCGCAGCGGCAGGCTGGCGGCCGCCGCGCAGGGGCCCGCGCCGTGCGCCCTGGGCGGCTCCTCGCCGCAGGCCAGCGCCAGCGCGACCGCGTAACCGTGCACGCCGTGGACCTTGGCGTACAGGTCGCCGAACTGCCCGCACAGGCGCGGGTTGAGCTCGATCAGGCCGAGCCGCTCGCGCTCGGCGTCCCACAGGAACTCGGCATTGAAGAGCGTGTCCTCGAGCCCGAGCGCGCGGGCCGCCGCGCCGGCCGCGTGGGCCATGCGCGCCTGCACCTCCTCCGGGAGCCGCGAGGGCAGGTCGAAGGCCGCGAAGCTGCGCGTGCCGGGGTGGAACTCGGTGTCGACGACGCCCAGCGGATGGAGGCGCCCGCCGCGCAGGTAGCCCTCGAAGGTCGCCTGGAGGCCGCTGAGCCGCTCCTCCGCCAGGAACAGGCGCGCCGCGCGCGCGGCGGGCTCGTAGCGCTCGGCCAGGCGCTCGCCGAGGCACGGGTAGTACTGCTGGAACTCGCGCAGCGCCGGGGCGGCCGCGTAGGCGGCCAGCTCGGCGCGGCTCGCCAGCGGGCGCGCGTGCAGCGAGTAGGAGCCGCGCACGGGCTTCGCGAAGCAGGGGAAGGCCTGCTCCGGCGGCCAGGTGCGCTCGTCGCCCGGGTCGAAGGCGGCGAAGCGCGGCACGACCTCGGGCACCGCGGCGCGCTGGAGCTCGCGCGCCAGCAGCTTGTGCCCGGCGCGCAGCACGGCCGCCGGCGACGGGCCCGGCAGGCCCAGCTCGGCCGCGAGCGCGGCGGCCACGGCCGCGCCCGGGTAGTCGCTCGAGCTGAACACGCCGTCCAGGCGTCCGCGCCAGCGCCGCGCGCGCTCGTCGACGTAGGCCAGGAGGTCGATGTCCCAGCGCGCCTCGGCGTCGCCGGGCTCGTCGAGCACGAGCTCGTAGCGCGCGCGCGTCGTCTCCGGCAGGTTGGCGAGCTGACGCTCGTCCCAGGCGGTCGGGAAGACCACCAGGACGCGGCGCTTCACGGCTTCCTCGGCGGCGCGCGCAGCGAGACCAGCACGCCCGCGGTCAGGGCCACGGCGATCAGCCCGAGCGAGAGGAGGTCGGGGATCTTCACGTGGTGCGCGAGCATCATCTTCACGCCCACGTAGGCCAGGATGAAGACCAGCGCCGACTTCACGTGCCGGAAGCGTTCCATCAGCCCGGCCAGCGCGAAGTACAGCGTGCGCAGGCCTAGGATCGCGAAGATGTTCGAGGTGAACACGAGGAACGGGTCCTGGGTCACCGCGAAGACCGCCGGGATCGAGTCGACGGCGAAGAGCAGGTCGGTCGACTCGACCACCACCAGCGCCAGGAACAGCGGCGTCATCGCGCGCCGCCCGTTCTGGAGCACGAAGAAGTGCGCGCCGTGGAATTCCGGCGTGACCGGGTACAGGCGCCGGAAGAAGCGCACGAACAGGTTGCGGTCGGGATGGACCTCCTCGTCGCCGGCGAAGAACAGCTTGCCGGCGGTCAGCAGCAGGATCCCGCCGAAGACGTACACGATCCAGTCGAAGCGCGTGATCAGCACCGCGCCCAGGGCGATCATGATCCCGCGCATGACCAGCGCCCCGAGGATGCCCCAGAAGAGCACGCGGTGCTGCTGCGACAGCGGCACGCCGAAGTAGGCGAACACCAGCGCGATCACGAACACGTTGTCGAGCGAGAGCGACTTCTCCAGCAGCCAGGCCGTCAGGTACTGGAAGAAGGCCTCGGAGGCGCCCAGGCCCACGCTGAAGTGCGTCCCGGCCCCGGCCCAGCCGTTCTGGAACATCAGGTACACGAAGCCGCCGAAGGCCACCGCCAGGACGGCATAGAACACCGTCCAGCCCAGGGCCGCGCGCATCGGGATGACGTGCGCCTCGCGGTTGATGAAGCACAGGTCGAAGACGAGCAGCCCGACGATCAGGGCCAGGAAGGCGAGCCAGATCCAGATCATCGGGGCGGGTCCGACAGGTCGTCGATCCAGCGCGCGAGACCGGCCACCAGGCGCTCCGGCTGCTCGAGCATGGGGAAGTGGCCGCAATCCTCCAGCAGCAGCGCGTCGAAATCGGCCGCGCGCCGGTTGTGCTCGACCGCGGTGACGAGGCCGCCCGCGCGCGGTGCCGCGTTCACGACGCGCACCGGCACGGCGGCCGCGCCCAGGGCCGCCGCCAGGTCGAAGCCGCCGAATCCGCGCAGGAGCCCGATGGCCGCGCCGCGGTCGGTGCGCGCCGCGCGCGCCACGAGCCAGTCGACGCGCGCCTCCGTCAGCCCCGGGCCGGCCACGCCGCGCAGCGAGGCCTCCAGGGCCCCGGCGTAGTCCGCCTCCAGGCCCGCGGCCACCTGGGCCAGGAAGCCGGGCGGGTACGCGAAGTCGACGTCGTGCAGGCTGTCGACGCCGATCACGCCGCGCACGCGGCCCGGGAGGCGCGCCGCCGCAAGCAGCGCGACCGGCGCGCCCATCGAGTGCCCGACCAGGATCGCATCCTCGATCGCGGCCGCGTCGCACACGGCCACGACGTCGCCCGCCAGGACCTCCAGGCTCCAGGCGCCGCGCTCGGCGCCCGAGGTCCCGTGGCCGCCGAGGTCCAGGGCCAGCACGCGGTGGCGCGGGGCGAAGGCCGCCAGCGTCGTGCGCCACAGGGCGCGGTCGCCGCACCAGCCGTGCACGAAGACCAGCGCCGGGGCGCCCGTGCCGAGCTCCTCGTAGGCCAGCGACAGGCCGTCCGGCGCGCGCGCGTGCCGCTCGTGCGCGGCCTCCGGCGCGCGCACGCCGCTGCAGCCGCTCGGGAGGCTCAGGGCGAGCGCGGCCAGCGCCAGCGGAGCGGTGTCTCGGACCTGCATCGTGGCGCGGCGGGGGATGGCTCCCGGAGTAGGATTCGAACCTACAACCCGCCGGTTAACAGCCGGCTGCTCTACCGTTGAGCTATCCGGGAACGCGGGGGAGAGAGCGTAGCGGGGTGGGGTGGGGAGTCAAGGCGAGGGCGCCTTTGGGCCGGGCAGACCCGGCCGGTGCGCTTCAGCGGGCCCGTGCGAGACGCACGAGCTCGTCCGGCGCGAGGCGCACGGGCGTGCGTGGCACGCGCGCCAGGTCGAAGGCGGCGACGAGCTCGGCCGCCCGGGCGCGCTCGCCGCACGCCTGGCCGGCGCTGCGCGCGGCCCAGGCCACCACGGCGCGCGGATCGGTTCCGCCCACGCGCAGCTCCTCCAGCGCGAGGTCGCCGCGGCGCTTCGCCAGGCGCGCGCCGCCCTCGTCGAGCACCAGCGGCACGTGGAACCAGCGCGGGCGGGGGAGGCCGAGGGCCGCCTGGAGGTGTCCCTGGCGCGCGGCGCTCGGCAGGAGGTCGTCGCCGCGCAGCACCTCCGTCACGCCCTGGCGCGCGTCGTCGACCACGACCGCGAGCTGGTAGGCGACGAACCCGTCGCGGCGCGCCAGGAGGAAGTCGCCGACCTCGGCCTGCACGTCGCAGCGGAAGGGGCCGACGAAGCCGTCCTCGAGCTCGAGCGGGCCCTCCGGGACGCGCAGGCGCACGGCCAGCGG
This sequence comes from Planctomycetota bacterium, assembly GCA_036376275.1. Classification (GTDB taxonomy): domain Bacteria; phylum Planctomycetota; class UBA1135; order UBA1135; genus JABFRZ01. Next base: position 13,939 of record DASVAP010000131.1, on the reverse strand, counting down.
GAGCCCGGGCGGCGCGGCCGCGGCGAGCCCGCGGGCGCGGCACGTGCCGGGGTAGCGCAGCTCGCCCTCGCCCGCGTGGGGAGCGCTCAGCGCGCGCTCGATCTCCGCCCGCGAGCAGGCGCAGGCGTAGGCCCGTCCGGCGGCGAGCAGCGTCTCGAGCGCCTGCGCGTAGGGCCGCGGGTCGTCCGACTGCCGGAGCGGCGCGCCATCCCAGTCGAGGCCCAGCCACTCGAGGTCGCGCAGGCAGGTCTCGCTCGCGCCCGGCTTCAGGCGCGCGCGGTCGAGGTCCTCCAGGCGCAGCCGCACGCGCCCGCCACGCGCGCGCGCGTGCCACCAGGCCAGGAGGAAGCTGCGCGCGTGGCCCAGGTGCAGGCGCCCGGTGGGGCTCGGGGCCAGGCGCGCGACCGGCGGGGGCTCGAGGGACATGCGTGGGGCGCGCCCTCTTGCGAGCGTCGCGCGCGCCCGACAAGGTAGCGCGCCGGATGGCCACGGATCCCGTGCTGGCGGAGCTCGCCGCCGCCCTGCCGGACCTCCCGCGCTGGGTCGCGCCGCGCGGGCTCCTGCTCGACGGTCGCTGCGAGGTCCTGTTCGGCCCCGAGGGCCGCAAGGGGGCCGGCTACGTCGTGCTCGAGCGGGAGGGCGGCGAGGCCTTCGCGGTGCACCGGCCGGTGGCCTCGCTCGCGGCCCAGCTCGCCGCGCGCGAGCCGCGCGTGCGCAGCGTCGTCGCGCCGGTCGAGAACGCCGAGTCCTGGCGCGCGCTGCTGGGCGGCTGGCGCGAGCAGCCGGCCGTGCTGCACGTCCATCCGGCCCCGGAGACGCTGCCGGAGCCGGCCTGGCCGACGCGCTTCCTGACGCTCGACGACCTGGCGGCCCTGGGGGAGGTGCCGGACGCGCTGGGGCAGGAGCTCGCGCGCGCGCTGCAGCGCGGCCCGGTGGCGGCGGCCTTCGAGGGGCCGCGGGCCGTGTCCTTCAGCCACGCGGCGTACCGCACGGAGCGCTGGTTCGACCTCTCGATCGACACGCTGGAGTCGCACCGCCGGCGCGGCTTCGCCACGGCCGCCGCGGCCTTCCTCGTGCGGCACATGCTGCCGCAGGGGCGCAGGCCGGTGTGGGGCGCGCTGGACGCGGACGTGGCCTCGATCGCGCTGGCGCGCAAGTACGGCTTCCGGGCCGTGGACCGCCTGATGGTGTTCGTGGCCGGCGCCTGAGGCCCGGCGGGCGAGTTGCGCGCCCTCCGGTGCGCTGCTCCAATGCCCGGCCGCCTTGCCGGAACCCCCCATGACCGCACCCGTCGCCACGATCGAGCGCCTGTCCGAGCACGTCGGCACGACCGTCACCTTGCGGGGCTGGCTCCACAACAAGAGCTCGAAGGGCAAGCTCCACTTCGTGCAGCTGCGCGACGGCTCGGGCTACGTGCAGTGCGTCCTGTTCCAGAAGGCCGTGCCGCCCGAGCTCTTCGAGGCCGTCGGGCGCGCGGGCCAGGAGTCGAGCCTGGTCCTCGAGGGCGAGGTCGTGGCCGACCCGCGCGCGCCGGGCGGGTTCGAGATCCAGGTCAAGGGCGGGACGGTCCTGCAGGCGGTCGACGGCTTCCCGATCACGCCCAAGGAGCACGGGCCGGACTTCCTGCTCTCGCAGCGGCACCTGTGGTTGCGCTCGAAGCGTCAGTGGGCGCTCCTGCGCGTCCGCGACGCGGTCATGACGGCCCTGCGCGGGTTCTTCGACCAGCGCGGGTTCGTGTGCATGGACTCGCCCATGTTCACGCCCAGCGCCTGCGAGGGCACCTCGACGCTGTTCGAGGTCGGCTACTTCGACCGCAAGGCCTACCTGACGCAGTCGGGCCAGCTCTACGCCGAGGCCAGCGCGATGGCCTTCGGCAAGGTCTACTGCTTCGGGCCCACCTTCCGGGCCGAGAAGTCGAAGACGCGCCGGCACCTGACGGAGTTCTGGATGCTGGAGCCCGAGGTGGCCTTCGCGACCCTCGAGGACGTGCTGGAGCTGGCCGAGGACATGCTCGTGCACGTGGTGGCCGAGGTCCTGCGCCGGCGGGCGACGGAGCTGGCCATCCTCGAGCGCGACCTGACGAAGCTCCAGGCGATCCAGAAGCCCTTCCCGCGCCTGACCTACGACGAGGCGGCCAGGATCCTGAAGGACCACCCCGAGTCGACCTTCCGCTACGGCGACGACCTGGGGGCGCCGGACGAGACGATCCTGTCGCTGCGCCACGACCGCCCGGTGATGATCACGCACTATCCGGCCGCCGTGAAGGCCTTCTACATGAAGCGCGAGCCCGGCACGGACAAGGTCAAGTGCGTCGACGTGATCGGTCCCGAGGGCGTGGGCGAGCTGATCGGCGGCAGCCAGCGCGAGGACGACCTCGAGCTCCTGCTCGCGCGCATCCGCGCGGAGCAGCTGCCCGAGGAGGCCTACCAGTGGTACCTCGACCTGCGCCGCTACGGCTCGGTGCCGCACTCCGGCTTCGGCCTCGGCCTCGAGCGCACGGTGGCCTGGATCGCGGGCGTCGAGCACGTGCGCGAGGCGATCCCGTTCCCGCGCACGATGTACCGCATGGAGCCGTGAGCGCCAGGCCGCGCGGCATCTCCGCGCGGCACGCTCACCACTGCCGCGGCATGAAGGTCAGCACGAGGTCCTTGTCCCCGTTGGGCCCGAGCTCGAAGGACACCTCCTGGCCCTGCTGGCCGCCCAGGAACAGGTTGGCCGTGTAGGAACCCGGCACCAGGCCCTCGAGCGTGAAGGCGTAGTCCGGCGGCGAGAGGCGCGTGCCGGCCCGGGCTCCGCCCGGGCCGCGCACGTTGAGGTAGGAGAACTGCACGGGCCCGACCTCGCTCGGGATCGCGTCCACGCGTCCGGCGCAGGGCACGGCGCGCGGCAGGCGCAGCACCACCGGCTCGCCCGCGCCGTCGGCCGCGACCTTGGCCGCCGCGCTGGCGCGCCCGAAGCCGTCGGCGCTGGCGTTCAGGACGTACTCGCCGGGCTCGAGCACGAGCAGCCGCACCTCGCCCTCCGCGTCGGTGACGTCGCCCTCGCCCGAGGACCCGCGGTTGCCCTCGGTGCGCTGGATCTGGGCCGTGATGCGCGCGCCGGCGATCGGACGACCGCTTCCGTCCTCCACGACCCGCACCGGGAGCGCCAGCGGGTAGAGGTCGAGCTCGATCGTGCGCACCTCGTCCTGGACGAGCTGCATCGACTCGGCGAAGAGCTGCATGCTGCGCGTCTTGCCGCCGCCGAGCGGCACGGGCCCCTCGATGCGCACGTGGCTGCTGCCCAGCACGACGAAGGCCGGCGTCTCGAAGCGCCCGCGCGCGTCGGTCGTGACCCACACGTCCTCGCTGCCGCTCACGTTCACGTTCGCGCCCTCCAGCGGGCGTCCGTCGAAGTGCACGCGGCCCACCACGCGCGCCGTCGTGCCGCGCCCGCTCGGGGTCAGGTCGATCTCGAGCTGCGCGGTCTTGCCGTCCTCGATCACGACCTCGCCGCGGTAGAGCGTGACGGGCTCGATCTCGCGCGCGATCAGGCCCAGCGGATCCTGCTGCAGGAAGCGCTCGAGCAGCTCGACCCCGTAGCGTCCGGGCACCAGGTTCGTCAGGCGGAAGTCGCCCGTGGGCGTGGTCACGGTGAAGCGCGGCAGCGCGAAGAGCTCCAGGAAGTCCTCCGTGTCGCGCCGCTCGAGCGTGAGCATGTAGAGCTGCGTGGGCGTCGCGCCGCCCCAGTGCACGCGTCCCGCCAGGGCGCCGCCGGCCGAGAGCTCGACCACGAGCGGTGAGACGCGCAGGTCGATCAGGGCCGAGTGCTCGCCGAAGCGCGGGTGCTGCACGCGGATCATCGGCTGCTCGGTGAACGGTTCCCCGGCGCGCTCGAGGAGCGCGAGGTCGGGCAGCGGCCCGAGCGCGGCGCGCCCCCCGGCGTCGGTGCGGGCCGCGGCCAGCTTCAGGAAGCCCGCCGGGCCGGCGTGGAGGACGGTCGCGCGCGCGCCGGGCACCGGCTCGCGCGTTCCGGCGACGATCACCTGCAGCTCCAGCGGGCTGCCGGCCGCGCAGGTCAGCGTGACCTCGTTCTCGAGGCCGACGCAGTCGACCTCGCCGATGCCCGGAGCGCGCCCCGCCACGCGCGCCGTGACCTGGTAGCGGCCGGTGCCGAGCTCGCTCAGGCGATAGCGGCCAGGCTCGACCTCGGCCACCGTCAGGCGCGGGCTGCGCGGGCGCGGCAGGAAGGCCAGCATCTGGCCGAAGTCGCCGCGCGCCTTGGTGGTGAGGACCGGCTCCAGGCGCAGGTCGGCGCCGGACAGGGGCTGCCCGGCCTCGTCGCGCACGTTCACGGTCAGCTCGACCGTGGACTCGAGCTCGATCAGGATGCCCTCGTGGCGCGCGCCCGTCACCGAGCGCCAGGGCTCGTGCTGCGCGCGTCGCGCGGCGGCCACGATCTGGCCCTCGGCCGGCACGCCGGAGAGCTCGAAGCGTCCGTCCGCATCGCTGGGCCCGCAGGCCTGCAGGATCGCGACGATGCCGGGGACGAGCTCGGCGCCGGCCAGGACCTCGGCCCCGGCCACGGGATCGCCGGAGGAGTCCTCGACCACGCCGCGCACGGTGCGGCCGCGTGACAGGGTCACGTCGCCGAGGTCGTGGCTGCCGGAGCTGAGGTCGACCGGACCGAAGCTCGCGCCGACCCAGCCGCGGCGGTCCACGCCGCCCACGAGCTCCGCCAGCGCGACCCCCTCCAGGCGGAAGCGTCCATCGGCGCCGCTGCTCGTGGTCGGCACCGGCAGGCGCTCGAGCCAGCTCCCGATCCAGGGCGGGATCTCGAGGATGCGCTGGCCCTCGCCGCCGATGGCCAGCAGGCTCACCGCGATGCCGCAGTCGGGTCGCAGGTCCTGCGGCCGCGCGGCCAGGATCTCCTCGGGGAGCGGCCCGCAGCGCACGCGCGCGCCGGCCACCGGCGCGCCCTGCTCGTCGACCACGCGCCCGGTGAGCACCCCGTAGGGCGCCAGCACCACGTCGCCGATGTCGGTCTCCTCGCGGTGCGTCAAGGCGTGGTCGAGCACGCGCACCGTCGCGCGCGCTCCGCCCAGGTCGAGGCCCAGGCCGTGGAAGGCCGGTGCGCGCGCGCCGCCCAGCCGGAAGCGGCCGGCGTCGTCGGTGACGGTCTCCTCCACCTCCAGCGTCGGTTCCGGCTCGTCCAGCGCCGCCCCGTCGAAGAGCAGCTCGCCGTCGAACTCGAGCAGCGCCACGCGCAACCCCGGTACCGGCCGTCCGTCGCTCTCGACCACGCGCCCGACCAGGCCAGCGAGCTCGGCGCGCGCGGGCAGGGCGGCGCTGACCTCGACCGCGCTGCGCGCGGGCGCCGGGGCGGTGCGCTCCGCGGCCGGGAGGGAGGTGTTGGGCTGGGCCAGCTCGGGGGTCGCGGGCTCCGCCAGCCGATCGGCGGCCTGGGCGGCGCTGGCCGACGGCCGCTCGCCGCGCGGACCGTCCCCGCGCCCGCCGGTGCCGAACAGCAGGAGCCATCCGGCCAGCAGGAGGACGCCGAGCAGGCACGCCGCGAGCTTCCAGTTCATGCGTCGATCCTCATTCGCTCCTCCGGACCCGGAGGTTACAGCGTAGCAGCAAGGAACGCGCGCGCCCGCGCGGGCAGCCGTGGCGCCGCGCCGGGCTCACCGGCTCGTGGACGGCCCGCGCGGCAGCAGCAGGGCCTCGAGCCGCGCCGCCTCCTCCTCGCGGTGCCCGATCGAGCCGTCGAAGCGGTAGGTCACGGGCACGCCCGCGTGGGCCGAGAGCGCCTCGGCGGCGCGCCCGCGGGCCCAGGCCGTGGTGGGGGACACGGCGAAGTCGCGCCGATCGCTCCGGCCGGCGTGCGTGTCGATGCGCAGCACCTGCAGGAGGAAGGGCACGACGCCCGTGTAGCCGGCGTGCAGCGCGGTGGCGGCGCACTCGACGCGCACCTCGAGATCGGGATGGGGCCGTGTCCCGACCGCGAGCGGCACCAGGCGCTGGGCGTAGCGCTGCGGGTTCGGGAAGCGCGCCAGGGCCGCCGCGGCCACGCAGTCGCCGGCGTCGGACCAGCGCTCCGGACCCAGCGCGCGCCGCTCCAGGCGCCGGATCAGGACCGCGGCCGAGGCCGGGTGCAGGCTGCGCCCCAGGATCAGCGCGGCGCGCACCGCCAGCGGATCCTGGCCCCCGCCCGGGGCCGGGGTCGAGACCTCCTCGAGGGCGCGCGCCAGCTCGCGCAGGCTGGTCTTGTGGAGCGGGGTCGCGACCGCCTCGGGCAGGGCCGCGAGGAGCCAGTCCTCGAACCCGGCCAGCGGCAGGGTGCGCCACGCGGGCGGCAGGACCAGCTCGGGCGCGCGCGGCAGGACGAGCGAGAGCGCCTCCTCGTCCACCGGTCGGCTGCGACAGGCCGGGAGCGCGGCGAGGAGCAGCACGAGCGGCAGCAGCAGGAGCGAGCCGTGGCGTGGCGACAGGGGACGGCTCGGCAACATCGCGGCGCCCGATCGTAGCCGCTCCGGAGGGGCACTTTGAGGGTCGCGCTCGTTTCGCGCGCGTCCGGGCGGCGCGAATTTTCTCGCGCGCGCCGACACCGCACCCGCTGCGCGGCGGTCGTCCGGCCGGAGGTGAATCCCACCATGAACCATGTTTCGAGTCCCTCGTGGAGCACGGCCGCGGCCCGGTCGGCCGCTGGCCCGTGCTCCTTCGCTCTCCTCACGGTCCTCTCCTCGTCCCTGCTGGCCCTCGGCGCGGCGGCCCAGGCCCCGCGCGTGGTGGTCTCGACCACCGACGATTTGCCGGTTGCGGCGGGCGTGCCCTTCTCGGTCGGCGACGGCGACCTGGTCGTCGTCCAGGCCGGCCAGCCGGTCGCGCCCTTCCTGGCCGGCGGGCATTTCCACGCCTCCGGCGGTTTCATCCCGGGCGACGTCGACGCCTACGCGCACCTGCCGGGCTCGGTCCCGGGCAGCGCGCCGGGCAACGTCTTCTCGCTGCTCTCGAACGAAGGCGGGTTCCTCGACGGCGACGTCCTCGGCTTCGCCAGCGGCGGCGGCGTGGCCCTGATCGTCTCCGAGCTCGACCTGGCCACGGCCCTCGGCGCGAGCGGCAGCAACATCGACGTCGACGCCCTGGCCTACGACGACGGCGGTCGGATCCTCTTCTCGCTGGCCGACAACCTGGCGGCGAGCGCCCTGGGCGCCATCTCCGACGGCGACGTCCTGCGGCTCGAGCCGGCCTTCGCGGGCGTGACGCGGCTCTTCACCGAGGGCGAGGTGCAGGCCCAGTTCACGCTGGCCACGGGCCTCAGCGATGCGATCCTCGACGTGCAGGCGCTCGAGTGGGTCGCCGGCGAGATCTGGATCGCGGTCCAGTCCCCCAGCCGGCACGATGGCTCGATCCTGGCCCTCGGCGCGACGCCGCGCGTGGTGAGCGACGAGAACGACCTCGGACTGGGCGGGGCCGAGATCGACGCGCTGGGTGCGCTGCGGGCCGGCGACGAGCCGCCCGTGTTCCACCTGTCGGCCGAGTTCGCCCTCCCGGGGGACAGCGTGCACGTCGAGGCGCGCGGGCGTCCGGGGAGCGTGCTGTGGGTGCTGCCGGCCGGCGGCGCGGGCCACGTCCTGCTCCCGCGCTACGGCGGCTTCGGGGCGCTCTTCCTCGATCCGCTGGACCCCTGGCTCACGGTCGCCCTCGGCATGGGGGCGCTGCATCGCGTCCAGCTCGATGGCAACGGCCGCTTCGCCGTCGACTGGGCGCTACCCACCTCGGCCGTGTACGGCACCGGACCGGTGGGCGAGCTCGGCTGGAGCTTCCAGGTCCTCGACCCGGTGGCGCGCACGATCTCGGCCCCGTTCCGGGTCCAGAAGCTGTAGAGCCGGCGTCCCTCGGAGGAGGGGCGAGCAGGAGGCGGGCGGGGCGCGGACGCGCGTCCTGCCCGCCGCTACTCGCCGCCCTGGGGCAGGGCCACGAGGTGCGCCGGATCCGGGGCGTAGCAGCGCAGCCCAGCGGCGTCCGAGACCCACAGGCGCCCGTTCGGTACCAGAGCCTTGGGCTTCTCCCAGGCGACGAAGCTCCACTCGCCGCTGCGCTCCGCGCTGAACCCGCGCCCGTCGGGGGCCTTCACGCGGTACTCGTCCGCGTGCACGCTCACGCTCCACTGGTTCCAGGGCGAGGCGAGGGCCGCGGTCGTGCCGGCGCCGCGGCGCAGGGTCTCGAGCGTGGGCGTGATCAGCGCGTCCTTCTCGGCCGCGTTGCGCACCATGGCCTCGGTCTCGTAGAAGACCGGCTCGAGCCGGTCCGTCCACAGGCCCACGCGGCCGTCGGCGAACTGCACGCTGACGCCGCCGCGCGTCAGGTCGGGCCCGGCCACCGGGGGCGAGCCGATGTCGCGCGGGCCCTCGACCTCGCCGTTCTGTGCCTGCACGAGCCAGGCCTGCCCGTCCTCGCTGACGACCAGCAGCCAGCCGGCCTTGTTGGGCAGGAAGACCGGGGTGCGCGCGATGCCGCCCAGGGTCTTGAGCTCGAGCTCCCACTTGGCGCGGCTCTGCTGGTCGAGTCGCGCCACCCGTCCGCGCCGGTTGGCGACGATGTGGTCGTCGCCGGAGGGAACGGGGGCGGCCTCCACCTTGCTGGCGCTCTTCCAGGCGCGCTCGGGGAAGACGTGCAGGTGGATCGCCAGGTCGGTCGGGTTCTGGAGCTCGACCACGCGCTCCTGGTAGCCCGGGACGGCGAGCGTCATCGTCGTGCGCTCGCCGAAGCCGGCCTTGCCGGTGAAGGGCGTGGTGCGCACGCGGCCGTCCGGGAAGGTCACGCGCGCGCCGCTCGGGACCGAGTCGACCTCGAAGGGCATGAGGTGCTCGATCGGGCGCGGGCAGACGGTGCGCAGGACGGCCTCGGCCTCGCCGTGCCGGCGGTGCGCGCACAGATCGAGGGCCTTCTTGACGGCCGCATCGTGCTGGCGCACGCGCTCGATCTCGGCCTGCAGCTCCGGGATGAGGGCCAGGTCGGGGTCGCTCTCGAGCAGGCGCTCGTAGGCCGCCAGGGCGCGCTCCAGGTCGCCGGCGCTGTCGTGGGCGCGGGCCGTGGCCAGCAGGATGTCCTGCTCCTTCTCGCGCTCCTTGGCGAACATGGCCTCGCGCTGCGTGGCGCGCTTCTCGCGCCGCTGGCGAACCTCGTTCCACAGGTCCTCGACGTGGAACTGGAACGAGTGCGCCTCGGCCGGGATCTCGCGGCCGGACATGAGCTTGCGCAGCTCCGCCAGGAGGTCGAGGAAGCGCTCCTCCTCGTTCAGGGACTCGATCGGGGCCTCCGCCGGGACGTTCAGGGTGCGCGCCATCTCGCCCATGCGCCGCGCGAGCTGGGCCAGCAGGTCGTTGGCGTCCGGCGTCGACGAGGACGCACCCGGCGGCGGGGCCGGGAGCTCCAGCGCGCGCGTGAAGCCGAGCAGCGGATCGCCGAAGCGGCAGGCCTCCTCGGCCTCGCGGTAGACGCGCGACCACTCGTCGAAGGAGCGGCGCTGCTCGCTGTCCAGGGCGCGCTCCAGCTCGGCCCGCAGGACGGCGATGCGCGTCGGCGGCCGCTGTCCGAACTCCTGGTCCAGGCGCGCCAGGGCCTCGCGCGGATCGTGCTGGCTCGACTCGCTGATCCAGCGCTGCGCGCGCCGGTAGTCGTTCAGCTTGACGACCGCGGCGAGCGCCACCACCAGCCCGGTCGCGAAGCCGACCGTCAGGCCGAAGCGGCGACGCTTGACCTGCTTCTTGACCACCTGGGCCTGGGCCAGGAGCTCGCGCGCCTCCGGGTGATCCGGGGCCACGCGCAGGATCGCGCGCAGCGGGAGCGTGGCCGCGTCACCCTCGCGCGCCGCCAGGAGCTCGCGGGCCGTGTTCAGGAGCCAGCGGCTGCCCTCGGCCATCAGCCCGGCGTCGAGCATGCGGCGGCCGAGCTCGACGCGGATCGGGCCGTCCTCCGGCAGGTGGTTCGCGCACAGCCGCAGCAGCATGCGCGTGCGCCGCTCGCGCCCGCGCTGGTGGAACGAGTGCGCCAGGCGCAGGAGGTCGGCGAAGGTGCGGCTGTTCGGCGGCGCCGTGACGATGCGCAGCGAGACCTCGTGCAGCAGGATCAGCTCGTCCTGCCGGTGCATCTCGGCCAGCGCGCGCCAGCGGGCGTGGACCTTCTTGGGGTCGCTCTCGAGCTTGTCGAGGCGCCGCACCAGCGAGCGCGCCAGGGCCGGCGGGCTGGCCGCCAGGGCCTTCTGCAGCCGCTCGCGGCTCCACTCGGAGTTCAGCAGCTGGGCATCGGCCGCCGCCATCGGCCCGGGGGCCGAGCGCGCCATCCAGCCCTCCAGGCGCGAGGCGGCCCGCCCCGCCCGCCCCAGCTCGAGCTCGCGCTGGGCCGAGGCCAGGAGCTCGCGCGGCGAGGCGACCCGGATCAGGCCCGCCGCCAGGTACTCGCCCAGGACGCCGCGGCACTTCGAGAGCGGCCAGCCGAGGCGGTCGGCGATCTCCTGGATGGTCGAGCTCCCGTTGCACTGCAGCAGGAAGTCGCGCACCTCCGGGTCCTGGCGCCCGGGGTCGAGGGCGCGCGGCAGGTCGAAGCCGGCCAGGTCCTTGCCCGCCCCGGTGCGGACCTCGTCCGAGATGCGCGCGTGCTCGAGCAGCAGGTACTCGACCGGCATCCCCGTGCCCCAGTTCGAGTCCGGGCCGTCGAGGTCGAACTCCTGCTCGGGCCCGCCGTCGAGCGTGAGCCGGCGGTGGCCGAGCGCGGCCGCGTCGGCCGAGAGCACGGCCGCGCTCGGGGCCGGCGGGAGCTGCCCGGGGTCGAAGCGGAAGTGGAGGTTCGGGGCCTCCATCATCTGGTAGAAGGTCTCGAGCCGTGCCGCGCGCGCGATGCTCAGCCGGCGCGAGGTCTCGAGACGCGCGTCCGCGTCCTCGGCGTAGGCGCGCGTGCAGCGCTCGCGCCACTGGGACTCGTCCTCATCGGGACCGGGCAAGAGGAAGAGCTGTCCGCGGCGCAACCCGACCGAGGCCTGCAGGCGCCTGCCGGTGAGGGTCAGCATCCCGTTGCGCTCGCCGCGCGCCAGTCCCTGCAGGAGCTCACCCAGCCCGATACCGGCGACGTCGCCCTGGAAGCTCATGGGACTCGGGGACCTCCTCGATCGTGCGGGCGCATGGGGCGGGGCCGGAGCGCGCTCCGGCCGACCTGTATCGTGTGCCCGCTTTTCGGGGCTGGAGGCGGAGTGGAGGACTCGCGGCGGGGTTCCGACATTCGTCCCCGGCTGGACGACGTGTGCGGAGTCGCCGAGCGCCGCGCCGTGGGCGGCGCGGGGCGGGGCCCCCGGGAAGAATGTGCAGGGGGGAGGACGCGCTGCGCTCGCTCACCCTTCCCGGTGGCGGCCCCGCAGCCGTTCCAGGTCCTCGGGCGTGTCGAGGTCGTCGAGGATCTCGAGGCGGGACTGGACCAGTGCGAGGAGCGGCGCCGCCCGCGCGCGCAGGGCCGTGAGGGGCGCATCGGCGGGCGCGCCCTCGAGCTCGCGGAGGAGCGCGCTCCCGATCAGCACGGGGTGGCCGAAGCGGCGCGTCCCCGCCTGCTCCACGCAGGGCCCGAGCCAGCCCCGCGGCGGTGCCGCGCGCGCGTGCCACTCGGCGGCCAGTTCCGCGAACACGCTGCCGGGAACCAGCGGGACGTCCACCGGCGCGAGGCACAGGTCGCGTCCGGGGCGTGCCCGCGCCGCGCACAGCACGCTGCCGGTGCGGCCCGTGCTCCAGCCCCGGTTGTGGACCAGCTCGATGGCCAGTCCGCGCGCCGCGACGAAGGCTTGCAGGAGCTCGTGATCCGGGCCGGTCACGAGCAGCGGGCGCGGGTCGCCGAGCCGGGCGCCGGCCGCCAGCAGTCGCTCGAGGGGCGTTCCCCCCGGCCCGTCGGCCAGCGGAGCCAGGGCCTTCGGCCGACCGAGGCGCGTGCTCGCTCCGGCGGCGAGCAGGACCAGCGCCGGCGGGGCGCCCGCGCTCATCCGTCGGTCCGGCGGAAGGCGCGTGCGAACAGCGCGCCGGCGTGCTCGACGTCGCTCGTGCCCTCGATCAGGGCGCGGCCGTCGGCGAAGACGCTGATCCGGCAGCCCTCGAAGCGGAAGCGCAGGAGCTCGGCGTGCACCTGCACCTCGTCCGCGGAGGGGGCGAGCTCCGGCACGCGGCTCGGGGGCGCGCGGCGCGCGCCGCGCGCCGGCACCTGCACGGTGTTGCGCCCGCACAGCGCGATCGCCTCGCGCCCGACCCGCTCGAGCCAGTGGAACTCGCGCCGCGCGCAGGTGCGGCAGTCCGGATCGCGCTGCACGCCGAGCCGGCGCGCCTCGCCGTTCCAGGTGTCGAGCTCCAGGAGCGCCGGGACGAGCTCGCGCTCCGGCCGCGCCAGGAGCCGCAGCCCGAGCCCGGCCGCGAAGGCACCCACGGCCAGCACCGCCGGCAGGAGCACGCCGGCCGTGTCGCAGGTCGGCAGCGCGCCGGGCGCGGGCGGATCGGGGAACAGGCACGTCAGGCAGGCCGAGCGCCCGGGCAGCACCGGGAGCACCAGGCCGGATGAGCCGACCACGCCGGCGTAGACCCAGGGCACGTCGTGGGCCAGGGCGAAGTCGTTCAGGAGGTAGCGCGTCTCGAGGTTGTCGGTCCCGTCCAGGATCAGGTCGGCGTCGGCCGCGACCAGCTCGAGGTTGCGGGCCTCGAGGTGCAGCACGTGGGCCGTGACCCGCGTGGGGCCGCCGCAGCGCTCCAGGGTCTCGCGCGCCGCCAGGGCCTTGGGCGTGCCGGCGCGCGCGTGGCGCTCGTCGAACAGGATCTGGCGCGGGAGGTTGGAGAGCTCGACCACGTCGCGGTCCACCAGCACGAGCTCGCCCACGCCGGCGCGGAAGAGCGTCTCGGCCAGCACCCCGCCCAGCGCCCCGCAGCCGACCACCAGGACCCGCGCCGAGACGAGGTTGGCCTGTCCGGAGCGTCCGAAGGGCGCGAAGCGCACCTGGCGGTCGAAGCGCCGGGCGAGGCCGTCCAGGTGTCCGGAGAGGGGTCCGGCCGGCGCCGCGGCGGGCTCCGGCGCGCCTTGACTTTCGCGCGGCGACGCTCGATGCTCGGGGGTCTGCGCCATGGCGACTCGCGAGTCGCCGGACCCGCGCACGGTGAGTGTAGCTCAGTCGGTAAGAGCACCAGATTGTGGTTCTGGGGGTCGGGGGTTCGAATCCCCTCACTCACCCCAATCCCGGGTCGGCATGGGCCGGGCGCGGCGCGCGAAAGTCGCTTCGCGCTTGCGGCCGCCGGGCCGCTGTCCTACCCCGGTGGGCGTGCCGACCGATCTGGGCCAGATCCTGCGGCTCGAGCCGCGCGTGGCCGAGCTCGAGCGCGAGGTGGACGGCGTACGCGACGACCCGACACGCCCCTGGTTCTGCTCCAACTTCGTGTGGCTGCCGGTGAACACGCGCCTGCGCCTCCTGGTGGGGGTGGCGCGCGTGCGGCAGGCCGGCGACGAGGAGCGGCCCGAGCTGTACGACAGCCGCGTCTACGAGCTCGCCTTCGAGCACCTCTCGCGCCGCCTGCCGCCCTGTCGCGCCTGCGGGTGCCGGCGCTTCGCCGAGCTGCGAGCAGGGGACGGCTGAGCTGCGGGGGCCTGGGGCGGTTTCCAGGAGACCGCGGAGGCGCGGAGGTGGGACGCGGAGATCGCGGAGGAGGATGAGAAGGGGTCTCGGGCTTTCGTGTGGGGGGAGTTGTGCGGGCGGTGGACGGCGGGTTGTCGGGGTGGCTCGGGCGCGCATGCTGGGGCTCTGTCGGTGGGGCGAGACGGCGCGCCCGTCGGGGCCCCGCCGCTGCTCCGTGGCGCTTGCGCCGGACCCGTGGCGCCGTGCAGTCGAGCTCTCGAGGCTCCACGCGGTCCGGAGTCGCGCGCTTCGCGCGCTCGCGGAGCGTCCGGAC
>DASVAP010000202.1:0-12900 GCA_036376275.1 Planctomycetota bacterium | reverse complement strand
GCTCGAGCACGCGCTGGAGGGCGGCACGAGCGTGATCGTCGCCGGCGCGAGCTTCGACGTGCACGAGGAGGTGCGCGCCGAGGTCCCCTACGTCGCCTTCGCGCCGGCCGCGGGGGCCTTCGGCGAGCTCGCCACGCACTTCGGCCTGCGCGCCGAGCGCGCGTTGGTGCTCGACACGCGCGCCGAGGAGCTCGAGTTCGGCCCCGAGGCGGACACGGAGCGCTTGCTCGCGCCCCACTGGGTGCGCTGCATCGCGCCACAGCAGGACTTCCACCGCTACCCGAGCCAGCCCAACGGCACGCTGCTTTTCCGCGCGGCGAGCCCGCTCCTGCCCGAGCCGGCGCGCCTGGCGGAGCTCGGCTGGACGGCCGAGGTGCTGGGCACGAGCTCGGACGAGACCTGGCTCGCCCGCGACCCGCCGCGCACGCCGGTCGAGCTCGCGCGGCTCGTGCGCGTGCCGGAGGCGGCCGCCCCCAAGCAGGCGCTGATGGTCGCGCTGCGCCCGGACCACCCCTGGCACGGCGAGCTCGTCTTCCTGGCGGCCGAGACGCCCTTCGCCGACGGCTTCTTCCGGCGCGAGCACGTCGCGCACCCGCGGCTGCTCGACGTGCTCCTGAAGGAGGCGACCTCGAACGAGCGCCTGGTGCTGGCCGGCATCGACCTCGCGCGCCCCGCGCCACTGCGCGCCTACGCGCCGGGCGAGCGCCTGGCGATGCGCGCCTTCGTGCTGGCCCTGCCCGTGCTCCTGCTCGTGCTGCTCGTGCACGGGCGCGAGCTCGCCGCGGCCCTGGCGCGCCTCGCCGGGGCCCTGGCGCGCACCGGGAGGCGCCTGGCGCTGCCGGTCGGCGCACTGGGAGCCGTGCTGCTGCTGGTGCGCGGCGCGCGTGCGCTCGACGCAGGCCTCGACCTGACCGACGCGGGCCTCAACGCGCTGGCCCCGGCCGCGCGCGCGGTCGCGGCGCGCTCCGCGGCGGCGGGCGCGATCGAGGCCACGCTGCTCGTCTCGCCGCCCGCGCAGCTCCCGCCGGCCCTGCGCCCGCTCGTGGGCACGCTCGAGGCCCGCCTCGACGACTTCGCGCGCGCCGGGGCCCCGCTGCGGCGCGCGCGGCGCGCCCCGGAGGACCTGGCGGAGCCCGAGCGCGCCGCCCTGGCCGCGCACGGGCTGGCCACGGCGGTCGGGGCGACGAGCGCCGACGGCGTGACGCGCGTGGCGCGCTACACCTCGGCCCTGCGCCTGGCCCGCGGCGGCAGCGAGCTCGTGCTCGACTTCTCCGACGCGCGCGCCTTCGAGCGCCTCGAGTTCCGCCTGGCCAACGCGCTCGAGCGCCTGGCGGGCCTGCCCGCCCGGCGCATCGCCTTCGCCTCCGACGTCCCGCGCCTCTCCGCGGCCGAGGCCTACGAGTACCAGAAGCAGAGCCTGTTCGCGCCCGGCGGGAGCGACGTCTACGCCCTGGCGCGGGCCGCGCTGGCGCGCAACGACCTGCTCGTCGAGCACGTCAACCCGCGCGCGCCCGTGCTGCCGGAGGCCTTCGACGCGCTGGTCTGGCTGCAGCCGCGGCGCTCGATCGAGCCGATGCTGGAGGCGGCGGTGCGCGCGCTGCACGGCGGCGCCACGCTGATCCTGGCGGCCCAGCACTTCAGCCTGAAGCCGCAGCAGTTCCGCGGCGGCGACTTCGAGCCGCAGTTCTGGCCCCAGCCCCAGAACCCCGACCTCGAGCACCTGTACTTGCCGGAGCTCGGCATCGAGCTCGTGCGCGAGGTGCTGTTCGACGCCCTGTGCCTGCCGATCCAGGCCGAGGCCCAGCTCACCGGACGCCAGGGCGCGCCCGACTTCGAGCGCCAGGCCTCGGCCCTGCCCTTCCAGATCCGCCTGTCGAGCGCGGGCTACGCGGCGCACCCGATGATGCGCGGCCTGGGCGACCAGGCCTTCCTGTTCGCGAACCGCATCCGCTGGGACGCCGCGCGCCTGGCCGAGCTCGGCCTGACGGCGACCCCGCTCGCCTTCACCTCGCCCGCGACCTGGAGCTTCGCCTGGAAGGGCGGCTGGATCCCGCACGAGCTGCTGCGCGGGCCGGCGGAGCTCGAGGGCAGCTCGGGAACGGTGCCGCTCGGGCCGCAGCCGCTCGTGGTGCTGTTCGAGGGCACGTTCCCGCGCCCGGTGAAGCCGCTCGAGCTCAACCCCAGCGTCGCGCCGGAGGATTCCACGGAGCTGGATGCCGAGCCGGAGCCCGAGGAACCCTGGCCGGCCGCCGGCCGCGGACGCCTGGTCCTGATCGGCGACTCGGCCTTCCTGACGAACGGTGCGCTGACGGAGGGCGAGCTGCGCGGCGACCACCTGCTGTGGAACGCGGTCGCGACCACGGTCTTCGAGGGCGAGCTGGTCGAGCTCGCCACGCGCGTGCGCGTCCCGCGCGGCTTCGGGCTGGTCGCGCCGCGCGCGCGGCTCCTCGGGCGCGCCTTCGTGCTCGCCACGGGGCCGCTGCTGCTCCTCGCCGGCGCCGCGGGCGTCGCGCTCCTGCGCCGCCGCCCGCCTGTGCGGTTCGCACCGTGAAGCGCGCGCTCGCGATCCTCGGCGCCCTGGTGCTGCTGCTCGGGCTCGCCGACCGCTGGCTCGCGCGCCGCGCCGCGGAGGGCCTCGCCGCCGGGCGCGTCGGCCCGCTCTTCACGCCCGAGGAGGCGGAGCGCCTGCGCAAGCAGCCCGCGCTGCGCATCGAGGGCGGCGGCGAGGTGCACGCCTACGGCCGTGTCGAGGGCCGCTGGCGTTGCCTCTCCTACCACGAGGCCCCGGCCGACGCGCGCGCCGTGCAGGAGCTGCTCGAGGGCGTCGCCGGCGCCGAGGGCATCGTGCACGCCAGCGGCACCGAGGCGGCCCCGGCCTACGGCCTCAACACGCCGCGCACGCTGCGCGTCTCGATCCAGGGCCCGCGCGCGACCCAGGACCCGGGCGGGGACGTGCTGGCGACGCTCGAGCTCGGCACCAGCACGCCCCAGGGCGGCTTCGTGCGCCGCAAGGGCACGCCCGAGATCTGGTCGATCGCCAGCGACCTGCGCGCGCCGCTCGAGCGGCGCCTGGCCCCCGGGCTCCCGCCGCTGCTCGAGCCCGCGGTGGTGCCCCAGGCCTGGCTGGCCTCCGGCGGCGTGGTCGCCCTGACGCTCGAGGAGGGTGCGCGCCGGCTCGAGCTCGTGCGCCGCGACGCGCCGCCCGATCCGGAGAGCGCCGGGCCGGGCGCCCTGCCGTGGCGCTGGGTGCTGCTCGAGGGCGGCGCCGAGCTCCGGCTCGACGTCGAGGCCGGCGAGGCCTTCCTGAGCTACGTCACGGGGCTGCCCTACCTCGCGGTCGAGCCGCGCACGGCGCGCGCGTCGGCCGGGCTGGTCCCGCCGCGCGCGCTCGTGACGCTGCGCGGGCGCGAGGGGCCGCCGCTCGTGCTCGCGCTCGGCGCGAGCGACGCCGCGGGAAGCGTGGCGCTGTGGGTCGAGGCGAGCCAGACGCTCTTCCGCATCGCGCCGGCGGCGCTCGCACTGCTCCTGCCCTCGCGCGAGACGCTGACGGCCGAGTACCCTGAGGACGACCCGTGGACGACCGCGCTGCGCGAAGAACGCCGATGAACCGCCTCGCGCGGACCCTGCTGGGCCTCGCGGGGGCGCTGCTCCTCGCCCAGTGCCGCGGCGACGAGGAGGCCCCGGCGGCGCCCCTGGCCACGCCCCCGGCCGCCGAGCCGGCCGCGGCGCGACCGCCCGCGCCCACCGGGACCCCCACCCCGGCGCCCGCGCCGGCGAGCGCGGCCGCTCCGCCCCATGCCGCGCGCGCGCCGCGCCCCGCCTTCGTGGACGAGGCCGGCTGCGGCGCCTGCCACGCCGAGCAGGCGCGCGCCTGGCGCGGCAGCGACCACGACCTCGCCATGCAGCCGGCGACGACCGAGACCGTGCTGGGCGACTTCGCCGACGCGCGCTTCCAGGACGACTCGACCGACACGCGCTTCACGCGCGACGGCGAGCGCTTCCTGGTCGAGACCGAGGGCCCGGACGGCGCGCGCGCGAGCTTCGAAGCGCCCTACGTCTTCGGCGTCGATCCGCTGCAGCAGGTGCTGCTCCAGCTCCCGCGCGGCCGGCTGCAGGCGCACTCGCTGGCCTGGGACGTGGCCGGGAAGCGCTGGTACTCGCTCTACCCCGACGAGCGCATCGACGCGCGCGACCCGCTGCACTGGACGCGCGGGGCGATGAACTGGAACTTCTCCTGCGCCGAGTGCCACGCCACCGACCTGGCGCGCAACTACGACGCGGCCACGGACAGCTTCGCCACCACCTGGCACCGCCTCGACGTTGGCTGCCAGGCCTGCCACGGACCGGGCGGCGAGCACCTCGAGTGGGTCCTGGGGCGCAAGTCGGGCACGCCGCCCGAGGGGCTGGGCTTCGGCGCGCACCTGAAGGGGCGCGACTCGACGGTCGAGGTCGAGGCCTGCGCGCGCTGCCATGCGCGCCGCGCGCCGCTCGGCGACGGCTTCGACCACCGCAACCGCCTGCTCGACGACTACCTGCCGGCCCTGCTCACCGAGGGCCTCTACCACGCCGACGGGCAGATCCTGGACGAGGTCTACGAGTACGGCTCGTTCCTCCAGAGCAAGATGCACGCGCGCGGCGTGCGCTGCAGCGACTGCCACGACCCGCACTCGGCCCGCCTGCGCGCCGAGGGCAACCTGGCCTGCACGGGCTGTCACTCGCCCACGCCGGTCGCACGGGCGCACGTGGACCTCGCGCAGCTCCAGCGGAAGCAGTACGACTCGCGCGAGCACCACCACCACGAGCCGGGTACGCCCGGCTCGCGCTGCGTCGACTGCCACATGTCCGTGCGCACCTACATGGGCGTCGACCCGCGCCGCGACCACGGCTTCCGCGTGCCGCGCCCGGACCTGGCCGAGGCCACCGGCGCGCCCGACGCCTGCACGGCCTGCCACGCCGAGCGCGGTCCGGCCTGGGCCGCCGAGCGCATCGCGGAGTGGCATGGCAAGCAGGAGCGCCCGGCGCACTTCGGCAGCGCGCTGCAGGCCGGGCGCACGGGCCGCGCGGGCGCGGTCGAGGAGCTCCTGGCCCTCCTGCGCACGGACGAGGCGCCGATCGTGCGCGCCACAGCGCTGGTGGAGCTGGCGCGCTACCCGAGCGCCCAGGCGCTCGCGGCCTTCACGGCCGGGCTCTCCGACCCGGACGGCCTGGTGCGCCTCGGGGCGACCACCGGCACCGAGCTGCTCGCGCCGGCCGAGCGCGTGCCGCTGCTCGGGCCGCTGCTCACCGATCCCCTGCGCGCGCTGCGGGCCGAGGCCGCGCGCCTCCTGCTCGAGGCGCCCGCCGAGGCCCTGGGCCCCTTCGCCGCGGCCGTGCAGGCCGCGCGCGCCGAGCACGAGGCCATCCAGCGCGCGCTGCTGGAGCGCCCCGAGGCGCACCTGAACCTGGCCCACGTGCATGTCGCCGCCGGGCGGCCCGCGGAAGCCGAGGCGGAGCTGCGCGCGGCGCTGCGGCTCGATCCGAGCTTCGTGCCGGCCTACGCGAACCTGGCCGAGCTCGCGCGCTCCACCAAGGGCGAGCGCGAGGCCGAGGGCTGGCTGCGCGACGGTCTGGGCGCCGTGCCCGCGGCGGGCGCGCTGCACCACGCGCTGGGCCTCGCGCTCGTGCGCCAGGGACGCAAGCCCGAGGGCCTGGCGGCCCTCGCGCGCGCGGCCGAGCTCGCGCCCGAGGACCCGCGCTTCGGCTACGTGCACGCCGTGGCCCTGGACGACCTCGGCCAGCCCGAGGAGGCGCGCGCGGTCCTGGGACGCGTGCTCGCGCGCCATCCGTGGAGCCGCGACGCGCGTCTCGCGCTGGCCTCGTACCTGGCGGCGGCCGGCGACGAGGCCGGCGCGCGCCGCACGCTGGAGGAGCTGGCCGCGATCAACCCCTACGATCCGGAGCTCCCGCCGGACGTCGCCCGCCCCCCGCCCAGGCGCTAGTCTTTGCCGCCGGAGGTCCCATGGAGCGCCTGAAGAACCCGAAGCTCATCGCCGCGCTGGTGCTGGTCGTCCTGGCCGGCATCGTCTTCTACCAGAACAGCAACGAGGTCACCCTGCGCGTGCTCTTCTTCGGCTCGCTGACGACGCGCATCGCCACCGCGCTCGCCTTCGCCTTCCTGACCGGCATGGGCGCCGGCGCGCTGGCCTTCAGCCGCTGGAAGTCGAAGCGCGAGCACGGCAAGAACGGCTCCGGCGACACCTGAGGCCGGTCGCCCGGACGCATGCACTCGCCCCTCAACGCGGCCCTGGGCATCGCGGCCGAGGACCTGCCGGACGGACGCGTGCGCCTCGCGCTCGAGTCGCGGCCGGAGCTCCGCAGCGAGGGTGGCCGGCTGCACGGCGGGATCGTGGCGCTCCTGCTCGACGGCGCGATGGGACGCTGCGTCGAGCGCACGCTCGCGAGCGGTGAGCAGTGCGCCACGGTGCAGCTCTCGGTGCAGTACCTGGCGCCGGCCGAGGGCCTCCTGACGGCCACGGGGCGCATCGCGCGGCGCGGTCGCAAGGCGGCCTTCGTGGAGGCGGAGTGCACGCGCTCCGACGGGACCCTCGTGGCGCGCGCCCACGGGACCTGGCTCCTGTGGTGAACCCCGCGCGCTTCGAGATCCGCCCCTTCCGGGCCGGCGACGAGGAGCGCGTGCTGGCCTTCCACAACCACGCCTTCGCCGGGCACGCTCCGCGCACGCGCCGTCACTTCGACTGGCGCTTCCTCGCCAACCCCGGCGGTCCGCCGGAGCTCGTGCTCGGGCTCGACGGCGAGCGCTGCATGGCGGTCTACGCCGTGCTGCCCGTGCGCTGCATCCTGCGCGGGGAAGCGGTGCTGGCCGGGCTGCAGACGGACATGGCCGTGGCCCCGGAGCTGCGCCAGGGGCTGGGGGGCAGCCGGCTGATCGTCGCCGTCGGCCAGGCCTACCAGCGCACCTTCCTGAACGGCACCAAGGCGCTCGAGTGGGGTTTCCCCGAGCCGGAGCTGCAGCGCGTGTGCCTGGCGCACCTCAAGGTCGGCGTGCTGCGCGACGTGGTCCTGCTCGTGCTGCGCGCCGAGGACGCGCCGGCGCCCGAGCCCGGACTGTTGATCGCGAGCGTGCCGCGCTTCGACGCCGCGGCGAACGAGCTGTGGACGCGCTGCGCACCCGAGCTCGCCACGGCCACCGTCCGCGACGCGCGCTACCTGAACTGGCGCTACGCCGATCACCCGGACGTGCGTTACGAGCTGCTCGAGGCCCGCAGCGGCGGAGCGCTGCTCGGGCTGGCCGTGCTGCGCGCGGGCGCCCCGGACCCGCGCCTCCTGGCGCTGATGGACTGGCTGGTCCCGGCGCAGGAGCGCGGCGTCGAGCGCGCGCTGCTGGCCGCGGCCGCCGCGCGCGCGCGAGCGCGCGCTGCCCTACCTCGGCGGCTGGTTCCCGCTGTCCCTGCCCCTGGCCTGGCGCTGGCAGGAGGAGCTCGGCTTCCACGCCCAGCGCACGCCCCTGCAGGAGTGCTACCGCAGCTGGGTGCCGGGCCTCGGGCGCCGCTGGCTGGACGAGCACTGGCACCAGACGCTGGGCGACGTGGACTCCTTCTGACCCGCGCGCGGCAGGCCCCGTTGCCCTGCCGCGCCCCCTGGCCAGCAGGGCTAGTCCGGCTCCCGTCCGATCCAGCCGCGGCGCCGGAAGTAGACGAACAGCCCGGCCGCGATGGCGAGCATCAGCAGCCAGACGAGCGGGTAGGCCCAGGGCCAGCCCAGCTCCGGCATGTGGTCGAAGTTCATGCCCCACAC
Source organism: Planctomycetota bacterium (assembly GCA_036376275.1). Classification (GTDB taxonomy): domain Bacteria; phylum Planctomycetota; class UBA1135; order UBA1135; genus JABFRZ01. Next base: position 5,106 of record DASVAP010000202.1, on the reverse strand, counting down.
GCCCACCAGGAACGTGAGCGGGATGAAGATCGTCGACATCACCGTCAGGACCTTCATCACCTCGTTGGTGCGGTTGGCGAGCGAGGTCAGGTAGAGGTTCTGGATCCCGGCCGCGATCTCGCGCTGCACCTCGACCATCTCGGCCACCTGCACGCAGTGGTCGTGCACGTCACGCAGGAAGATGCGCACGGGCGCGCTGATGCCGGCCTCCTCGCCGCGCAGCAGCGCGAGCAGCGCCTCGCGTTGCGGCCACACGTCGCGGCGCAGGCCGATCAGGTCCCGGCGCACGCACGCCAGGTCGCCCAGCAGCCCGCGGGTCGGACGCTCGAGCACACGCTCCTCGAGCGCCTGCAGGCGCTCGCCGACCTGGTCGAGGACCGGGAAGTAGTCGTCCACGATCGCATCGAGCAGCGCATACGCGAGGTAGTCGGTGCCGGAGCGGCGCAGGGCACCGCCACCGTTCACGAGGCGCACGCGCACCGGCTCGAAGACGTCGTCCGGGCCCTCCTGGAAGGTGAGCACGTGTCCCGGCGCCAGCACCAGGCTGACCTGGCGCTCGTCCACCATGTCCTGGGGCTCCCCCTTCCAGCGCAGCCGTCGCGCGACGGTGAAGGTCAGGCCGTCGTAGGCCTCGACCTTGGGACGCTGCGGAACGTGGGCCACGTCCGCCAGCACCAGGGGGTGCAGCGCGAAGGCGCGCCCGATCCACTCGAGCGTGGCCCGGTCGCCGAGGCCCTGCACGTCGACCCACAGGAGCCCTTCCTTCTGGCACTGTGCGCGCAGCTCGGCCTCGCTCTGGATCTCGCGCTCCTCGCAGGCCTCGGGCGCGTAGCGCAGGACGCGGATGCGCGGCGAGGGGCTGCCCTCCGGGACGACCAGCGTGCCCGGCGTCGACCCCGCCGGCGGCTTGTTGCGCGCGATGCGCAGCTTGTCGCGGCGGCGCTTCTTGCCGTGGGGTTTCTCCGGGTTCGACTGCGAGCTCAAGGCGGTGCCTGGATCCGAGACAGGATGGCAGCTGCCCACGGCGCAGGCAAACCGCGGCCGACGAGCGCTCCCGGAAGAAGGGACGCCCCGCGCGAGGCGCTCGACGGTACCTTGGGAGCCCGTGGGACCCGACGAGGACACCGGCCGTCCGCGCTTCGTCGGTGGCGCAGTCGTCCGGCGGCGCGCGCTGCCCCGCGTCGAGTTCGTGGACGAGTTCGCGGGCCGCCTGCCGGTGGTGCACGAGCAGGGTGCACACGACCTGCCGGCGCTGCATCGCTGGGACCCCGAGTACCTCGTCGCGCGGGCCGGCGAGGCACGGCTGGAGCTGCTGGCGGGCGTCTACGAGGCCGATGCGCGTCGCAGCGGGTTCGCGCGGGCCCGCACGGTGTCCACGAACCTGCGCGCCTTCGTCGAGGCCGTCGTCGCGGGCGACGCCAGCCAGGGCTACCTCTTCAACACCCCCACCGGCATCTTCCAGGTCAACGAGCGCGACGGCGAGCTGCGCGTGGGCTGGGGCAAGGAGCCCAATCCGGGGCTCACCGTCCTGGCGTCGGACTTCGAGGTCCCCGCCTTCATGAACCGCGCCGACCTCATCTACGCGGCGCTGCTGCTCGGGGGTCCGCGCCAGCGCGCTCCGCTGCACTACGACCTCTCGGGCGAGGTCAAGGCCCTGGTGCAGCTGCGCGGCCGCAAGCGCGTGGTCCTCTTTCCACCCTCGCAGGCACGCTTCCTCTCCTTCCCGGGCTGGTTCGAGGCGGGCTCGGCGCCGTTCCGCGTGCCGCACGCGGCCGAGGTCGACCTCGATCGCCCGGACTTCGACCGCCATCCAGAGCTCGCCCGGGCGCGGGGTCTGGAGACCGTGCTGCAACCGGGGGACATCCTGTACTGGCCCGCCTTCTGGGCCCACGACATCACGAACCTCGACGCGTTCACGCTGGCCGTGACCTGCTCCTTCGAGGAGCTGCGCGCCTCCTGCATGTCGTTCCGCGAGCAGCTCGGCCTGCTGGGGCGCCTGTTCCTGCGCGAGGTCGAGGGTCAGGCCTCGGGTCTCCCCCGGGCGGAGCTCGAGAGCGCATTCCGGCGGCTCGAGCAGCGTCTCTTCTCCGACGAGCTCCACTGGCGCACGACCCTCTGGGGCTGGAGCGACGCGGTCTGGCACGCGAACGACGGCCGGCCGCAAGCATGAGCGCGGCCGAGGCGCTGGCGCGCCCGGCGGGCCGTGGCGCTCCGCCGACGGCACAGGGAGCCCGACCTGGCGATCGGGCTAGCCGACGATCACCCAGCTGGCGACGCTGGGGATGCCGCTCGCGGTGACGACGAACAGCATGTAGTAGCCCCGCGGCGCCTGCGCTCGATGGCTCGGCCCGAGGAAGGACACGCTCGTCGCGGTCGCGTCGACGACCTGCAGCTCGACCAGGCGCTGGGATGCGTCGAAGTGGTGCGTGACGGAGCCGGGCGCGACCAGCACGACTCGCGTGACCGCCTCGCCCGCCGGGAGCGCGGCGAACACGACGGTCCGGGGGCTCGGGTCGAGGCTGGACCAGGGCAGGACGGGCGGCGCGCTCACGACCCGCGGCCGGGCCCTGCTCAGCACGTAGGGCGGCGCGAAGACCTGGTAGTCGAACGTGGAGGATTGTCCGCCACCGGTGAGCACCTTGCCGCTCGGCAGGAGCACGGCCGTCGAGTGATAGGTGCGCGGCGATGCGCCGGGCGCCATGGTCTGCCAGCGCGTCCCGTCGAACAGCTCGGGCTCGAGCACGGGAACCTCCGGCAGGTGCTCGGGAGACGAGCGCCCGCCGACGACGAGGACGTGCCCGTTGGGCAGGATCACCGTGTTCGACGACGTGCGCGGCTCGCGCATCGGTCGCCGGCTCGACCAGTCCCAGGCGGGAGCGCCCGGGGAACCCGGCGTGCAGGACTCGACGGCATCGAGCACGCCGAGCGAGGAACCCGCCGCATCGAAGGCCTCGCCTCCGAGGGCCCAGACGACCTCCGGGGCCCCGACGGCGCGCGGCGTGAGCAGCGCGTTGACGTGCTCGCGGATGGGCCAGGCGAACGAGTCCGTGGCGGTCCACTGTCCCGGCGCCAGGCCGTGGTTCATCTTCACCGCCACGCCGTTCTCGCCCGCCATGAACTGCTCGCCCGTCTCGAGCTGCAGCAGGCGCGGATACAGCCCGAACTCGCCGCCCGCGACCTGGGGCCCGGGGAAGACCCGCGCCGGGGCCGGACGTGTCCAGGCGCCAACCCGGGCGTACGGCACGAACACCTCGTAGTCGTTGCGCTCGGGCAGACCCCGGCCGCGCGTCCCGCCGGCGATCAGGAGCTCACCCGTGTCGGTCAGCAGCACCGTCGGGTACCAGCGAGTCTCGGCCATGTCCGGCTGCCGCAGCCAGCCGCCGTTCGCGCCCCCCACGGGATCCCAGAGGTAGGTGAGCTTGCCCGCGATGACCGGGTAGGCCGTCGTCCCCCCCGCCACCAGCAGCTCGCCGTCGGAGGTCCAGGCGTGCCCCGCGCAGAAGAGGTCGCCCCGTCCGGTGGGGATCGAGAGCTCGGCGTTCCAGAACACGGGCGCGCTCGAATCGGCGGGGTCCACGATCGCCCAGCGCTGTTTCCAGGGGCCCGGTCCCTGCGGCCCGCGCAGGTCCCACACCAGCACGCGTCCCTGGTGTGGCCCCTTGGGGATCAGCGCCATGTGCACGACGTTCAGACGCGCCGGCGGCGCCTCGAACCCGGCCGTGTCGTGCTGGAACGGCCGCTCCCAGTAGCCATTCTGGGGGGCCGCCGATGGGCGCGCCTGCTGAGGGACGATCGCAGCCGTCAACAGTGCCAGTGCGATGCCGGCGCCCATGGGAGCCGGCAAGTCTACCCCTCCGGCAGAAAGCTGGCGCTACCGGTTCACCAGGAAGTGGCACACGTCGCTCTCGCGCATCACGTACTCGCGGCCCTCGACGCGCAGCTTGTCGGCGGTGTTGATGGCGGCCTCGGTGTGGTGCTGCACCCGGTCGTCGACCGAGTACTCCTCGGCACGCACGAAGCCCTTCTCGTCTTCGGTACGCGGAGGACGCGCGTCGCCACCACGCTCGCCGAGGCCCTGCACGTCGACCCACAGGAGCCCGCCCTTCGCGCACAGCTCGGCCAGCTCGGCCTCGGCGCGGATCTCGCGCTCCTCGCGGGCCTCGGCCGTGTAGCGCAGCGCCCGCACGCGCGGCAGCGGGCTGCCCTCCGGCACGACGAGGGTCCCCGGTGTGGACCCGCCCGGCGGCTTGTTGCGCCCCACGCGCAGCTTCTCGCGACGGCGCCTCCTGTGCTGCGTCTTGTCCTGGTTGCTCTTCCAGTCGTTCACGTCTGCCCCGTCGGAGCCAGCATGGCAACCTCGCTGCCCACGGACAATCACGCCCCGACGAGCGGTGACCTTTGCCGTGGGACAGGATAGGAACGCGCAGCATGCGGTTCCCGCGCCCCCTGTGGCTGGCCATGGCCCTGGTAGGCTGCCGCACCGGCGACGCCGGGCGGGCGACCGAGGAGTGGCTGGCGCTGCAGCGAGAGAACGATGCGCTGCGGATGACGATCTGCCAGCTGGAGGAGCGGCTCGCCGGCGGCAGCACGACCTGGCATCCGCCGCAGATCGAGGCCGCGCTCGCGCGCGTGGACCTGGAGCTGCGCGTGGTCGTGCTGGAGGCCGGGAGCGACCATGGGGTCGTGGCGGGCTACCGCTTCGACGTGTACCGCGGCAAGACATACAAGGGCCAGGTACGCATCTACCACGTAGAGCCGACGCGCAGTCTGGGCAGGATCCTGAGCGGGAAGGTGCCCATGGAGCCCGGTGACTCGGCGACGACCCACCTTTGAGCGCGCGCAGAAGCTGTCAGCGGTTCACCAGGAAGTGGCACACGTCGCTCTCGCGCATCACGTACTCGCGGCCCTCGACGCGCAGCTTGCCGGCGGTCTTGATGGCGGCCTCGGTGTGGTGCTGCACCAGGTCGTCGACCGAGTAATCCTCGGCACGCACGAAGCCCTTCTCGTCTTCGGTACGCGGAGGACGCGCGTCGCCACCACGCTCGCCGAGGCCCTGCACGTCGACCCACAGGAGCCCGCCCTTCGCGCACAGCTCGGCCAGCTCGG
>DASVAP010000119.1:0-3419 GCA_036376275.1 Planctomycetota bacterium | reverse complement strand
GGCCTGCCGCAGGCGGAGATCGTGGAGACGATCCCGCTGCGTCGCTTCGGCCAGCCGGAGGAGGTCGCGGCGCTGGTGCGCTTCCTCTTCTCGGACCAGGCCGGCTACATCACCGCCCAGGTGCTCGGCATCGACGGCGGGCTGACCTGAGCCGGCCATGACCCCCGACGCCTTCCGCCGCCTCGCGCTCGCGCTGCCGGAGGCCCACGAGGCACCGCACTTCGAGCGCACCTCCTTCCGCGTCGGCAAGAAGATCTTCGCCACGCTCGTGCCGGACGGGGGCGAGGCGATGATCAAGCTCCCGGTCGCCGAGGAGGCCGAGGACTGGATCGCCGCGCGACCGGAGCTCTTCTTCTCCTACGGCACCTGGACCACGCGCAACGGAGCCCTTGGCGTGCGCCTGGCCAGGGCGCCGGCGAAGCTCCTGCAGCCGCTCCTGGTCGAGGCCTGGCGCGCCATCGCGCCGAAGCGCGCCCTGGCCGCCTTCGACGGCGGCGCGGGCGGTCGGTCGGCACGCTGAAGGCGGCCCGCGCGCCGCGTCAGGGCATCTCGAAGGTCTCGCGGAAGCTCCCGCCCGGCTCCGGCAGGATCAGGCGCTCGAAGGGCTCGAAGCGCCGCGCTTGCACGACGAACAGGAACGGGTCGTGGGGCGTCTCGACGGCGAAGCGGAAGCGGCCGTCGGGGCCGACCGCGGGCAGGGCCGGGAGCTCGGCGCTCCACGGCGGCCGGCTCCAGTCGATCGGCCCGCCCGGCCGTGTGCTGGGGTCGCCCTGGTAGAGGTTGCCCAGATCCTCCGGACGCGCCGCGCCCACGGAGAGGCGCACCTCGCGCAGGGTCAGCGCCTCGCTGGCGGCCCAGGCCTCGTCCAGCACGACCTGGCCCTCGATCCAGAACGGTCGGCTGCGCGGGACGACCTGCGTGCCCACGTCGAGCTGCGCCTGCGGGCCGAGGTCGACCGCCAGCGGCGGCAGCGCGCAGGCGAGGCGGCGCACGCCCAGCGGCTCGGCCGGGTCGAACGACACGGTCAGATCGAGCGCGAGCGCGGCGCGCGCCAGGCCCTCGAGCGTGAAGCTCCCGTCGGTGCCCGTGCGCGTCGTGTGCTCGCCGCAGGCGACCAGGAGCTCGACCCAGGGCGCGCCCTCGACGTCGACCACGCGGCCGACGAGCGTGCCGTCGCGGCCCGCGGGCGGCGGGGGAGTGCGTTCGCCGCCGGGGGACGGCCCCGGAGCGTCGGGCGGCGGCGCCACGCCGCCCGGATCGAGCGCTGCCTGACCCGGCTCCTCGCGCCGCGCCTGGAACCACACCACGGCCACGACCGCGAGGACGGCCAGCACCAGCGCGATGCGTGCGCGCATCATGCGCGCGCTCCCGCGCGCACCGAGCGCACCAGCACCAGCACGATCGCCGCCAGCAGCGCCAGCCCGAGCCCCGCCTCGAGCGCGGTCGCCGGGGGCGCCTGGTAGCGCCCGGCGTCGGTGTAGTAGGACCAGGCGATCACCAGCACGCCGGCCAGGCCCTCGCCCGCGACGAAGCCCGAGGCGCACAGGACGCCGCGCTCGAGCGCGCTCGCCTCGGTCTTGCCGCCGCGCTCGACGAAGCGTCGCGCGAGCCCGCCGACGAAGATCGTCGAGAGGGTCGCGAGCGGCAGGTAGACCCCGAGCGCGAAGGAGAGCGCCGGCAGCCCGACCAGCGCCGCGCACAGGGACAGCGCCCCGCCCATCGCCATCAGGTCCCAGGGCAGGCTCTCGCCCAGCACGGCCTCGACCATCGTCTTCATCAGGCGGGCCTGCGGCGCGGGGATGCCGCCCTCGCCGAAGCCATCACCGGTCCCGAGCAGGATCACGACCCCCGCCACGGCCCAGCAGGCGACCGCGGCCGCGATGAGCTGCCCGAACTGCTGCAGGGCCGGCGTGGCGCGCACGAGCTGGCCGGTCTTGAGGTCCTGCGAGATGTCACCGGCCTTCGAGGCCGCCACGCACACCACCGTCCCGACCGTCAGCACCGCCGCGCGCGCGTCGGCCTCGGTCCAGCCCAGCAGCGCGAAGACCGCCGCCGTGCCGGCCAGGGTCACGAGCGCCATCGCGCTGGTCGGGTTCGACGAGACGCCGATCACGCCCACCATGCGCGAGCTGACGGGCACGAACAGGAAGGCGAAGAACGAGGCCCCGGCCGCGGCCAGGAGGCGCCGCTCGAAGGACAGCTCGCCCGCCAGGACGCCCGGCACGAAGGCCAGCAGGGACACGACCACGGCGATCCCCGCGATCAGGATCCAGCCCGGCAGGTCGCGATCGGTGCGCTCGGTCGAGCCCTCGATGCGCCCGCCGCGCACGCCGGCCACGACGGCCGCCAGCGACTTCAGCATCACCGGACCCGTGCGCACGACCGTCAGGAGTCCCGCCGCGGCGACCGCGCCCGCGCCGACGTAGATCAGGAACTGGTTGCGCGCGGCGCCGGCCGAGAGCGCCGGGGTGGCCGGCAGCTCGCCCAGGTACGCCTCGAGGGCAGCCGGCACGTTCTCCAGCCCGAGCCAGGCGCTCGCGCCACCCGCGTAGGCCTTGGTGACGAGCGGATAGAGCACGAGCGAGGTGATGAACCCGCCCACCACCATCACCGCCGAGGCGCGGAAGCCGATCAGGTACCCGACCGCCAGCAGCGCCGGCGAGAGCCGCACCGCCAGGCTCGCGTTGTTGCCGAAGCTCCAGGTCACGTCCTCCGGCAGGAGGTGGAAGCCGTCGAGGCCGAGCTTCACCAGGGCGCCGAGCGCGATCCCGATGAAGATCCAGCGCCCGCCCGCGCCCTCGCCCTCGGTCGCGCCCAGCACCGAGGCGCAGGCGCGGCCCTCCGGGTAGGGCAGCTCGGCCTCGGCCTGCACGATCAGGAGCCGGCGCAGCGGCACCATCGCCAGGATCCCGAGCAGCCCGCCGCACAGCGCCAGGATCGCCACCTGCGTCAGGGCCGGGACCATGCCCCACATGAACAGCGCCGGGATGGTGAAGATCGTGCCCGAGGCGAGCGACGAGCTCGCGCTGCCGACCGTCTGCGCGATGTTCGCCTCCAGGATCGTCCCGCGCAGCCGTAGCGCGCGGAACACGGCCACCGACAGGACCGCGATCGGGATCGAGGTCGAGACCGTCAGGCCCGCCTTGAGCCCGATGTAGGCGTTGGCCGCGCCGAACACGACGCCGAAGGCGAGCCCGCACAGGAGCGCCTTGAGCGTGAACTCGGCCAGCGACCCGCGCGCGCCTCCGGCGTCCATGGACTGGCAGTGAACGCTGGCGCGGCCGGTGGTGCAAGCGGTCCGGGGCGGTCCGGGGCGGTTCAGGCCACTGTGACGGTCATCAGCGGACCGCGGAGGCACGGAGGGGGACGCGGAGGACGCGGAGGGGAGAAGGAACGAAGAAGGAGGATCGAGGAAGAAG
>DASVAP010000111.1:0-6659 GCA_036376275.1 Planctomycetota bacterium | reverse complement strand
GCCGCCGGTTCCGCGCCGTCCCCGCACAGGACGGCCACCACCTCGCCGCCCAGCGCGCTCGCGGCGCCGAGGGCCTCCAGGCTGCCGCGGCGCGGGGCGCCGCTCGCGTGCTCGACGAAGACGACGATCGTGCTCATGGGGGTTGCTCCGTGTGCCTAGAGGACCTTGGCTTCGTTGCGCAGCGCGTCCATCAGGGCCGGCACCGCGGCCGCGCCCTCGCCGACGATGCGGCCCGCCTTGCGCGCGGGCGGCAGCGCCAGCTTCGCCACCTCGACCTGCGACGTGCCCGCGGGGCACGCGCTCTCCTCGACCGGCTTCTTCTTGGCCGCCATGATCCCCTTGAGGCCGGCGTAGCGCGGCTCGTTCAGGTCCTTCTGGCAGGTGAGCACGGCCGGCAGCGCGAAGGTGTAGGTCTCGAGCCCGGCGTCGGCCTCGCGTCGCGCGGTGCCCTTCGTCGCCTCGAGCTCCAGCCCGACCACGTCGGTCACGCAGGCCCAGCCGAGCAGCGTCGCCAGCATCGGCCCGACGGCCGCGTTGTCGCGGTCGGTCGCGACGCGCCCGAGCAGCACGAGGTCCGCGCCGAGCTCCTTCACCTTGCCGGCCAGCGCCCTGGCCGTCGCCAGCGGGTCGCGCCCGGCCCACTCGCCGTCCACCAGGATCACGCCCTTGTCGGCACCCTTGGCCAGCGCCTCGCGCACCTCCTTCGAGACGTCCGCGGGCCCGATCGTGAGCACGACCACCTCGCCCCCGTGCTTCTCCTTCTGCTTGATCGCCTCCTCGACCGCGATCTCGTCGTAGAAGGAGGTCATGTACTGGGCGCCGCTCGCGTCGAGCGACTTCCCGTCGGCGGCGACGCGCGCCACCAGGTCGGTGGTCGGCACGCGCTTGATGCAGGCGATGATCTTCATGAGGAACTGGCGAGGAAAAGGGGCGGAGAGGATAGCGCGCGCGGCGCGGACGGGAAACCGGGGACCGGGGGAGCGGTAGGGCGAGCGTGAGGAGTCGGACGAAGCTGCTGCTGTTCGGTGGGTGGTGCTTCGGGCTCGCTGCGGTCGCGCTCGGGGTCGCCTGGCTGCGGCGGGGGATGGGGGTGATCGAGGGGCGGGTGGTGGATGGGGAGGGGCGGCCGATCCAGGCGGGGGTGTGGCGGTATCCGATGGACTGGTACGCCTTGACGATCACCGGGACCGATCCGGACGGTGGCTTCTCCGTCCTGATCCCGGCTGAAGAGTGCCGGCTGGTCGCGACGCATGCGGACTGGTCGGAGAGCGAGCCGGTGCTCGTGCCTGCGGGCACGAAGCGCCTGCGGGACGTCACGCTGAGGCTGCGAAGGCCGGCGCGGGTGAGCGGTCGCGCGCTGGATCCGGAGGGTGCGCCGCTCGTGGGCGCGGTGGTCACGGTCTCGAGCGGCTTCCTGATCGCGAACGATGGCGAGCCGCGGGCGCGCTCCGACGAGCAGGGCCGCTTCGAGATCCCCGTGTGCGACGTCGGCCGCGCGTCGGTGTGGGCCAGTGACCGCGAGCGAGCGCTGGGTGGGATGCTGCGGCTGGACCTGGAGGAAGGAGACGTCGTCGAGGTCGAGCTGCGCTGTGGGCGCGTGTCGACGCCCGGCGAGCTCCCGGAGCTGCCGGGGCGGTTCGAGCGCGCGCGCTGAGCTGCGGAAGCGGAGGGAAGAGGAGGATCGGAGCCAGGCTGGAGCCGGGCGGTCCCAGGGCTACGGCTCGGCGAGCCCGCGCTCTTCCTCGGCGGTGACGCCCTTGCGCACCTGGGTGTCGAAGCTGTGGCCGAGGTAGACCTCGCGCACCTTCGGGTCCTCGACCAGCTGGCGCGCGGTGCCCTCGCGCAGGATGCGGCCCTGGTGGATGATGTAGGCGCGGTCGGTGGACTGCAGCGTCTCGCGCACGTTGTGGTCGGTGATCAGGATCCCGAGGTTGCGCTGGCGCAGGCGCCCGATCAGCGTCTGGATCTCCTCGACCGCGATCGGGTCGACGCCGGCGAAGGGCTCGTCGAGCAGCAGGATCGAGGGGTCGGTGGCCAGGGCGCGCGCGATCTCCAGGCGCCGGCGCTCGCCCCCGGAGAGGGTCTCGGCCAGGTTGTCGGAGAGCGGCTCGAGGTCGAGCTCGTCCAGCAGCTCGTCGGCCCGCGCGTGGCGCTCCTTGCGGCCGATCGGCATGGCCTCGAGCACCGCCAGCAGGTTGTGACGCACCTTCATGCGCCGGAAGATGCTGGCCTCCTGGGGGAGGTAGCCCATCCCCAGGCGCGCGCGCTTGAACATCGGCAGGCGCGAGCACTCCCGGCCCTCCAGCCAGACCTCCCCGGCGTCGGGAGGGGTCAGCCCGACGGTCATGCGGAAGGAGGTCGTCTTGCCGGCCCCGTTGGGTCCGAGCAGCCCGACGATCTCGCCCCGGCCGACGTGGAAGGAGACCCCGTTGACCACCCGGCGGCCGCGATAGGCCTTGATCAGGTTCTTGGTCTCGAGCAGCGGGCCGGCGGGCGCCGCGGCGGGCGCTGCGTCGGGCACTCCGTCGGGCTCAGAGGGGCTCATCCGGCCGCGAAGTGTAGGAACACGCTCCGCCCGGTGCGCCGGCGGGCCCGGATCACCCTGTGAACAAGTTGTGGAGAGCGCTCGGAGCCCGCCTCGCGCCGCGCGCCCGGTCCATCCGGCGCGGCGTCGATGGGGGCGTGGGCGGGCGCCGGCGACTCGCGTGCAACTCCTTGCTCGCCTGGGGCTTCGGCTCTTTGCGAGCCCTTCAGGATGGGGCCTCGGGGGCTGTGGAGAGCGCCGCAGCGCTTGACAGGGGGGCGCGCCTCGCTCTCGCGCGCTGCCGTGGAGAATGCAAATCGGCGTGGGCTGACCTGTCCCCCTCCCCTCGGGCCAGGGAGTCGGTAGGGCGCGCGAGGATCGCGCGCCAGGACGATCCAGAGAGCCTGGCAGAGCTGCCGCGGCCTGCGGCCGCGGAGCTCTGCTCATGCTCTCAGTGCAGCCAGCCCAGCCGCCACAGCCCGCTCAAGGGCCGGATCGGCCAGAAGACGGCCACGGCGCGGCCCAGGACGAGCTCGCGCGGGACGAGGGGCGCATTGCCGGGCAGCGATTCGCGCGGGCCGCCCTGGCGGGCGAACCAGTGCATCTCGCCCCACTCGTCCCGGAAGCGGATCCCGGGGCTGCCGTCGGCCAGGACCCCGTAGGTCGGGTTCTCGCCCCCCTCGCGGTAGTTGCCGCGCACCTTGACCTCGGGCTCGGCATCCTTCCAGGTCCAGGTCTGGGACTTCCACAGGCGCCCGTCGGCCGAGTCCTGGGTGTTGTCCCCGAGCATCACGAAGTGCCCGGGGGGGATGACGACCGACCAGGAGGAGCGGCCCTCGGGCGTCAGGTAGTGGATGTCGCGGCGCACGCGGAGCTCGGCGAAGTCCGCGCCCGCGCCGAGGACCCCCAGGGTCAGCGAGGCCTCGCGGCGCGCGCTCGGCTCGATCTCGGTCGTGGCCACGGTGCGCCCGTCGAGCTCGAGCGCCAGGCGATCGTCGAGGTTCTCGGCCGCGAAGGCGAGGCGCGCGCCGGCCGCGAGGCGCACGGGCTCGCCCTCGGCGACGCGCTCGCTGCCCGCGGCCGAGTCGCGCACGAGCACGCGCGCGCGCGCGTCGGCCGGCGCGGCCGGGCCCGGCAGCGTGAACTCGTAGACGCGCTGGCCCTCGGTCAGCTCGACGGTCACGGCCGTGGTTTCGGCCAGCGCGACGAGCTCGCCCTCGAGGCGCACGTCGCCGACCGGGCTGCGGCCGAGGCTCGGGTCGCGCACGACGATCTGGCCCTGCAGCGCGGGCGGGTAGCCGTCGGTGTAGCCGTCGGTGATCGGGCCGGCCTCGGGGCGGAAGCGCGCCGCGCCGTCGCCGCGCGCGACGATGCGCTCGCCGCCGACCTGCCACTCCTTGCCGCCGCGCACGACGCCCCAGTCCGCGCCGCGCGCGCTCGGCCGCAGCGTGCGCCAGGCGGCGGCCTGCACGTTCTCCGGACGGCGCAGGATGCGCCACGGCTCGCCCTCGCCGGCGCGCGTCCAGAGATCGCCGTGCTCGATCTTCAGCTCCTCGCCCGGCATGCCCACCAGGCGCTTGACCATCACGCGCGAGCGCTCGAGCGGGTGCTTGAAGACCACGATCTCGAAGCGGCGCGGGTCGCGGAAGCGGTACACGAGCTTGTCGACCAGCGTGCGGTCGAACACGCCCGTCTCCGGGTTGCCCATCAGCGTGGGCTGCATCGAGCCGCTCGGGATCTTGCTGATCTCCAGCACGAAGTACTTGAAGAGCAGCGCGACGACGATGGCCATCGTCATCGCCTCGACGTTCTCGCGCCACGGCCGGCGCGGAGGCGCGGGCGCGGCGGCGGTCCCGGCGGGCGCCGGTCCCGGCGGCGGGAGCACGCCCCGGGGGGCGAACTCGGGCGGGAGCCGCGAGCGCTCGCCGGTCGGGCGGGTCTCGCCGGGGGATTGCGGGGAGCTCAAGGGCCGCTCACTTCACCCATTTCAGGCGCCAGATGCCACGCCGCGGGTCCTGTGGCCAGAAGACGGCCAGGGCGCGGCCCGTGAGCAGCGCGCGCGGCACGAAGGGGGCGGCCTCGGGCGCGCGGCGCACGGCGGAATCGGCCGGGAGCCAGTGGCGCTCGCCCCACTCGTCGACCAGGCGCAGCAGCGGCCCCTCGGGGCCGGGGACGGTGCGCGGGTTCTCGCCCGCCTGGAAGGCGCCGCGCAGGCGCGTGCCGCCGACGTCGTAGACCGCGAAGCGCCACTCGCGGCTGTCGCTCGAGTCCTGGGTGTTGTCGCCCAGCATGAAGTAGTGCCCGGCCGGGACGGTGATCGGGTCGGCGCCCTCGGAGAGGTAGTAGACGTCGCGGAAGAGCTCGAGCTCCGCCAGGTCGGCGCCCTCGCCCTCGAGCTCGAGCGCCACGCTCGAGAACTGGTCGTGGGCCGCGCGGATCGGCAGGACGAGGCGCTGGCCGTCGAGCTCGAGCGTGAGCACGTCGTCGAGGTTCTCGAGCGCGAAGACGACCGCACGCCCCGCGGGGAGCCGGTCGGCGACGCGCGCCGGCGCAGCGCCCGGCCCGGCGTGCTCGCCGGCCTCGATCGCGAGCTCGGCCTCCTCCGGCGCCTCCGGGCCCGGCAGGACGAAGCGGTAGCGCCGCCCGCCCTCGCGCAGCTCGACCGTGAAGGACACGAGCCCCGGCAGGGCCGTGATCGTCCCGGTCAGGCGCAGGTCGCCGACCTCGTTCTCGCCCGACTCGCGCGCGTGCGCCGGCAGCCACTCGAGCAGCGCCGGCGGGTAGCCGTCGAAGTAGTCGTCGCGCAGCGGCTCGCGTCCGCCGCGGAAGGTCGCGCGCCCGCTGCCACGCGCCTTCAGCGCGCGCCCCTCGCCGCCCCAGCGCGCGTCCGGCTCCAGGTCCTGCGGCACCCAGCGCGTGAGCTCGTCCTCGGGCACCGCGATGCGCTTCCAGTGCTCGGCCATGACGCCCGCGGGCCGGCGCGCGATCGTCCACTCGGCCCCGGGCTCGCGCCGCCAGACGTCGCCGTTCCAGATGCGCAGCTCCTCGGGCCCGACGCCGGCGATGCGCTTGACGAAGCTGCGCGAGCGATCGAGCGGGAAGCGGAACACCGCCACCTCCCAGCGCTCCGGCGCCCGCACCAGGTAGGCCAGCTTGTCCACCAGGATGCGGTCCTTGACCGCCGCCTCGCGGTCGCCGATCAGCGTCGGCTGCATCGAGCCGGTCGGGATGCGGTAGGCCTCGACCACGAAGTGCTTCAGGAACAGCGCCAGCAGCACCGCCATCAGCACGGTCTCGATGCCCTCGCGCCAGGGGCGGCGCAGCGTGGGGGCTGCGCTCATCGAGAGCCGGTGCGCCGGGGCCGGGCCGGAGCCAGCGGCGAGGGGCCAGACGAGGACGTCGCGCGCTTCTCCATCGTCGAGACCGGCTCCACGTCTGGCGCGAGGGTATCACTTTCGAGCGCACCGGACCCGTGGGCGAACGAGCACCCTCGGCATGGGCCTGCGTCCTTGCCCGAGGACCGGACCCTATGATGCGCGCGCGTGGGAACGGACCCTCGAGACCAGGACGACACCTCGCCCGCCGCGCGGGCCCTGCAGGCCGAGCTCTACCGCCGCATGAGCCCGGGCGAGAAGCTGGCCCTGGTCCTGGACCTGACCGACACGTCCGATGCGTTCGCGCGCGCCGGGCTACGCCTGCGGCATCCGCGCGAGGACGAGCGTGCGATCACCCTGCGCCTCGCCGAGCTCAAGTATGGCCGTGAGCTCGTGGAGCCGGTCCGCTCCTTCCTGGCCTCCGAGGGATGATCCGCCGCGGAGTTCGAGCTGGCCGAGCTGCTCGATCGAGTCCGGAACGAAGCTTCCTGAGCGAGCCGCCGTGGGTGGCGCGTCCCGCGGCGCCGGGGACGCGCGTCCTCCGACGATCCCGCCCTTGTCCGGCCTACTCCGCCTCGTCGCCCTCGCGGTCGCCGAGGACCGCCAGGAAGGCGCGCTGCGGGATGTCGACGCTGCCGACCTGGCGCATGCGGCGCTTGCCCTCCTTCTGCTTCTCGAGCAGCTTGCGCTTGCGCGACACGTCGCCGCCGTAGCACTTGGCCAGCACGTCCTTGCGCAGGGCCGAGATGGTCTCGCGCGCG
>DASVAP010000107.1:0-15473 GCA_036376275.1 Planctomycetota bacterium | reverse complement strand
GGCCACGATCTACGGCGTCGGCGCGGCCAACATCGTGTGCCTGCCGGCGGCCAACAAGCTCAAGATGAAGCACCGCCAGGACATGGTCCGCAACGAGATGATCATGCACGGCGCGATCGCCATCCAGCAGGGCGAGAACCCCAAGCTGATCGAGGGCAAGCTCTCGGTCTTCGTGCACGGCCACGGCAAGAAGCAAGCGAAGGGGGCCGGCAAGGCCAGGGCCGCGGCCTGAGTCGACGCCGCCGTGGCCAGGAAGCACAAGAAGCACGAGCACGTGAACCACGAGCGCTGGCTCGTGTCCTACGCCGACTTCATCACGCTGCTGTTCGCCTTCTTCGTGGTCATGTTCGCCGTCTCGCAGGTCGACTCGAAGAAGCTCGGGCGCTTCACCGAGTCGGTCAACGTCGCCTTCCGCGCCAACGGCCTGTTCGCGCCGACCGGCGGCTCGCCGCTCGAGCGCGGCGGCTCGGCCGGCTCGGCCATCGTGCCGGCCCTGGTCCACGACCAGCCCTCGCTCTTCCGCTACACGGCCGCCTCGCCGGCCGCGCAGGCGCTCAAGGAGTCGCTCGAGGAGCGCATCGACGCGGCCGGCCTCGGCGCGCAGGTCGGGCTGCGCTACGACGAGCGCGGCGTGGCCCTCTCGCTGCCGGAGGAGGTCTACTTCCGCGCCGGCACGGCCAACCTGCGGCCCGAGGCGCTCGCGGCCCTGGCCACCCTGGGCAAGGCCCTGGCGGACCAGCGCGGGGCGCTCCTGGTCGAGGGCCACACGGACGACCTGCCGGTGCGCTCGCCGCTCTTCCCCTCGAACTGGGAGCTCTCCGCCGCGCGCGCGGCGCGCGTGGTGCGCTTCCTGGTCGAGGAGGCCGGGATCTCGGGCGCGCGCTGCTCGGCCGTGGGCCTGGCGGACACGCGCCCGCTGGTCGAGAACGTGGACGCCCAGACGCGCGCGGCCAACCGGCGCGTCGAGATCGTGCTGGTCACCGAGGGCGGGTAGCCGAGCACGGCTCGGCCAGGCGCCCTCGGCGAGCGGCCCGCGCTCGGCACCCCGTCGCCTCCCGTCCGCTCGCGGAAACCCCTTCCCGATCCGCGCTCCGCGCGTCAAGGACTCGCCCGGACGAGCCGATACACCCGCTCGACCCCCGTCCCGCCCGATCCATGTCCACCGCGGAGAAGAACCCGGCCGAAGGGCCGCCGTCCGCGCCCGCCGAGGGCGCCGTCCCGTCTCTCGCCGCGCACAGGAAGAAGGGCCTGTTCCTCGGTGGCGGCGCGATGGGGCTGATCGGCCTCGCCTGGGCGCTCTCGCTCGTGGCCGTGCCGTCCCGGAGCGCGCACCCGAGCGCGAGGAAGGAGCTCGCCGGCCCGTTCCTGGCCGACGTGTCGCCCGCGGCCGGCTTCCAGGTGAACCTGGCGGGTGACGGTGGGCGCCACTACCTCTCGCTCAAGCTCAACGTCGAGGTCGATGCCTTCGAGGAGGCCTACGCGCGCGCGCGCGCCACCGACCCGCTGTACCAGGCCAAGGTGACCGACGCGGTGCTGCGCACGGCCTCGCAGAAGACCAAGGGCGAGCTCGACAACGCCGTCGGGCGCGAGGTCTTCCGCGACGAGCTACGCGAGGCCCTCGATCCCGTGCTGTTCCCCGTGCACGTCGGCGAGCCGCGCTCGGCCGACCTGCCCCACGTCGAGAGCGGGCTGCGCGCCGGGCGCTCCAGCGCGCGCGGCACGCTGCGCGGCCTGTTCCACGACCACCTGCTGCACGTCGACGCCGCGCGCAAGAGCCTGCGCCTCGACGACGGCCCCGAGACGCGCTTCCAGGGCGACGAGGCCGACCTGTTCGTCGCCGACGCGCGCGGCAAGGGCGTGCACGTCGACGTCACCGGCCTGCGGCCCGGGTTCCACGGCGCCGTGCCGGTCGGCACGTTCGGCCGCGTGCGCGGCGTGTACTTCCACACCTTCCTGACCCAGTGAGCCCCAAGTCCACCCCGGCCGAAGTGCTCGGACGCGCCCGTCCGGCCCACGACGTCGCCCCGCGCGACTTCGGCGCCCCGCGCCGGATGGGGAGCGCGCGCCTCCTCGAGCTGGGCGTGGCGCTCGAGGACGCGCTGCCGGCGCTCGAGCGCAAGCTGCAGGAGCTCACCGGCCTGCCGGCGAGCCTGACGGCCGGCGAGCCGAGCGAGGGCGACGCCGACGCGCTGATCGGCGCCCTGCGCGAGCCGCTGTGCGTGCTGCGCTTCCAGAGCGCCGGCGCGCCGGCCTGGCTCGCGTGGGAGTCGGCCGCGGCGGTGGGGCTGGTCGAGGCCCAGCTCGGCTCGCCCGGCAAGCCCGCCGCGCGGCGGCTCTCGACGATCGAGGTGCGCCTGGCGGCGGCGCTCCTGGGCGAGGTCGCGCGCGTGGTCGGGACGGTGGCCGGCGTCGCCACGGCGAGCTTCGCCCTGGTGCAGTCGGCGGCCGAGCTCGGGAGCTGGCGCGAGGCCGGACCGGGCGCGGATGCCCACCGTCTGGTGGTGCCGCTCAAGCTCGTGCTCGGCGCGGAGAAGAGCAAGCTGCGCGTGATCCTGGCGGGCGTCGCCTGGGAGGCGCCGGCGTCCGCGCCGACGCTGCCGGCCAAGCTGCCGGCGCACCTCGAGCACGTCGAGGTCGAGCTCAGCGCCGAGCTGGCCGGCTGCGAGCTCACGCTGGACGAGCTGCTCGCGCTCGAGCCCGGCGACGTGATCCCGGTCGCGGCGCGCCCCGGCGACCCGATCCCGCTGCGAGTCGAGGGCCTGGCCCTCGCCCGCGCGCGCATCGGCCGTCACGCCGGGCGCCTGGCCGTGCGCGTCGAGCGCATCGAGCTCCACCCGGAGGCCGCCGCGTGAGCACCCGGCCCGCACCCCCCGCGATCGAGCAGGCCCTCGACCAGGCCACCCAGGCCGTGGCCGTCGGCATGCGCCAGCTCGAGGAGCTCGCCCCCTCCGGCGCGGCCGGCGCCGAGCCGTCCCTCAACCAGCTCGCCGCCGTCCCGATCCCCGTCACCGTCCAGCTCGGCCGCGCGCGCCTGACCCTGGGCGACCTGTGCCGCCTCAAGCCCGGGACCCTGCTCGAGCTCGACCGCGAGGCCCACGAGCCGGCCGACGTGCTCGTCAACGGCCGCGTCGTCGCGCGCGGCGAGATCGTCACGATCGAGGGGCACTACGGCGTGCGCATCACGCGCGTCGAGCCCTGAGCCGCTCGAAGAACGGCTCCAGACTTCGCCGTCAGCGTGACCGCACCGGCTCTCCGGGCGGGCGCACGCCCGCCCGCGTCGGCCCTCGCTGCGCGCTACGCGCTCTGCGCGCGCTCCTGCTCGAGACGGCGCGGCGCGGCCGGGCGCGCGCCCGCCTGCGAGCTCGGCGGCGACGAGGCACGGCCCTGGCGCTGCACGCGCTGGACGACCTGGCGCGCTGAAGGGCGAGGGCTGCGAGGGCCGTCGCGCCGTCGGCCATGCGGCGTCAGCGTCCCGGGGGAGCGAGCGCGGCGAGCTCCAGCCGGGCCGGCTCGAGCTCGACCCCGGGAGCGGGGATCTCCAGGTTCGTCTCCCGGACGCCGGTGGCCGGCGACCCCACCCGGAGGCGCCAGGTGCCGGCCGGCGCCGAGACGAGGAAGGTCGCCTCGCCGCTCGGCGCGACGGGCCCCTCGGCGTCCCACAGCAGGCGGCCCGCAGGGTCTTGGAGCTCGGCGAAGAGACCCTGGGGGCGCGACTCGCCGGGCGGGACGAGGATCACGACGCGGCGCACGCCGGCCGGCGCGAGCACCAGGGCGAGGGCCCGCTCCTCGCCCGAGGTGAGCTCGAGGGCGAGCTCGGCCCGCGCGAGCCCGGGTCCCTGCACGACCAGCGTCACGTCCCCGGCCGGGAGCGGCGGCGAGCACAGCTCGTCCCCCTCGCGCGTGCCGCCGTCGAGCTCCGCTCCCGTGGCGTCGCTCCAGACCGCCGTGAGCTCCGGCAGGGGCGTGTCCTCGGCCGTGGAGACGCGCACGCGCGCGCGGCACGGCAACGGCATCCGGCGCAGGCCGAGGTCGCGTCGCTCGCCGCGCGCGAGCACCAGCGTCTCGAGCGCGAGCGGAGCGTGCCCGGGAGCCTCGATGCTCCAGGCCGAGGACCCGGCCGGAAGGCGGAGCTCGAAGCTCCCGTCCGCCTCCGTGA
Organism: Planctomycetota bacterium; assembly: GCA_036376275.1. Lineage (GTDB taxonomy): Bacteria > Planctomycetota > UBA1135 > UBA1135 > JABFRZ01. The sequence continues at coordinate 11,317 of DASVAP010000107.1, read as the reverse complement.
GCGTCGAGGGGCGACCCGCGTCCTCGGCTTCCGGCTCGGCCCGTACGCGCGCGCCGGCCAGCGCCGACCCGTCCGCGGCGCTCCATCGCCCGCGCAGGACGGCGGCCTCGCGCGCGGGACGCAGGCGGAGCTCGAGGGGCTCGAGTGCGGGCCGCACGCCGGATCGCAGGAAGGGCTGGTGCCTGGCCGGATCGACCTCGACCACCAGCCGGTGCGGCCGGTCCGGGAGGTCGTCGAAGCCGAAGCGGCCCTCGGAGTCGGTCCAGGCGCCGTGCTCGACCGGCTCGCCCTCGACCGGGACCCAGGCCGTGAGCCGCACGTGCGGCACGCCGGCGCCCGCGTCGTCGAGGACGCGTCCGAAGAGACGCGGCACCGGCACGAGCGTCGCGTCCCAGCGGCCCTCCTCGCCGGAACGGAGCGTGAGCTCGGTCCGGGCCCGGCCCAGCTCGGCGTGCGTGGCCGTGACCCGCGTGCGTCCGCTCCCGAGCCCGCACAGCTGGAAGCGGCCGGCGTCGTCCGTGCGCCCCTCGGCGCTGGCGAAGGCGTCGCGCTCGTCCGTGTAGACGAGGGCCCCGGCCACGGGAGCCCCGCGCGGGTCGAGCACGTGGCCGGCGAGACGCGCCTCGGGCGCCAGGACCAGCTCGAGCTCCGTCTCGGGCGCGCGCACGCGCAGCGTGCGCGAGACGCTGCCCAGGCCGGGCGCGCGTGCGTGGAGCGGGAGCTCGTCGAGCGGCACGCCCTCGAGGCGGAAGCGGCCCGCGGCGTCGGTGCGCGCGCGCTGCGGCGGCGCCCCCGCGCGCGTCGCGGCCCAGTCGGCGGACTCGTGCCCGATCAAGACGCGCGCGCCCTCCAGACCGCGCCCCTCGCCGTCGAGCACGCGCCCCACGACGGTCGCGCCAGGCTGCTCGAGCGCGACGGTGAGCTCCACGCGCGTGCCCACCTCACCCTCGAAGTAGTGCCACGGGGACTGCGCGAAGCCGGGCGCGCGCGCGCCGATCCAGTTGTGTCCGAAGGGCTGCGCATCCTCGATCCGCAAGCACCCGCGCGGGTCCGCGATGCCGATGCGGTGTCCGCGCAGACGGTCCCAGGGCTCGCTGATCCACACCTCGGCCGCGGGGACGGGCGCGCCCGTGCCGTCGACCACGGCCACCTCCAGGGACACTCCGCGCGGCAGGACGAGCTCGGCCTGGGGCGTCCGGCCCGCCCGGAGCTCGAAGCGCTGCCAGGCGTCGCCCTGGCGCACCGAGGTGACCTGCAGCGTGCCCGGGCGGAGACCCTGGAAGTGCGCCTGCCCCGCGGCGTCGGTCGTCAGCGCCAGCTCGTCGCGTGCGCCGCCCTCGCTCCAGCGCAAGAGGACGATCTCGCCTGCGACGGTGGCCCCGTCCTCGACGCGCACGACGCGCACGCGCAGCGAGCCGGGCGGGCTCGTGGTGCCGCGCTGGGCCTCGTCGCGCGGCACGGAGGCGCGTCCCTCGGCCGCCGCACCAGCCTCCGCCACCGCCCGGGCCTCGGGCGCGGGCGGCTCGTCACGCGTGGATCCCAGGGCCAAGGGAGTCGCGCCCGCGGAGCGGGGCTCCGACCTGTTCGTGACCCTCCACAGACCCAGGGTGACGAGTCCAAGCAGGGTGCCGAGGGCGATCGGCTTCCCCATCCAGGCCCGTCCCAGGCGCGCGAGCGACGTGCGCGCCAGGGCCGCGAGGGCCCCGAGACCGAGCCGCTCGCGTTCCACGTGTCCCTTCAGGGCCTCCCGCAGGCGTGTCCGCCCGCGACCGAGTCGCTGGCGCACGGTCGCCTCGGGAACGCCCTGGCGACGCGCGATCTCCGGCGTCCCCAGTCCCTCGTGGTAGTAGAGGAGGATCGTCGAGCGCGACGGCTCCTCCAGGCGCATCACGGCGTGCACGACGTCCTCGAGCAGTCCGAAGCGCTCGACCACCTCGGGCATGGAGGCCTCGGGCCGCTCGGCCGCGCGCGCCTCCTCGCGGGCTCGCCGTTGCGCTTCCCTGCGGCCGCGCCTGCGCGCCAGGTTGGCGACCACGCGCGCGAGCCACGGGCGGTGGGGCCGGCCTGCGTCCGGCGGGCTGCGTAGCACCGCCAGCCAGGCCTCCTGCTCGAGGTCGTCCGCCTCGACGCGTGGGCCGGCCAGGCTGCGCGCGAGGGCTCGCACCCAGGCCAGGTCGGCGAGCAGGCGTGGATCGAGGGGTGCAGAGCGGCTGAGCAGGAATGCCGCGGCCGAAGGCCGCGGCGTCCTGCCAGGCTCTCTGGATCGTCCTGGCGCGCGATCCTCGCGCGCCCATTCCGATTCTTGCCCAGGCTTGGAGCGGCTCACGCCCACCACTGTCCTCCAGCCAGGCACGAAGGTGACAGGATTCCGGAGTTCCGCCCGCAGCGCGGCGTGGTGACGCAGCCCGGCCGCGATCGGTCCTCCTGGGTGCGGCTCGCTAGGGTCCGGGAATCACGCACCGGATCACCGGGCGGGCTGCGCCCGCCCGGAGAACCAGTGCGGTCACGCTGACGGCGAAGTCAGTAGCCGATCTTCGATCGGGCTAGCGCGCCAGCGTCTCGACCAGGAACGCGCGCACGTCGTCCTGGAGCTTCGCCAGCGAGGGGTGGTTCACGTACATCATGTGGCCGGCCTCGTAGTAGGTGAACACGAGGCGCTCGGGCACGACGCCCGAGCGGTCGAGGCTGTACTCGGCGCCGAAGAAGGGCGTGGCCATGTCGAAGTAGCCGGAGGCCACGAGCACGCGCAGGCCGGAGTTCTGGCGCATGGCCTCGCCGATGTACGGGGCGACGTTGAAGTAGAAGGGCTCGTCGAGCTCCCAGTCCCACGGGCCGCCGAGGCCGCCGATGACCCGGTACTGCTCGGTGAGCTCGACCCCGAGGGGGCCGCGCAGGTAGGCGTTCAGGGCGGTCGCGTAGGCGCCGTCGATGCCGTAGAAGCTCGGGTCGTCGTCGGGGGACTCGCCGGCGGCGTCGAGGTCGCGCCCGGTGTAGCGCGAGTCGAGGCGCCCGACGGTCAGGCCGCGCTCGCGCAGCAGCTCCTTCTGGAAGCGGTCGGGGCGCACGCGCAGGTTGGCGAGCTCGAGGTAGTCCGGCGCGAGGCCGGTGAACTCGGCGAGCCGGGCACGCACGCGCTCGCGCTCGGCGCGCGGCAGCGACTCGCCCTGCAGCAGGGCCCGGGCGTACTCGCCCAGCGCGAAGACGCGTGCGCGCTCGACGAACTCCGCGAGGGGCACGCCGGCCCCGGCCTTGCCGTGGTAGTGCGCCGTGGCCGCCATGGTCGGCAGCATGGTCACGTAGCCGAGTTCGTTGCCGGTCGCGTTCGAGTCGATCGTGAAGTCGAGGATGGTCGAGATCAGCAGGATGCCGTTGATGGCCACGTCGTCGAAGCGCCCCTCGAGCTCGCGCACGACCGCGGCGGCGCGCGTCGTGCCGTAGCTCTCGCCGCCGATGAACTTGGGCGAGTTCCAGCGCCCGTGCTGGCTGATCCACTGGCGGATGAAGCGCGCGATCGAGCGCGCGTCCTGCTTCACGCCGAGGAAGTCCTTGGCCTCGGCCTTGCCGAGCGTGCGGCTGAAGCCCGTGCCGACCGGGTCGACGAAGACGACGTCGGACACGTCCAGGAACGCCCCGGGGTTGTCGAGCAGGCCGTAGGGCGGCCCGCCGTCGTCGCGCGCATCGCTCGGCACGTCCACGCGCTTCGGCCCGAAGGCGCCCATGTGCAGCCACAGCGAGGCCGAGCCCGGCCCGCCGTTCCACAGGAAGGTCACCGGGCGCGCGGCCGGATCCGTGACGCCGTCGCGCACGTAGGCGATCGACCAGAGCGCGGCCTCGCGCTCGCCCTGCTCGTTCTCGAGGATCGTCTCGGCCACCGTGGCGGTGTAGGCGACCTCGACGCCGTGGAAGGTGCCGCGGTGCTGGCTGGTGAAGGAGCGCGGCGGCTCGCCCGGCGGGGCCTCCTTCCGCGCGGCGTCGCCGGGCTCCTCGGACTTCGCCTCCTGGGGGGCGGTGGTGGGGACGGTGCAGGCGAGGGAGAGGACCAGCGGGACCAGCGGCATGCTCGGGCTCCGGCGAGGACGGCGGGCCGCGGAGCATAGCGTCGCCGCTCCGACGCGGCCCCAGGGCGGAGCGCGCTCCGAGCGGTTCGCGCGGATGCGCGCCGGGGCGCGGAAAGGTGGGCGCTTCTCCGGCCACTGGCGGCGGCTCACGGGTAGGATCGCGGCCCGTCCCTCTCCCCCTGTCACCGCTCTCCCAGGACGTCATGAAGCTCCTCGTCGCCTCGCTCTGGCTCGGAGTCCTCCTCGCCCCGACCGCCACCGCCCAGGAACGTTCCACCGGCAGCGCGCGGCGCGCGCTCCTGCAGCGCCTGCCCGGCGCGCGGCTCCAGGAGCCGCCCCCGGGGCGCAGCGCGACCGTCCTGTACGGGGACACCCTGGCGCAGGGCGGCTCGGCGCTCGAGAGCGCGACGGCGCTGCTGGAGCGCACGCGCGCGGCCCTCGGGATCGACGAGGGCGCGCTCGCGCTGGCCACCAGCGCGGACGGGCTCTCGATCCGCGACGTCGGCCTGGATCGCGCCAGCGGAGCGCCGCGCTTCCACCTGCTGCGCTTCGACCAGGTGCAGGACGGCCTGCCGGTGTTCCGCGCCGGGGTCGGCGTGCTGGTGCGCGCGGAGCCCGGCTATCCGGTGGTCCTGTCGTCCTTCGACCTGAAGGACGTCGCCGGGGTCGACACCTCGGCGGCGCGCGTCCCGGGCGCGCTCGCGCCGACGCCGGGCATGCACGCGGCGGTCGGGCGGCTCCTCGACCAGCAGCTCCTCGCGCGCGGGATTCCGCAGCGCGCGCGGCCCGAGGCGCTCGAGATCAGCGCCGCGGAGCTGGTCGTGTATGCGGGCCTGGGGGAGGCCGTCGTGCCCCCCACGCTCGCGCTGAAGTTCGTGGCCACGCGCGGCTCGGTGCTCGCGGATGCGGCCCGCTTCCAGCGGCACCTCGTGGTGGCCGCGCTCGCGACGGGCGAGGTCCTCCTGGCCGAGGACCAGGTCCAGCAGATCGACGTGGTCGGCACGGTCTCGGGGCGCGCCACGCAGGGCCTCAACGCCCTGGAGTGCGATCCCGAGGCGGTCGTGCCGCTGCCCTACGCCGAGGCCACGGTGGTGGGGGGCAACACGGTCTTCGCCGACGCCAACGGGCAGTTCGTGATCCCGCACGGCGGGTCCACCTCGGTGACGGTGCGCTCGCGCCTGCGCGGGCAGTGGTTCGAGGTCTTCGACGACACGGCGCTCGGCGCGACGCCCGAGCTGACGACGGTGGTCACGCCGCCCGGACCGGCCAACTTCGTCCACAACCCGGCCCCGGGGGCCCAGTTCTCGAACGCCGGGGTCAACGCCTACCTCGAGGCGAACTTCGTGCGCGACTACGTGCTCTCCTACGCGCCGGCCTTCCCCACGATCGGGACGCAGACCTTCTTCAACCTGGTCGTGAACGAGGACAGCGCCTTCGGGATCACCTCCTGCAACGCGGTCTACACGGGCACGGACCTCGTCTTCTGGCGCAACTCGGGCGGCTGCAACAACACCGCCTTCACCGACGTCGTCTACCACGAGTACGGCCACCACCTGATCGCGGTCACCGGCAACGGCCAGGGCCAGCTCGGCGAGGGCTCGGGCGACGTGATGGGCGTCCTGATCCAGGACGAGCCCGTCCTGGGCCAGGGCTTCTCCACCTGCGGCGTCGGCATCCGCAACGCGAACAACAACCACCAGTACCCCTGCAACGGGGGCAGCCACGACTGCGGGCAGCTCATCTCGGGCGCGGTCTGGAGCCTGCGCAACGAGCTGGTCGTGACCGAGCCGGTCGACTACCGCGACATCGGGGCCGACCTCTTCATCAACATGCTGATCGTGCGCGGGGGCATGCTGCCCGGCGACGGCACGATCGATCCGCTGATCACGGTCATCTACCTCACGCTGGACGACGACGACGCCGACATCGGTAACGGCACGCCGCACTATCCGGAGATCGCGGCCGGCTTCGGGGACCACAACCTGGACGCTCCGCCGCTCGACCTGCTCGACTTCGCCTACCCGAGCGGCCGGCCGGAGGTGCTCGATCCGCGCGGGACCCTGTCCGCCCTGGCCGTGTCGGCGGTCAACGCCACGCCGGTCCCGCAGACGGGCACGCTGTACCTCGACCGCGGGGCAGGCGTGGAGGTCTTCCCGCTGGCGGAGGTCGCCCCCGATCTCTACCAGCTCGCCTTCCCGCCGCTGTCGGTCGCCTGCGGCAGCACCGTCACCTACTACGTGGGCGCCGAGGCCTCCACCGGCCAGATGGTCCTCGACCCGCCGGGCGCGCCCGACGTGCGCTACCAGGCCATCGTCGCCTCCGCGACCACGCTGATCTTCGAGGACGACTTCGAGGCCAGCCTGGGCTGGACCGTGAACGGCACGGCCACCGCCGGGCAGTGGCAGCGCGGCATTCCCGTCGGCGGCGGCGACCGCGGTGACCCGCCCACCGACGCGGACGGCTCGAGCCGCTGCTACCTGACGGGCAACACCGACGGCGACTCCGACGTGGACGGGGGCGTCACGCGCCTGCTCTCGCCCGTGCTGGACGCCAGCGGTCCCGGCTCGCCCCTCGTCGCCTACTGGCGCTGGTACTCGAACAACACCGGCACGGCGACGGACGACACCTTCGTGGTCGAGATCTCCAACAACGGCGGCTCCACCTGGTCGCCGCTGGAGACGGTCGCCGTGAACAGCCCCGAGGCCTCCGGCGGCTGGTACGAGAAGGTCTTCCGCATCGCCGACCACATCGCGCCGACCAGCACGATGCGCCTGCGCTTCACCGCCTCCGACCTCGGCACCGGCTCGATCGTCGAGGCCGGGATCGACCACGTGCGCATCCTGAAGGCGACCTGCGATCCGCGCCGGGTCCTGCCGTCGGCGCCGCCGCCGCCGGTGCCGGTGTCCTTCCCGTAGGCGCTCGTCCTCCGCGCGCGGGTCCGGAGCCGCCGGGCGGGTGCGAGCCCGCCCGGCGAGCCGGGCGTCCCGCCCGCTCTCCGGGGCGGCGCGACCAGGGCTAGAGTAGCTGCCGATGCCCGGCGCTGCTCTCCTCCCGCTCCTCTGCCTCCTCGCGTCGGAGCTGCCGGCCCCGGGCGGGCCGCACACGGTCGGCACGCGCGTGCTGTACCTCTCCGATCCGGGCCGCAAGGACCTGCGCGTGCCGGAGCGCGCGCGCGAGCTGCTCGTCCAGCTGTGGTACCCGGCGGAGGACGCGCAGCGGCGTGAGCGGATGCCCTATCTCGTCGAGCTGGAGCTCGTCGAGGTCCTGGCCGAGGGCCGCTACCTGGACCTCGAGCCCGAGACCGTGGGCGCCTGGGCCGACCTTCGCACCCACGCGCGGCGGGACGCGCCGCTCGCGGCGAGCCCGGCGCGGCTGCCGCTCCTCTTCCTGTCCCCCGGCATGGGCATGGCCCGCTGCAGCTACACGACGCTCGCCACGGAGCTCGCGAGCCACGGCCTCGTCGTGGCCGCGATCGACCATCCCTACTGCGGCGTGACGGTCGGCTCCGACGGGCGCGTGCGCACGAACGGTCAGGACCCGCGCGGGGCGGAAGCGGTGGTCGAGCGCGTCGAGGAGATGGCCCGGGACGCGCGCTTCGTGCTGGACGCGCTGCTCGCTCCCGAGGGCGAGCTCGCGGCGCGCCTCGATGCCGGGCGCGTCGCCGTGGCCGGCCACTCGCTGGGCGGTGCGATGGCGCTCGAGGCGGCCCGGGTCGACGCGCGCTTCCGCGCCGCGATCGACCTCGACGGCGCGCCCTTCGGTCGTGTGGAGGAGGAGGGCGTCGCGCGCGCCGCCCTGGTCGTCCTGAACCAGCCCGAGCTCTCGAAGCGCCCGCCGCCCGCGATGGGCAAGGAGCGCCACGACGCCTGGGTCGCGATCTTCGCCCACCACGACACGCCCGCGTACCTCGCGACCGTCGAGAACACTGATCACTTCTCCTTCAGCGACGCGCCCTTCCTGCTCGCGCCCGAGCTCCGGGCGCGGAGCGGCGCGACGCTGGCCGCTCCGCGCAACCTCGAGCTCGTCGTGCGGCTCCTGCGCGCCTTCCTCGCGGACGCCCTCGACCTCCCCGGGGGCGAGGCGCTGGCCGACGTCGCCCGCGCCTTCCCCGAGATCCAGCTCGAGGCGCTCTGAGCGCCTTCGCTCGCGAGCCGCTCCCCGGCGACCCCTCGCTGAGGGGGCCGACGCGGCGGCCTCGCGGCCCGCTATCCTCCTCGCGTGGCCCCGCCCGAGCCCCACCGTCCAGGATCCTTCCTGACCACGCGCTGGAGCGTGGTGCTGGCCGGGGCGCGCGCGGCGCCGCCCGAGCGGCGTGCGGCGCTGGAGGAGCTGGCGCGGAGCTACTGGTATCCGCTCTACGCCTACGCGCGCCGCCGCGGGCATGCCCCGGAGGAGGCGGCCGACCACACGCAGGGCTTCTTCGCGCTCCTGCTCGAGCGCGAGGACGTGGCCCGCGCGGATCCGGCCCGCGGACGCTTCCGGGCCTACCTGCTGACCGCGTTCCGGAACTTCCTGGCCAACCAGCGCGAGCTGGCGCGCGCGCGCAAGCGCGGCGGGGACCGCGTGGCGCTGGTGCTGGACGCGGGCGAGGCCGAGGCGCGCCTCGGGCACGAGCCGGTCGAGCGCGAGACGCCCGAGCGCGCCTTCGAGCGCGCCTGGGTGCGGGCCCTGCTCGACCGCACGCTCGAGCGCCTCGCGGCCGAGCAGGCCCGCATCGGGCGCGTGGCGCTGTTCGAGCGCCTGCGGCCGATGCTCACGGCGGGGGACGATGCGCCGCGCTTCGCCCAGGTCGCGGCCGAGCTCGCGCTGAGCGAGAACGCGGTCAAGGTCGCGGCCCACCGCCTGCGCAAGCGCTTCGGCGAGCTGCTGCGGGCGGAGATCGCCGAGACCGTCGACGACCCGGCCGAGGCGGAGGAGGAGCTCGCCAGCCTCTTCCGGGCCTGCTGAGCGACGACCTCCAGCCGTCGTCGCGTGGCCGCGACGTCTCGTCCGGGTCGAGGGTGACCCGCGGCGCTCGCGGCCGCTCCAGCACGGGCTCGCCCCGTGCCGATCCTCGTCCCGTGGCGAAGCTGCGCCTCGCTCCGCTCGATCCGCGCCATCCCGAGAACGCCGGCGTGCTGGCCCACCTGGCGCGCGGGGGCGGCGCGGCGGAGCTCGTCGCGCGGCCCTCCTCGGTGCCCGATCCCCTGTGGGGCTGCGGCAGCCACCCCGACATCGTCGAGCACCTGTGGGACGGGCTCGGGCGGAACCTTCCGCGGGCCTGCCGCGCGCTGGTCCTCGGCTCGCCGGCGCTGCTCCACGCGCGCGCCGGGCTCGTGCTGGCGGCCGCGCTCGGGACCCAGTACGCCCTGCGCGTGCCGCCCGCGCGGCACGCGGCGGCCGAGCGTGCGGGCCTCGCGCGCCGGCACGTCTACCGGACCAGCGGCGACGTCCTCGAGCTGGCGGGCTTCGGATCCGGCTGGTTCCTCGGCGCCTGGTCCCCGGAGGAGCCCGCCTGGCTGCTGGAGGAGCACGCGCGCCTCGACGGGCCGGCCGGCCAGCTCCGCGCCTAGGGCCTTTCCGTCCCGCCCGTGCCGGAGCGGGCGCAGAACGCCGTAACCTCGCCGCGCCGTTCCTGCACGGGGGGGACGAGGTCCCCATGCAGACGAGCCCGCCCGACGTGACGCCCGCGCCCCTGCCCGAGAGCTGCCCCCGCTGCGGCGGCGCCCTCGATCCGACCCGCGAGGAGTGCCCGCGCTGCCTGCTCGGGCTCGGCCTGGCGGCGAGCGGCACGGAGGAGCCGGTTCCGAGCTCCACGGGCGCCGGCCCGCGCAGCGCGGGGCCGCCCCCGACCCTGGAGGAGGTGCGCGCCGCCTTCCCGGCCCTCGCGGTCGAGGCCCTGCTGGGCCAGGGCGGGATGGGGGCCGTCTTCCGCGCGCGCCAGCCGCGCCTCGAGCGCACGATCGCGCTCAAGGTCCTGCCGCGCGCGCTGGGCGCGGACCCGTCCTTCGCCGAGCGCTTCGCGCGCGAGGCGCGCGCGCTGGCGCGCCTGGCGCACCCCGGGATCGTGGCCGTGCACGACTTCGGCTGCGCCGACGGGCTGCACTACCTCGTGATGGAGTTCGTCGACGGCGTGAACCTGCGCGAGCTGCTGCGGCGCGGGCCGCTCGAGCCGCGCCAGGCGCTGGCGATCGCGCGCGAGCTGTGCGATGCGCTCCAGTACGCCCACGACGAGGGCGTCGTGCACCGCGACGTCAAGCCGGAGAACGTGCTCGTGGACGCCCGCGGACGCGTCAAGGTGGCCGACTTCGGCCTCGCCAAGCTGGTGGACGCGCTCGCCGAGCCGGGCCTGACGCGCAGCGACCAGGTCATGGGCACGCCGCACTACATGGCGCCCGAGCAGCTCGAGCGGCCGCTCGAGGTGGACCACCGCGCGGACCTCTTCGCGCTCGGGGTCGTCCTGTACGAGATGCTCACGGGCTCGCTGCCGCGCGGCAAGTTCGAGCCGCCCTCGCGCCGCGTCGAGGTCGACGTGCGCCTGGACGAGATCGTGCTCAAGGCCCTCGAGCACGAGCCCACGCGTCGCTACCAGCAGGCGCTCGAGATCAAGACGGACGTCGAGCACCTGCCGGCGGGCGGGGAGCGGGCTCCGGCCCCGCCGCGTACGGAGCCCGGGCCGGCCGCGCGGCCGCCGCGCGCGGCCCACGCCTCGCGCAGCCGCACGCACGGCTGGCGCGCCGGCGTCCTCTTCCTGCTCGCCTGGATCCTGCTGGGCCTGAGCTGGAACCTCGGACCCTTCGCCTTCGGCCTGGGGACCCTGCTGGTCGTCGCCGCCTGTGCTCACCTCCTGCGCGAGCGCGTGCAGGCCGTGCCGGAGTGGAGCGCCGCCCTGGCGCGCGCGCCCGACCGGCGCGGGCGCGGCTTCGCGCTCGGCGTCGGTGGGCTGCTGTGCGTGGGGGCCATCGCGCACGGGCACGTGCTGCACTGGGAGCAGGGCGTGCACACCTGGCGGCCGACGCCGCCGGGCGGCGGGGATGCGCTCTTCGAGCGCTGGGGCCGCGAGCCCTGGGCGCTCTTGCGCCTGGCCACGGCGGGCGGCGACGTGACCCGGACGGTGCCGGCCGAGAGCGAGCCGCGCCTCGTGCTGGAGCGGAACCTCTCGAGCGTCCCGCCGGGCGGCGGGGGCCTCGCCTGGACCCTGATCCTCGGCGGCATCGTCGGCCTGGGCCTGGTCCTGGCGCTGGCGGTGCGCGTCGCGGGGCAGCCCGGGCTCGCGCGCG
>DASVAP010000097.1:0-4391 GCA_036376275.1 Planctomycetota bacterium | reverse complement strand
CCTGTGGTCGAGCTTCGACTTCGGCGTGGCGAACGGCGAGTACGTCAGCGCGCTGACCTTCTCGCCCCTCGATCCGCAGAAGGCCTGGGCCGTCACCGACCGCGGGCGCATCTACCACTCCTCGGACCGCGGCGTGAGCTGGACCCAGTCGACCTCGAACGGACCCGGGCCGCAGTACTTCTACGGCACGGCGCTGCTGGCGAGCCGCACCGAGCCCGGCACGGTCTACGTCGGCGGCACCGGCTACTCCGGCGCCTCGATCTGGCGCTCGACCGACGGCGGCGTCACCTTCCAGCCCTTCGCCCAGGGCCTGCCGCCGACGCTGGTCTACTGCCTGGGCGAGTCGCGCGACGGCCTCGGCACCCTCTTCTGCGGCACCGAGACCTCGGCCTACCGCCGCGACCAGGGCGCTGGCGGCTGGGTCGACATCACCGACACGCACGCCCCGCTCACGATCTACTGGAGCGTCGAGACCCTGCCCCACGAGAACACGATGCGCTTCGGCACCTACGGGCGCGGGATCTGGGACTACCGCCTCGCGCCGAAGATCCGGCGCAGGTAGGTCTCAGCCGACCTGCCGCCTGGCTTCCCGCAGGCGCTCGTACAGGAACTCGGGCGCGAAGTCCGCGCCGTTGCGCCAGGTCAGCGTGTGGTCGAGGACGAAGCCCGCGAAGAAGGCCGGGTCCCTGAGGGGCTCGAACACCTCTCCATGGATCTCCGCGGAGAGATCCAGCTCGCCGGCGAGCCCGTCGTTGAAGCGCAACCACACCCGGTACTGCCCGAGGTGCCGAGCCTCGACGACCTCGGGGAGCCACCATTCACTCGAGGGGCTCGATCGGTTCGAGGGGTCGCTCATGGGTCGCGTTCTCCCAGTTCAGGAGCAGCTCGCGTTCGTGTAGATCGTACCACTCGAGGAGGTGACGGAGCGCGCGAGGCGGGAAGCGTCCCTTCACGACCCCAGTCCGGATCTGGATCGTGACGTGGAACTCTCCGTAGTAGGCATGGAAGTGTGGCGGACCGTGCTCGCGGTAGTACATGCCCACGACGATTCCGAGGAAGCGGCTGATCTCCGGCATGGATTCCTCCATGCCGACGACCGGCGGGACCTATCGGGGGTTTCAGGGCGCTTGGGAAGAAATCCTCAGCTCGACCCCCATCTCGCGCAGCACGAGCGGGACGGCGGCGAGCAGGGCGTCGATGTCGCCCGTGAAGAGGCGCCCGATGTTGCCGAGGCGGAAGCAGTCCGCCTGCGTGAGCTTGCCGGGGTAGATCAGGAAGCCGCGCGCGGAGAGGCGGCGGTAGAAGTCCGCGAAGTCGAAGCGCGGGTGCTCGGGGTACAGGAAGGTGCTGATGATCGGGCTCGAGGCGCGCGCGGGGACGTAGGCGCGGAAGCCGATGGCCTCCATGCCGGCCCGCAGGCGCTCGTGGTTCGCGCGGTAGCGCGTCCCGCGCCCGGCGACGCCGCCCTCCTGCTCGAGCTCGAGCAGCGCCTGGCGCAGGGCGAGCAGCGCGTGCGTCGGCGGCGTGAAGCGGAACTGGCCGTCCTTCTCGAGGCCGCGCCACTGGGCGTGGAGGTCGAGCGCGAGGCTGCGCGCGCGGCCCTCGATCGTCTCGAGGGCCTTCCGGCGCGCGATCACGAAGGCCAGCCCGGGGATGCCCTCCAGGCACTTGTTGGCCGAGGCGGCCAGGAAGTCGATCCCGGCGGCCTCGAACTCGATCGGGAGCGCCCCGAAGGCGCTCATCGCATCGACGAAGTAGACGCGCCCCGCCGCGCGCACGACCTCGCCCACGGCCCGCATCGGGTTCAGGACGCCCGAGGTGGTCTCGACGTGCACGAGCGAGACGTGCGTGAGCGCAGCGTCGGCCGCGAGGGCCTCGGCCACGCGCGCCGGCTCGATCGGCGTGTCCTCGCCCGCGCGCAGCACGGTGCAGGGGATCCCGTGCACGGCGGCCATCTTGACGATGCGCTCGCCGTAGGCGCCGTTGACGAGCGCGAGCAGCTTCGCGCCGGTCCTCGGCACGATCGACGAGAGCGCCGCCTCGACCGCGAAGGTCCCGCTGCCCTGCAGCGGCACCGCCTCCCAGCCGCTCGCCTGGGACAGACCGTAGAGCGCGAGCAGCCGCTCACGCACCTCGCGCACGGCCGCCAGGAAGGCCTCGTCGCGCGAGCCCAGGTCGCGCAGCATCGCCTGCTTGACGCTGGCGCTGGTCGTCAGGGGGCCGGGCGTGAAGAGCAGCTTGTCGTGTGCCGTCGGGAGGGCGGTCGGGAGGCCGGGCGGGGGCGCGCTCATCCGCGCGAGGATAATCGCGCGGCGCCCCGCGTTCCTCGCACGTCGGCCGGCGCCCGCGCCCGGGTATGCTCCTGCGCCCGCGGACGCCTCAAGAACGCCCCCACCGCGGTCCGAAACCCTTTCCCCATGCCGGGCCGACCCCCCCGCGAGCACGGCTTCACGATCCTGGTCCTCCTGGTCGTGCTGCTGATCCTCTCCCTGGTCGCGGCCACCAGCGTGCGCTGGTACTTCTCGCGCGCCGAGATCACGCTCGAGAACGCGGCCGTGCTGCTGGCGCGCGACCTGCGCGCGGCCCAGCACCGCTCGATCTTCCTCGGCCGGCCGGGGCGGCTCCTGTTCCTGCCGGACGGCTCGGGCTACGTCCTGCTCGACGAGCACGGGGGCCTGGCCCAGAACCCGCAGACCGACGAGCCCTTCGTGCGCATCTACCCCGACGACGGCGTCTTCGTCGGCGTCGAGGTGCTGGCGGCCGCGGCCGGCACGGACCGCGCGCTCGAGATCGACTCCCACGGCCACCCGACGGAGGACCTGGAGGTCACGCTGGCCTTCCGCGGCGAGCGCCGCACGCTGCGGCTGGAGCAGGACACGGGCGAGATCGTGATCGAGGGCTCGACCAGCGCGTGGCGCGACTCGGGCCCCTGAGCGGCCATCGGTCCCAGGCTGGCCGAGCGACTCCGTCCGCGCGTCCTCGCGGGCCGCGACGAGCCCGCGGGAGTGCTCGCTCGCCCCTGCAAGGATCCCCGCAGGATCGAGCGCGACTCGCACGGGTCCCACCCGCGCGGAGGGCCGTGCGCGGCTACCCCGCGTGCGCCAGCACGGGCGCAGCCCGCCGGCGCAGGATCGACGGCACCGTCGGGGCGGGTTCTGCCACCTCGGCCAGCTCGCGCTCGTCCAGCTCGCGCTCGCGCTCCTGGGCCAGGGCGGTGCGCACGGCGTCGATCACCTGCGCGGGCGCCACGCGGCCCGTGAAGCGCGCCACGACCTCGCCGCGCAGGAACACCAGCACGGCCGGGATCACCTCCAGGCCGTAGCGCGTCGCCAGGACCCGGTTGGCGCCCGTCTCGAGCACGGCGAAGCGCACGCCCTCGCCCAGCTCGCGCCCCAGCACGGCCCAGTCGCCCTCCGCGAGCGCTCGCCAGGGCGTCTCCCAGCCGGCGAAGTGGCTCGCGACCACGACCGGCTCGGCCGAGCGCGCGAGCAGCGCCGGCAGGGCCCGGTCGCTCGTCTCGCGCGGCTTCGTCGGCTGGTCGATGGCTTGGAGGAGGCTCACCACGGAAGTCCTTACGCCCATTCCGATGCCGTGGATGCCGCGGGGTTTCACTCCCGGGCGCGACAGCCCACACTCGGGCGCCCGATGGACCCGGACGAGCTCGAGCGGCGCCTCGCGGCCCTGCCGCAGGCCTTCAAGCCGACCCAGGCGACGACCCGGCGGGCCGCCGTGGCCCTGGTGCTGCACGGGCGGCGGCTCGACGAGGTGCTGCTCCTGCGCCGGCCCGAGCGCGAGGGCGACCGCTGGTCGGGCCAGATCGGGCTGCCGGGCGGGCACCAGGACGCGGCCGACGCCGACCTCGTGGCCACGGCGCGACGCGAGGCGCGCGAGGAGGTCGGGCTCGAGCTGGCGCGCGACGCGCGCCTGCTGGGCGCGCTCGCGCCGGTGCAGGCCAAGGCGCGCGGCGTCTTGCTCTCGATGTGGATCACGCCGATCGTCTTCGCCGCCGCGCGCGAGCTCGCCCCGCGCACCGGCCCGGAGGCGGTCGAGACCTTCTGGCTGCCACTCGCGCGCGTGCGCGCCGGCGAGCTCGCCTGGACCCACCGCTACCGGCGCGGTGAGGAGGAGCGCGTGCTGCCGGCCTGGAAGTACGAGGAGCGCGTGATCTGGGGGTTGACGTACGAGATCCTGGCGGGCTTCCTGCGCGTGGCCACGTGACGGGAACCAGCGGACCGCGGAGGCGCGGAGGGGGACGCGGAGCTCGCGGAGGACGACGGGAGCCGGAAGACGGGAGGGTGAGGGGCGGGAAGGACTGGAGATCGAAGAGCGCCGGGCTCTGTTCCGACCCCTCTTCTTCCTCGATCCTCCTTCTTCTTCGTTCCTTCTCCCCT
>DASVAP010000091.1:0-41666 GCA_036376275.1 Planctomycetota bacterium | reverse complement strand
AGGGGAGCAGGGGATCGGGTGGAGAGGTCTGGTGAGGTGGGGGGGATGGGGGCGGGGCGGTCCGGAAGGAGGGGGAGACGTTGCGGAGCGTTCTCCAGCACCTTCGAGGACCGGCAAGCCTCCTCACACCTGCTCCCTCCTCTCCTCCGCGCCCTCCGCGTCTGCCCTCCGCGTCTCCGCGCTCCCTCTCATCTCCTCCTGAAGATCCCGCTCTCCACGACGGCCAGCACGAGGTCGCGCAGCCCCGCCCCTGGCTCGCTCGCGCGCGCGACGATGCGCTCGATCGCGGGGCGGTCGGCCGGACGCAGGGTGCGGCCAGCCGCGTAGGCCGCCAGGCGCTCGGCCAGGTGGCGCGTGAAGAGCGGCAGCTCCGCCAGCAGGGCGCGCTTCATGCCGTGCACGTCGTCGAAGGTCGTGCCGTCGGGCATGCGGCCGGAGGGGTCGATCGCCAGGCCCGACTCGTAGGCGTCGCGCCAGCGGCCGATCGCGTCGAAGGACTCGAGCGCGAAGCCCAGGGGGTCGATCGAGCGGTGGCACTCGTTGCAGGACTCGATCGAGCGGTGCTGGTCGAAGATCTCGCGGATCGTGAGCTCGCCGCGCGTGTCCGGCTCGGGGATCGGCACGTCCGGCGGCGGCGGATCGGGGGGCGTTCCGAGCAGGTGCTCGAGGACCCACACGCCGCGCACGACCGGCGAGGTGTCGACGCCGTTGGCCGAGGCGGTCAGCACCGCGGCCTGGCCCAGGACGCCGCCGCGGCCCAGCTCGGCCGGCAGGGACACGCGCTGCAGCGCGACGGTCGTCGCGACGCTCTCCAGCCCGTACAGGCGCGCCAGGTCCGCGTTGACGAAGGTGTAGTCGGCCGCGAGCAGCTCGGCCACCGGCCGGTTCGCGTCCAGCACGTGGCGGAAGACGGCGCGCGTCTCGGCCACGGCGGCCTCCTGCAGGCGGCTGCGGTGGTACTCGGGGAAGCGCATCGGGTCGGGCGTCATGTCGAGCGCGTTCTGCAGCCCGAGCCAGCCCCAGGTGAAGGCCGTGACGAGCTCGTCCGAGCGCGGATCGGCGAGGAGCCGCTCGGCCTCGGCGCGCAGCACGCCCGGCTCGCCGAGCCTGCCCTCCGCCGCCAGCGCGGCGAGGCGCGCGTCGGGCGGCGCGTTCCACAGGAAGTAGGCCAGGCGCGCGGCCAGGGCCCAGCCGTCGAGCTCGCCCTCCGGCTCGAAGAGGTACAGGAAGCGCGGCGAGCACAGGATCGCCTCGAGCGCCGTGCGCAGCCCCTCCGGGCTCTCGGCGGCGAGGCGCACGTAGGGCGCCAGCTCCTCGGGCGGGACCGGACGGCGGAAGGCGCGCGCGGCGAAGGCCGCCAGGTGCTCGGCCGGCGGCACGTCCGGCGCGCCGTGGGCCGCGACGTGGCTCGGCGGCGGCCAGCTCGCGTGGTGCGGGCCGCTCTCCGCGGCGGCGTGGACGACGATGCGCGGCGCGTCGGCGGTGGCGACGGCGGCGTGGGTGTGCTCGGCCAGGGCGGGCAGCAGCTCGGGCCGCGGGAGGTGCGCGAAGCGCGCGACGAGCTCCGCGGCCCCGATCGCCTCGAGAAAACCATCCAGGTGCCCGGCGAAGGCGTTGCCGAAGGCGAGCTCCAGGCGCCAGCCGCGGCCGAGCCAGTAGCGCCGCTCGAGCGTCACGCGCTCGCCGTCGGCGAGGTCCAGGGCCTCGACCAGGATGCGCCGGCGGCTGGTGTAGGCGCTGCTCCCGTGCGGCGCCGAGAGGTAGATCTCGAGCCGGTGCAGGTCCGAGGGCCGGTACACCTGCCACTCCTGCCGCGCCACGCGCTCGAGCCCGGGCCAGGCCGTGCCGCGCCCGCGCGACTCGAGCGTGAAGACGAAGTCGTACCAGCCCGGCGCGCGCGCGCCGCTGCGCGAGGTCGTCAGGGCCTGGCCGCGCGGGTCGCCGGGCGAGCGCTCGTCGTTCAGGAAGAGGAACACCGTGCCGTCGGCGGGCTCGGTGTGGTTGACGGCGAAGTTGCCCGGGCGCGGGTCGGCGGCGTCGAAGAGGGCGTGCGTCTCCGGCTCGGGCCGCGGGCCGTCGAAGGTCGCGAGGTCGAGCGCGCGCCGCGCGGCGAGCAGCACCTGGCGCAGCAGGAAGTCCGAGGTCACCTGGCCCTCGGCCAGGACGTCGAAGCCCTCGAGCACGTCGTCGGGCGGGAACGAGCTGGTCGGGTCCTCCAGCACCACGTCGATCGCGAGCAGGTCACGCAGCGAGTTGCGCACCTGCACGCGGTTCAGGCGCCGCAGGTAGCGCGGTCCGGAGGCGCCCTCCAGCCCGAGGAAGGCGGTCCGGAGCGCACCCGTCAGGCCCGCGACCGCCGCCGCGTCCGGGCGCGGCTCGCCCTCGGGCGGCATCTCGCCGGCCTCCAGGCGGTCGAGCACCTCGGCCCAGCGCTCGAGCGCCTCCTCGTCGGCCGGATCCCACGCCAGCCGGTCGAGGCGCAGCCCGGCCTTGGCGCGTTCCGGGCCGTGGCAGCGCACGCAGCTCGCCTCGAAGAGCGCTCGCGCGTGCTCGGCGAGCGGCGCCGGCCGCTCCTCCTGTGCGGCGCGCGTGCCCGGCGCGAGGAGCGCCAGGGCGAGCAGGATCCGCGCGCCGTGCCCGTTCATCGCGCCCCTCAGCCGAAGGCGAGCCCGTCCAGGCGGCCGGTGCTCTTGTTGAAGCGCTCGTCCTCGATCCCGAGCTCGTTCAGCATGGTCAGGTACAGGTTGCAGAGCGGCTGGCGGTTCGCGCAGTCGAGGTGCTGGCCGTGCCGGAAGCGTCCGCCGGCGAGCAGGAGCGGCAGGTTCGAGTTCGTGTGGCGGTTGCCGTTGCTCATCCCGGAGCCGAACAGGACCTGGGTCGCGTCGAGTAGCGAGGAGCCGTCGGCCTCGCGCGCCGCGTCGAGGCGCGCGAGGAAGCGCGCGAGCTGCGTCATGACGAAGAGCTCGCTCACGCGCAGCTGGCTCAGGCGCTCCTCGCGCTGGCCGTGGTGCGTGATCGGGTGGTAGCCCTCGCTCACGCCGTCCAGGCCCCAGTTCACGTTGGGCACCGCCACCGAGAGCACGCGCGTCGAGTCCGTGCGCAGCGCCAGGTAGGCGACGTCGAGCCAGGCCGCGAGCAGCTTCGCGCCGTAGGGCTCGTCGCGCTCGCCGGCCGCCAGCGCGGGCGCGGCCGGGTCGTCGACCGGCGGGCGCGGGCGCTCGAGCCACTGCTCGGCGGCCGCCAGGCGCGCCTCGGTCTCGCGCACCGAGGTCAGGTACTCGTCCAGGCGCTCGCGGTCGCCCTGGCCGAGCTTCCCGGCCAGCGCGCGCGCGTCGGAGCGCACGGCGTCGAGGATGCTCGCGCTGGAGTCCAGCGCGGCGCGCTCGAAGCGCTTCTCGGCCGCGCTCTCCTCGACGAAGAGCTGGCGGAAGGCCACGCTCGGCAGCGGCAGGCACGGCACGCGTACCCCGTTGCGCGTGAAGCTCGTGCCCGCGTCCCACAGGACGAGCGCGGGGAAGCGTGTCGCCGGGCCGACGACCTCGGCCACGCGCTGGTCGAGCGTCAGGTTGCCCTCGGGGTTCGAGGCGCGCTCGGTCGACTTGACGCCCGAGAGGAAGGTGTGCGTGGCCGCGTGCCCGCCGCGCACGCCGTGGTCGAGGTTGGAGAAGAGCGTGATGCGCGCGCGCCAGTCGGCCAGCGGCGCGAGCGAGGGCGGCAGCGCGTAGTCGCGCCCGCTCGCCGTCGGGTGGAACCACTCCTCGACCATCCCGAAGGGCAGCGCCAGGATCGCCAGCCGCCGCGGCGCCCCGGCCGGCCCGCGGCGGGCCCCTTCCAGGAGCGGCAGTGCCAGCGAGACGCCGGCGCCGCGCAGGAAGGTCCGTCGGTCGAGGGCAGGGGCGTGCATGGGCTGCTCGTCATTCTACGAGTCGTGCACGGTCGCGCGCCGCTCCTCGCCTGCGGTCCGCGCGGAGGGAGCGCAGGAAAAACGACAGGCCCCCCGCCGCCACCATGGCGAGGGGCCCGTCGCTCAATGATCGCCCGTGACCGCCTGGCCGAGGCGGTCGCCGGTGGCCCGGCCGGTCAGCGCGCCGTCGCTCGTGCCGGCGCTGCGGCCGGCGAGGACGCTCGTGCCGTCGAAGACGTACACGCGCCCGAGCTCGCCACTGAAGGCCGGCGCGGTCACGACCACGTCGTCGAGTCCGTTGCCGTCGACGTCGACCAGGGCCAGCGTCATGCCGAACTCGCTGGTCGTGCCCTCGGCCTCGAGGACCGCGTCCGCGGCCGCCATCGTGCGGCCCAGGAAGGGATCCGCGCCGAACAGGAGGTAGGCCCGGCCCATGCCGGCGTGGCGCGGAGCCCCGATCAGCAGCTCGGCGCGGCCGTCCTCGTCGATGTCGCCGGCCAGCAGGCCCTCGCCCAGCGCATCGCCCGCGGCCGCGGCGTCGAAGGTGGCGTCGGCGCTGGCCGTGTCGGCCGAGGTCAGGCCGGCGCGGCCGTTGAACACGAAGACCGCACCCGAGCCCAGGCCGGCGCGCGAGCTGGCCGGCGCGCCGACCGCGAGATCGGCGATGCCGTCGCCCGAGAAGTCGCCCACCGCCAGGGTCGCGCCGAAGCGCGCGCGATCCTCGCGGCCCGAGAGCACGACCCACGGCAGCGCACCGCTGACGAGGTTCGTCGGGCCGCCACGGTAGATGCGCACCTCGCCGGGGTTCCAGGGATTGCCGGTGGGGGACGCGGCCGTGTCGCCGAAGGCGTTCTGCGCGCCCACCAGGATCTCCGGCCAGCCGTCGCCGTCGACGTCACCGGCCGCCAGGCTGCCGGCGAAGCCCTCGTTGCCGTACTCGCCGTTGAGCACGAAGCTGGCCGTGCTCGGCAGGCCGGTCGGTCCGCCGAGGTACACGTAGACCGTGCCCGGCACGCGGCCCGGGGCGCCGGCGATCAGGTCGGGGTAGCCGTTGCGGTCGAGGTCGTGCAGCACGAGTGCGCGCCCGAGGCGGTCGTTCGGCCGCAGGCTGACCAGCTCCTGCGTCGCGTCGGAGAGCGTCAGCGGGACGGCCGAGGGCGCGAAGGGCAGGTCGAACACGAACACCGCGCCTCCGTCGCCCGCCAGGCGGTCGTCACCCGGCGCGCCGATCAGGAGCTCCATGTCGCCGTCGCCGTCGAGGTCGCCCGAGACCACGGGCGAGCCGAAGGAGGTCGCGCCCCGCGCGGGCACGGCGGTGAAGTCGGCCGTGGCCGAGGTGCGCGGCGCGAGCGGCAGCGCGGTCCCGAGGAAGACGTGCACGGCGCCCGCGTTGCTCGAGATCGTGTCGTCGCCCGGCGTGCCCACCACCAGGTCGCCGCGGCCGTCGAGGTCGAGGTCGGTCGCCATGCGGTGCTGCCAGCGGAAGGCGCCCGCCAGCACGGCCGTGCCGATCTCGTTCGCGACCTCGACGTCGGCCGTCACGAGCGGCGTGCCGTCGGGCACGACCGCCGTCAGGTGCTCGGGATCGAGCACGACCACGTCGCTCGCGTCGCGCCCGCCGAAGCGCACCTGGTGCGCGCCGGCCTCGGCCTGGAAGCCGGTGCCGGTCAGGACCACCATCTCGCCGCCCTGCGGCAGGCCCACGCCCGGCGTGACGGTCGCGAGGGTGGGCGGGTCGAGGTAGCGGAAGCCGAGCGGGAAGGTCGAGCTGCGGCCGTCGACCGCGAGGGTCACGTCGGCCCACTCCTCGCCGGCGGCGGCCGGCGTGACGCAGGTCAGGGTGCCGGAGTCGAGCACGTTCACGTCCGTGGCCGCGCTCGCCCCGAAGGTGACGGTCATGCCCGGCAGGAAGGCCGTGCCGGTGACCGTGACGCTCGTCCCACCCTGGGTCGTGCCCTTGCTCGGCGCGAGCGCGACCACCGCCGGCGCGGCCGGAGTCGCGTAGGCGAAGCCGCCGAAGAGCGTGCCCGTGCCGTTGGCGTTGCTCACCACGACGTCCACGCTCGTGCCCTCGGGACCGGGCGGCGTCAGGCAGGTCAGTGCCGTGTCGCTGACCACGCTCACCGCCGTGGCGGGCACGCCGCCGAAGGTCACCGCGTTCGTGCCGGGCGCATCGGCCTGGAAGCCGCTGCCGGTCAGGGTGACGGAGGTGCCGCCGGCACCGGGGCCGCTGGAGGGCGTCACGGCCGTCAGCGTCGGCCGCGCGTGGTAGCGGTAGCCGTCGGCCAGCAGCGCGGTGCCGTTGACGTTGGCGACCGAGACCTGCACCGCGGTGCCGCTCGTGCCAGCCGGCACGTTGCACTGGATCGTGCGGTCGTTGACGATCGAGACGCCGCTGGCGGTGATGCCGCCGAAGGCGACGATGTTGACCGCCGCGCCGTCGGCCAGGAACCCGGTGCCGGTCAGCGTGACGCGGTTGCCGCCGGTGCTCGGGCCGCTGCTGGCGGTGACCGAGGTCAGCGTCGGACGCGCGTGGTAGCGGTAGGCGCTGGCCAACAGGGCCGCGCCGTTCTGGTTGGAGAGCGTGACGTCCACGATCGCCCCGGGCGCGCCCGAGGGCGCGCGGCAGGTCAGGCGTCCGTCCTCGAGGACGTTCACCGAGGCGGCCGGCGTGCCACCGACGAGCACGACGTTGCTCCCGGCCGCGTCGGCCAGGAAGCCCGCGCCGCGCAGGGTGAGCAGCGTGCCGCCGAGGGAGGTGCCGTGGTCGGGCGTGACCGAGGTCAGCACGGGCACGCCGTGGTAGCGGTAGCCGCCCGGCAGGGAGGCCAGGCCGTGCGCGTTCTGGAGCTCGACCGCGACGCTCGCACCCGGGACGCCGGCCGGGACCTTGCAGGAGAGCTGCGTGTCGCTCGTCACGCTCACGTCGCCGGCCACCGTCGTGCCGAAGCGCACCGTGTTCGGACCGGCCCCGCTGGCGAGGAAGCCGCTGCCCGTCAGGGTCACGACCTCGCCGCCGGCGGACTTGCCGCTCGGGGCCGAGATCGAGGTCAGCGTGGGCGGCGGCGAGCGGTACGTGAAGGCCGCCGGGAGCAGCGCGCCGCCGTTGACGTTGGCGAGCGTCACGTCGACCGTCGCTCCGGCCAGGCCGGGCGGGGTCCTGCAGGTCAGGCTCGTGTCGCCGAGCACGAGCACGTCCGTCGCCGGCGTGCCGCCGAAGGCGACGGCGTTGGTCCCGGCCGAGAAGGCCTGGAAGCCCGTGCCGGTCAGCGTGACGGTCGTGCCGCCGCTCGAGGGGCCCTCGCCGGGCGCGACGCTCGCCAGGGTCGGCGCCGGCGCGTCGAAGGCGAAGCCCGCGACCAGCAGCGCGCCGCCGTTCGTGTTGGTGAGGGCCACGTCCACGATCGTGCCGGCCGGTTGCGGGGCGACCTCGCAGGTCAGCGACCCGTCGCCGAGCACGACCACGTTCGTGGCCGGGACCGCGCCGAAGGCCACCGTGTTCGGCCCCGCGCCGTCGACCAGGAAGCCCGAGCCGCTCAGGGTCAGGAGCGAGCTGGCCGAGCTCGAGCCGCGCGCCGGCAGCACCGCCGTAAGCGTCGGTCGCGCGTGGTAGCGGAAGGCCGCCGGGAGCGCGGCCGAGCCGACCGCGTTGCTCACGCGCACCTCGACCTGCGCCCCGCCCAGGCCCGGCGGGGTCTGGCAGTCGATGCGCGTGTCGCCGACGACGCTGATGCCGGTCGCGGCCAGGCCGTTGAACGTCACCAGGGTCGTGCCCGCGTTCGGATCCGTGAAGCCCGTCCCGGTCAGCGTGACGAGCGTCCCGCCCAGGGCCGTGCCGCTGGTCGGGGCGAGAGTCGTCAGGATCGGCGGCGCATCGAAGCGCCAGGCCGCCGTGCGCGTCGCCGAGCCGTTCGCGTTCGTCACGCTCACGTCGACGGTCGTGCCGACCGGACCGGCGGGTGCGATGCAGGTCAGGCTCGCGTCGCTCAGGACCGTGACCTCGGTCGCCGGCGCGCTGCCGAACAGCA
Organism: Planctomycetota bacterium; assembly: GCA_036376275.1. Classification (GTDB taxonomy): domain Bacteria; phylum Planctomycetota; class UBA1135; order UBA1135; genus JABFRZ01. The sequence goes on along the minus strand of DASVAP010000091.1, from coordinate 33,734 downwards.
CGCTGTTCGGGCCCGGGTTGTTCATGCCGAAGCCGGAGCCGTTCAGGGTGACCAGACGACCGCCGCTGGCGCTGCCGCTGCCCGGCACGACGGCCGTGAGCTGGGGCAGGGCGTTGTAGCGGAAGGCGCCGGGGCGCAGGGCCGAGCCGTTGGCCGTGATCACACGCACGTCGACCTGCGTGTTCGGTCCGCCGGACGGGCTCGTGCAGGTCAGGCTCGTGTCGCTCACGACCACCACGTTCGTGGCGCCGAAGCCGCCGAAGAGGACCGAGGGCGTTCCGGGCTGGTCCACGAGGAACCCGCTGCCGGTGAGCGTGACGGTCGTGCCGCCGGCGGCCGGGCCGCGTACGGGCGCGACGGCCGTGAGCGTGGGCTCGGCGTGGTAGCGGTAGGCCGCGGGGCGCGTGACCGAGCCGCTGGCGTTGCTCAGCGTGACCGCCACGCTCGCGCCGGCGGTTCCGGCCGGGACGCGGCAGGTCAGGGTCGCGTCGTCGAGCACGACGATCTCGGTCGCGGGCGCCGCGCCGAAGGTCACGCTGTTCGGACCGGCCCCGCCGTCGAGGAAGCCGCCGCCGGTGAGCGTCACGCTCGTGCCGCCCGCGGCCGGACCGTGGTCCGGAGCGACGCCGGTCAGGGTCGGCGCGCCCTGGTAGACGAAGGCCCGCGCGAGCGTCGCCTGGCCGTTGGCGTTGGCCAGGGTCACGTCCACGGTCGTGCCCGGGGTGCCCGCGGGCAGCGTGCAGACGAGGCTCGTGTCGGAGAGCTCGAGCACGTCGAGCGCCGCCACGCCGCCGAAGAGGACCAGGTTCGTGCCCGGCGGGGTGTCGAGGAAGCCCAGGCCGGTCAGCGTGACCGGGATGCCGCCCGCGGCCGGGGCCCGCGCCGGGGCGACGGCGGTGAGCTGCGGGGCCACGAAGTAGGTGAAGCCGCCCGCGAGGAGCGTGCTGCCGTTCGCGTTCGTGACGCGCACGTCGGCCGGGCCGCGCGCCGCGCCCGGGGGCGTGGTGCACTGGATCGTCGCGTCGTCGAGGGTGAGCACCGCGAGCGCCGCCACGCCGCCGATCGTCACCTGGTTCGGGCCCGGCGAGTCCTGCTGGAAGCCGCGGCCGCGCAGGGTGAGCGTCGTCCCGCCGGCGAGCACTCCGCGCCCGGGTTCCACGCTGTCGAGCTCCGGCCGCACGAGGTAGCGGAAGGCCGAGAGCAGCGTGGTCGTGCCGTTGGCGTTCGTGAGGCGCACGTCCACCGTCGCGCCGGGAGTCCCGGGCGGCGTGACGCAGGTCAGGATCTCGTCCGACACGGCGACCACGCTCGTGGCCAGGACGCCGCCGAAGCGGACCTGGTTCGTGCCCGCGCCGTCGTCGCGGAAGCCGGCGCCGGTCAGGGTCACCTGCGTCCCGCCCACGGCCGCGCCGGTCGTCGGGGTGAGCGTCAGGAGCTCGGGCGCCATGTGGTAGCGGAAGCCGGCCTTGATGCGCGTTCCGCCGAGGTCGTTCTGCACCTCGACGTCGACGCTGCTGCCGGGCGAACCGGCGGGCGAGCGGCAGGTGAGGTGCCCGTCGTCGACCACGGCCACCTGGGTGGCCGGCGTGCCGCCGAACAGCACGCGCGTCACGCCGGCGCCGACGGCGCCGAAGCCGCTGCCGGTGATCGTCACCGCCGTGCCGCCCGTGGGCGGACCGTGGTCCGGCGCGAGGCCGGCGATCTCGGGCAGGATCGGGCCGTAGCGGAAGCCGTCGAGCAGAACGGCCGAGCCGTTCGCGGTCTCCAGCGCGACGGTCACGCTCGTGTCGAGCGTGCCCGGAGGCGTGGTGCAGGCGAGGTGCCCGTCGTCGATCACGACCAGGCTGGTCGCCGGGACGCCGCCGAAGGTCAGGCGCCGGACCCCGGCCGCGAAGCCGCTGCCCTCGACCTCGACGCGCGTGCCGCCCACGAAGGGGCCGGTGGCGGGAACCAGGGCGCGCAGCCCCGGCGGCCCGCCGAGCACGCGGTAGGCGTCCGGCAGGGTGGCCGAACCGTTCGCGTTGCGCACCGTGACGTCGAGGACCGCACCCGGTCCGCCACCCACGGCGGTGCAGACGATGCGCGTGTCGTCGAGCACGCGCGCGTCGCGCGCGCGCACCGCGTCGAACAGGACCACCGGTGCGCCGGCGCCGTCGACCAGGAAGCCCGTGCCGGTCAGGGTCACGCGCGTCGTGCCCAGGGGCTGGCCCTCGGGCGGCGTGACGGCGGTCAGCGTCGGCACGCGGTGGTAGCGGTAGGCCGCTGCGCTCGTGGCCGTGCCCGCGCGGTTGTTGATGGACACGTCGACGGTCGCCCCGGAGGCGCTGGCGGGCGGCGTGCACAGCACGGTCGCGTCGTCGAGCGTGATCACGTTGGTCGCCAGGAGCTCGCCGAACTTCACGCGGTTCGGGCCCACGCTGCCGTCCAGGAAGCCACGTCCCCGCAGGGTCACGAGGTTCTGGCCCTTGCTCGGGCCGCTGGCCGGCTCGACGGACGTGATCTGGGGCGGCAGCCGACCGAAGTGGAAGCCGTTGGCGAGCGTGGCGCTGCCGTTCGCGTTGCGCAGCACGACCTCGGCGTAGCCGGGGTCGCCGCGCGGCGTGTCGCAGGTCAGGGTCGTGTCGTCGAGCACGACCACGCCCAGGGCGTTGCGCCCGCCGATGGTGATCCCGGGCGTGCCCGCCGCGTCGCGCAGGAAGCCCGCGCCCGTGATCGTCACGCGCGTGCCGCCCGAGGCGGCGCCGAAGTCCGGCGTGACCGCCAGCAGGCCCGGCGCGGCGTGGTAGGCGAAGGTGCGCGCCGTCGAGGAGCCGTTGGCGTTGGCCACGAGCACGTCCACGCTCGTGCCCGGGGCCCCGGCCGGCACGACGCAGACCAGGGCGGTGTCGCTCTCCACGACGACGTCGGTCGCCGCCAGGCCGCCGAAGGTGACCGCGTTCGGTCCCGGGGCGTCGACCAGGAAGCCCGAGCCGCGCAGGCGCACGCTCGTCCCGCCCAGCGCGCTGGCGGAGGGCGGCTCGATGGCCGTGACCGCCGGACGCGCGTGGTAACGGAAGCCCTGCTGGAGCTGGCCGGTGCCGTTGGCGTTCGTGATCACCACGTCGACGCGCGCGCCGGGCGTCCCGGGCGGGACCTGGCAACCCAGCTTGGCGTCGTCGATCACGCTCACGAGGGCCGCGCTGGAGCTCCCGAAGCGCAGCGTGTTCGTGCCGGCCCCGTCGGCGACGAAGCCGGCGCCGCGCACCTCGACCGAGCCGGGCGCGTGGGCGGGGCCGCTGGCCGGCACGAGGGCCGTGATCGTCGGCGGCGGCACGGAGTAGCTGAAGCCGCCGGCGAGCGTGCCCGTGCCGTTCGCGTTGCCCACGACCACGTCGACCACGGCGTTGAGGGTCCCGGGCGGGGTCGTGCAGGTGAGGCTCGTGTCGCTCACGACGACGATGCTCGTGGCCGCCAGGCCACCGAAGGTGACCGTGCTCGGGCCCGCGGCGTCGACCACGAAGCCGGAGCCGCTCAGCGTGACGCGCGTGCCGCCCTGGGCCGAGCCGCGTGCCGGGCTGACGGCGGTGACGGCCGGCAGCGCGTGGTAGCGGTAGCCCTGCGCCAGCGTGGCCGCGCCGCGCGCGTTGGTCAGGCTCACGTCGACGCGCGTGCCGGGCGTGCCGGCCGGGGCGTTGCAGCGCACCTGCTGGTCGCTCAGCACGCTGACCGCCGTGGCCGCCTTGCCGCCGAAGAGGACGATCGGCACGCCGGCCTGGTCGTCCAGGAAGCCGCTGCCGTTCAGGGTGATCGTGCGCTGGGCCGCGGCCGGACCGCTGACCGGCGCGAGCGAGCTCAGCGTCGGCGCCGTGTGGTAGCGGAAGGCCGCCGGCAGCGAGACCGTGCCGTTCTCGTTGGCCAGCAGGACCTCGACCCGCGCGCCGGGCGGGCCGGGCGGGAAGCGGCAGGTGATGCGCGTGTCGCTGACCACGTCGACGTCGGTCGCGGCCACGCCGCCCACCACGATCAGCGCGAAGCCGGCCTGGTCGTTCAGGAAGCCCGTGCCGGTCAGCGTGACCGCCGTGCTCGCACCCGCGTGCCCGTGGTCCGGCGCCAGGGCCGTCAGCGTCGGCCGCGCGTGGTAGCGGTAGGCGCCCGGCCGGGAGTTCGTGCCGTTCGCGTTCTGGATCGCGACGTCGACCACCGCGCCCGGCGTGCCGGCCGGCGCGCGGCAGGTCAGGGTCGAGTCGTCCAGCACGTTCACCTCGCTGGCCGCGAGGCCGCCGAAGGAGACGAGGTTGTCGCCCGCCGGGCCGTCGAGGAAGCCGACGCCGGTGAGGGTCACGAGCGTCCCGCCGTCGGCGCTGCCGGAGGCCGGCTGCACCGCCACGAGCTCGAGCGGCTGGGCGTAGGTGAAGGCCAGCGGCAGCGTGCCCGTGCCGTTCTCGTTCGAGACCGTGACGTTGACCACCGCGCCCAGGGGTCCCGCGGGGGCGATGCAGCTCAGGGAGCCGTCGCCGAGCACGCTCAGGGAGGTCGCCAGGATCCCGCCGAAGCGAACGACGTTCGTGCCCGGCGCGTCGACCTGGAAGCCGGAGCCCGTCAGGAGCACCGTGGTGCCGCCCGCCGGCCGGCCGCGCGGGGGCGTCAGGCCGGTGATCGCCGGCGTGGCGTGGTAGCGGAAGCCGGGCCAGGTGGCCGTGCCGGAGCTGTTCGTGACCACGATGTCCCCGCTCGTGGCGGGGATGCCGGCGGGGGTGACGAAGGACAGGCTCGTGTCCGAGAGCAGCGTCACGCTCGTGGCCGGGTCGCCCGCGAGCCTGACCGTCGGCGGCGTGCCGTTGCCGGTGAAGGAGGTGCCGGTCAGGACGATCGTCGTGCCGCCCAGGGCCGTGGCGTGGCTCGGCTCGGCCGCCGTGATCGAGAGGTCGGAGTTGTAGCGATAGGCATTGGCCAGCGTGGCCTCGCCATTCGGCGTGCGCACCGTGACCGGGACGACCGTCGCGGCCGTGCCGGCCGGCGTGCGGCAGGTGAGCAGCGTGTCGCTCTTGACCGAGTGGGCCGAGGCGCGCTTGCCGCCGAAGAACACCTCGGTCGTTCCGCCCGGCACGAGGAAGCCCGAGCCGCGCACCTGGATGATCGTGCCGCCGCGCCAGTTGCCGTTGTCGGGCGTGAGCGAGGTCAGCGTCGGCAGCGCGTTGTAGAAGAACGTGCCCGGGTACAGGGCCTTGCCGTTGTTCGTGACGACCGCCACCTCGACGAGCTGCCCCGGCGGCCCGGGCGGCGTGAGGCAGGTCAGGGTCGTGTCGTTGACCACGACCACGCCGGTCGCGAGCGTCCCGTTCAGGAGCACCTGCGGTGTGCCCGCCCCGGTGGCCAGGAAGTCGGCGCCCGTCACGGTCAGCGGCGTCCCGCCCAGGGACGAGCCCGTCAGCGGGGCGATGTCGGTCAGCGTCGGGCCCTTGGAGAGCAGCTCGACGTTGCCGTGGGCGTTGACGATCTCGCGCTGGCCGGGGAGCGCGGCGCAGGGCGAGCTCGGCTGGCTGCCGCGCACGACGAAGCGGTTCGTCGGGTCGTTCTTGACGTCGATCACGAGGTCGATCGACCCGGCCGTGTGGCCGGGACGCTCGAAGACCCACAGCTTGCCGAGCGGCGAGGCGTAGCTGGTCAGCTCCTGCAGGCAGGTCGTGGCCGCCGGGATGACCCGGAAGAGCGCGCGGTCGGCGCTGGTCCAGGTCATGGCCCCGACCAGGGACGAGTCGGCCTGGTGGAAGGCGATCTCGGAGATGCGCCAGCCGAGGCGCTCGAGCTCGCGGTTGCAGGCCGGGTTGACGTGGTCGCCGTGCCCGTGGGGCACGAGGATGCGGATCGGGTTCGCGCCGGGCGACTTGCCCATGCAGAAGCGCAGCACCTGGTCCACGCGGCCCATGTCGTAGGCCGCGTCGAACAGGTTGGCGCCGGCGATGTTCCCGTAGCCGGAGCCGTACAGCAGGATCTCCCCGCCGGACAGCTCGAACAGGAAGATGCCGACGTTGCCGGCGATGCCGCCCGTGCTGGAGGCGCGCACGCCGTAGACGCAGTAGAAGCCGAGTGCGTCGTCGCCGGTGACGGGCACGAAGTCGGCGCTGGTCTTGATCGGCGTGGCCTTGTTCCCGCGCGCGCTGTCGACCGCGCACACCCCGGCATCGAGCGTCCCGCCGCCCCCCGCCGAGCCCACCACCCGCGTGCGCCCGCTCGAGCGACGCAGCGGCGCCGGGGCCTGGCCCGGACCGCCGTAGCCCACCAGGTGTACGCAGTTGTCCTCTTCGGCGCCTTGGGCCTGGATGGTGGGGATGAGCAGCAGCGCTCCGAGGAGCACGAATGCGCTCTGCCGTGCGAGAGCCAGCATGAGGGGGGACCGGGGTTGAGGAACTCGTCCTCGGAACCGTACCCCCCGATCCGGACGCGGGCGGAAAAGCTCGCCCGAGTGTCGTGCGTGCTCGACGCACCCGGAAAGGAGTTCGCGCCGCCGGCCCCGGGCGGGCGGAGCTCTGCCCTTCAGCGGCCGAAGAGGGGCGCGCGAAAATCGCGCGCAAGGGACGATCCCGAGGGGCTGAAGAGGCCGCGGCCCGAGGCCGCGGCATCTGCCCGGCCCCTCAGTCGAGCTGCGCGACGATCGGGCAGTTCACGACGAAGCCGCTCGGACCCCAGCGCGTGCCGTCGGGGGCCGTGAAGCGCTGCTCCTCGGCACCGTCCTCGACCTCGGCGAAGTCCTCCAGGCGCCGCGGAGCGCGCCCGGGCGCCCAGGCCGTCAGGTGCACGTCCCACAGCGGGCTGTAGCGGCCCTGGTTCGGCGTCCAGGCCAGCAGGTTGAGCGGATCGCCCTCGCCCAGCAGGGCCGAGTTGAGGCCCTGCCGCTCGGGGTTGCGGAGCCCGGTGGGGCCGTTGACGAAGGCTGCCAGGCTGGCGCGGGCCGAGTCCGTGCCGTCGCCGCCGGCGAAGGGCGCGAGCCCGAGACGCGGGGCCCAGGTGACGTTCTCCAGCGCCGCCGCGACCGGGTCGGAGGCATCGGTCGAGACGTAGAGGACGCGCTCGTCGCGCGCGAAGCCGTCCGTCAGCTCGAAGCGCAGCGTGCGCCGGCGCAGGTCGAGCTCGACCACCTTGTCGGCCCTTCCGGTGTCGTTGGCGACGTGCGGGGCGTTCAGCACCGTCCCGTCCGGCAGGAGCACGAGCGGAGAGTAGCCCTCCTCCGCCACGGCGCCCGGCGACGCCTCGAGCGGGGGGAAGCCGGCCCCGGGCGTGGGCACGACCACGCGCTCGGGGCGGAAGTCGACCGTGGCCTCGAAGTGGAGCAGCCCGTCGCGACCGAAGGAGGCGCGCTGGACGGCCCCGGAGCGGCGCGCGTTGGCGAGCTTCTGGGCCCGCGCCGCGCCGTGGCGCTCGGCTGCGTCGCCGCTGGATGCATCGGTGACGACGTACCAGACGGTGCGCGTGCCCACGCGGCCTTCGCGCAGCGGCAGGGTCACGGTGTGGTCGGGGTTCACGCGCGCGCTGGGCAGGAACACGCGGTCGCCGGCGTGCGCGAGGGGAGCGAGGAGGACGATGAGGCTCGGGAGGGGCAGAGGGCGCATGGTGGGGGCCGGTGGGGTCGGAAGGCTCGAGACGACGGCAGCCACGGAGCGGACGCTCGCGCGTGACCCCCGCGACGCAGCTCCGGTCGCGCCTCGGATGCGCGCGAGCGCCGGGCGTTACCGGGATCCGCGCGCGATCCGCGCTCGCTTGGAGCCGCTCCGCTCGGGGCACCCGCAACCCAAGGGTGCGGTCGATCTCGGGGGGGCTTGCAGGGCCGACGGTTTCCAAAGGGTTGCGGGTGGCGTCCCGGCTTCGCCGGACGCGGTGAGCGCCCGCCTCCCGCAGAATCCTCGTGGCGCGCGAAGACTCCTGGAGGCGGCAGCTCCGGGGCCTGGACGCTCCCGTCCAGGAGTCGGAGCGCCTACACTGGCGCGCCCTCGAGGCCCCGGATCCCTGCCATGAACGCCACCGTCCGCTCCCTGCTCGTCGCGCTCCTCCTGCTCGTCCCCGCTCCGACCTCGCGCGCCGACGAGGGCATGTGGCTGCTGAACAAGCTGCCGCGCAAGCTGCTCAAGGAGAAGCACGGCTTCAGCGTCACGGACGCCTGGGTCGAGCACGTGCAGAAGTCCTGCGTGCGCATCTCGACCGGCGGGTCGGGCTCGCTGGTCTCGGCGAACGGCCTGGTGATGACCAACCACCACGTCGGCTCGGACGTGATCGAGAAGCTCTCGACGGCCGAGAAGAACTACCTCGAGCACGGCTTCTTCGCGCGCAACCAGGCCGAGGAGCTGGCCTGCCCGGACGTCGAGATCGACGTGCTGTGGACGATCGAGGACGTGACCGCCAAGGTCAATGCCGCCGTCACGCCCGAGATGAGCCTGGCCCAGGCCGGCGACGCGCGCCGCGCGAGGATGGCCCAGCTCGAGCAGGAGGTCGGCCAGGCCAGCGGCCTGCACTGCGAGATGGTCACGCTCTACCAGGGCGGCGCCTACCACCTCTACGGCTACAAGCGCTACACGGACGTGCGCCTGGTGATGGCGCCCGAGAAGGGCATCGCCTTCTACGGCGGTGACCCGGACAACTTCGAGTACCCGCGCTACTGCCTCGACGTGTGCTTCTTCCGCATCTACGAGAACGGGAAGCCGCTGGCGCCGGAGCACTACCTGAAGTGGAGCAAGAACGGCGCGGCCGAGAAGGAGCTGGTCTTCGTGGCCGGGCACCCGGGCCGCACGGAGCGCCTCTTCACCGTGGCGCACCTCGAGTTCCTGCGCGACACCGCCTACCCGCTCTTGATGCGCAGCCTGTGGCGGCGCGAGGTGCAGCTCCAGACCTTCTCCGGGCGCAGCGAGGAGTTCCGCCGCATCGCCGAGGGCGATCTCTTCTCGGTGCAGAACTCGCGCAAGGCCCGCACGGGCATCCAGGCCGGGTTGCTCGACCCGCGCCTGATGGACGGGAAGCGCAAGCAGGAGCAGGAGCTGCGCGCGGCCGTGGCGGCCAGGCCCGAGTACCAGAAGCAGTGGGGCGACGCCTGGGACCAGATCGCCAAGGCCGAGCAGGCCTACGCCGGCTTCTACGCGCGCTACACGGCCCCGGGCGTCGGACGCGGCGGCTTCGGCACGCTCTTCGGCATGGCGCGCACGCTGCTGCGGGCGGCCGAGGAGAAGCCCAAGGAGAGCTCGCAGCGTCTGCGCGAGTTCCGCGACTCGGCTCTGCCCTCGCTGGAGCTGTCGCTGTTCTCGCCGGCGCCGATCTACCCGGAGCTCGAGATCGACTACGCCACGAGCGGCCTCCTGCTGCTGGCGGAGCTCCTGGGCGGCAACGATCCGCTGGTCGTGCAGGCCCTGGGCGGGCTGCCGCCGCGCCTGCGGGCCGAGCAGCTGGTGCTGGGCTCGAAGCTGCGCGACGTGGCCGAGCGCAAGCGCCTCTACGAGGGCGGCAAGAGCGCCCTGGACGCCTGCAAAGATCCGCTGGTCGAGCTGGCGCGCCTGTTCGACGCCGAGAACCGCGCGCTGCGCAAGCGCTACGAGGGCGAGGTCGAGGCGGTCGAGCGCGAGGCCTACGCCAAGATCGCCGCGGCCCAGTTCGCGATCCTGGGCGAGGACGTCTACCCGGACGCGACCTTCACCCTGCGCCTGACCTTCGGCACCGTGCGGGGGTACACGGAGAACGGCAAGCCGGTCGCGCCCTTCACCGACTTCGCCGGGCTCTACGCGCGCGGCGCCGAGCGCGGGAACCAGCCGCCCTTCGAGGTGCCGGAGCGCTGGGTCGAGAAGAAGTCGGACCTCGCGCTGGACACGCCCTACAACTTCGTTGCCGACCTCGACATCATCGGCGGCAACTCGGGCTCGCCGGTCTTCAACGCGGCGGGCGAGGTCGTCGGCCTGATCTTCGACGGCAACATCCAGAGCCTGGTGCTCGACATCGCCTACGAGAGCGAGCAGGCCCGCGCCGTGTCGGTGGACTCGCGCGCGATCGTCGAGGCCCTGAAGTCCGTGTACGGGATGACCGAGCTCGTGCACGAGATCACCGGCAAGGTCGGTCCGTGAGGCCCGTGCCGGCTCCCGCGATGAAGGCCCTGGCCCTGCTCTCGCCCACGCTCCTGTGCGTCGCCTGCGTGGCGACGTCCGCCCCCGCTGGCACGGGCTCGGCCCCCGGGGCAGAGGTGCGCGAGGCCAGCGCGCGCGGCACGCACCCCTTCGGCATCGACGACATGCTGGCGATGGATCGCATCTCCGATCCGCAGGTGTCGCCGGACAGCAAGCAGGTGCTCTTCAACGTGCGCGTCACCGACCTGGCGGCCAACCGCGGGCGGACGGACCTGTGGACGGTCGCGCTGGCGGGAGGCGCGCCCGTGCGCGTCACGGACCACGAGGCCAGCGACGTCAACGGGCGCTGGATGCCGGACGGCTCGGTCGTGTTCCTCTCCAGCCGTTCGGGCTCGATGCAGGTCTGGAAGGTCGGGGCGACGGGCGGCAAGGCCACGCAGCTCAGCGACTTCCCGCTCGACGTCGGCGGCCTGACGGTGTTCCCGGACGGGAAGCGCCTGCTGCTCTCCTTCGAGGTCTACCCGGAGCTCGCCACGCTGGCCGAGACGGCCGCGCGCGACGCCGAGCGCGAGGCGAACCCGGTGAAGGCGCGCGTCTACGACGAGCTGCTCTTCCGCCACTGGGACTCCTGGGAGGACGGGAAGCGCAGCCACGTCTTCGCCTGGACGATCGGGGGCGGCGCGCCGCTCGACCTGATGCGCGGGATGGACGCGGACGCGCCCACGCGACCCTTCGGGGGCACCGAGGAGCTGGCGATCGCGCCCGACGGGACCGAGGTGCTCTTCGCCGCCAAGGACGACGGCGCGGCCAACGCCTGGACCACGAACATCGACGTGTGGCACGTCCCGGCCGACGGCTCGGCGCGCCCGGCGCGGCTCTCGCTCGGGCACGGGATGGACAACGTCCCGAGCTACTCGCCCGATGGCAAGACGATCGCGTGGCTGTCGATGGCGCGCGCCGGCTACGAGGCCGATCGCCAGCGCATCGTGCTGCGCGAGCGGGCCAGCGGGAAGGAGCGCGTCCTGACGGAGGCCTGGGACCGCTCGCCCTCGGAGTACTCCTGGTCCGAGGACGGCCGCACCCTGTACGCGACGGCGGACAACCTCGGCAACCATTCGCTGTTCGCGATCGACGTCGCCTCCGGCCGGATCACGACCCTGTGGGAGAAGGGCACGGTCGGCTCGCCGCAGGAGGCTCGCGGGCAGCTCGTCTACGCCTTCGACCACCTGCGCTCGCCGGTCGAGCTGTGGGTGCGCGACCTGCGCGGCGAGCACGCGCGCCCGCTCACTTCGTTCAACCGCGCGCGCCTGGAGGCCGCGCGCATGGGCGAGTACGAGCAGTTCTCCTTCGAGGGTGCCCACGGCGACACGGTGTACGGCTACCTCGTCAAGCCGGCCGACTTCGACCCCGCGCGGAAGTACCCGGTCGCCTTCCTGGTCCACGGCGGACCGCAGGGCTCCTTCGGCGACCACTTCCACTACCGCTGGAACCCGCAGGCCTACGCCGGCGCAGGCTATGCGGCGATCATGATCGACTTCCACGGCTCGACTGGCTACGGCCAGGCCTTCACCGACGCGATCCGTGGCGACTGGGGCGGAGCGCCCTACGAGGACCTGATGAAGGGCCTCGACTTCGCGCTGGCGAAGTACGCGTTCCTCGACGGCGAGCGCGTCGGGGCGCTGGGCGCCTCCTACGGCGGCTACATGATCAACTGGATCGCGGGCCAGACCGACCGCTTCAGGTGCCTGGTCAACCACGACGGCAACCTCGACGAGCGCCTGGCCTACTTCGACACCGAGGAGCTGTGGTTCCCGGAGTGGGAGCACGGCCTGCCCTGGGAGGACCCGGAGAGCTACGCCAAGCACAACCCGATCGAGCACGTCGGCAAGTGGAAGACGCCGATGCTCGTGATCCACGGCGCGCTCGACTACCGCGTGGTCGACACGCAGGGCATGAGCACCTTCACGGCCCTGCAGCGGCGCGGGATCCCCTCGAAGTTCCTGCACTTCCCGGACGAGAACCACTGGGTGCTGAAGCCGCACAACAGCCGCTTCTGGCACGCGAACGTGCTCGGATGGCTCGATCAGTGGGTGAAGGGCGCCGGGCACCCCGCGTCGGCCGCCGCGAGCGGGGCGGGAGCGGGACGGTGAAGGCCTTCCTCGCGCTCGCGCTGCTCCCGCTGCTCGGCGCCTGCGCCACCGATGGGGGTAGAGGGCGCTGCTGCACGGGCATCGAGCGCCTGAACACGCCCGGCCGCGCGGACACGCTGCCCTTCAGCCACGTGGTGAACGCGGGCGGCTTCAGCTTCATCGCCGGCACGCTCGGTACCGATCCGGCCACCGGCCAGGCCCCGGCCGACCCCGAGGCCGAGGTGCGCGCGATGCTCGACGGCTTCCGCGCCAAGCTCGAGCTGGCCGGGCTCGGCATGGACGACCTCGTCCAGGTGCAGGTCTACTGCTCGGACGTGTCGCTGTACGAGCTCTTCAACCGCGTCTACGCCGGCTACTTCACGGCCGGCTTCCCCTCGCGCGCGTTCATCGGCTCGGGCCCGCTGCTGCGCGGTTGCCGCTTCGAGATCCAGGGCATCGCGGCGCAGCGCTAGGCGAGCCAAGATCGCCTACTGATTTCGCCGTCAGCGTGACCGCGCCGGTTCTCCGGGCGGGCTCACGCCCGCCCGGTGATCCGGTGCGCGGATTCCGGGACAGGCTCCCAGGCGAGCCCCGCTCGCCGGCCCGGCGCCCCGCCGCCCAGCCCAAGATTCGGCTTCAATGCCGAATTCGGTGGAATTCGGCCGATAAGGCGAATACTCTGCCCCCAGCATGACGAGAACCGCGCGGAAGCCCGTCTCCATCGCCCTGACCGGGGACCTGGTCGCCTCCAGGGCCATGGATCCCTCCGACCGCGACCGTCTGCAGGGCCAGGTGCTCGCGACCCTCGGCGAGCTGAACGGTGAACTGGGGCCGGAGTGCCTGGCGGCGCCGCTCACCCTGACGGCGGGCGACGAGATCCAGGGGCTCTTCCGTCGCTCCACGCGGCTGGTCGAGGCCATCCAGGAGATCACCGACCGGCTGTTCGGGTGCGGGGCCTTCCCGTACCTCGTGTTCGGCCTCGGACGCGGCCCGCTGACGACCGGCTCCGTGCCCGCGCCGCCCGCGCAGGCCCCGAACCCCGCCTGGCTCGACGGCCCGGCCTTCCACCACGCGCGGGCAGCCCTCGAAACCGCGCAGCGCAAGGGCGTCTGGGCCTGCTTCGAGGGTTTCGGTGCGCTCGAGGACGAGCTGCTCGACGCCCTCTTCGCGCTGATGGGGGCCGTGCGCTCGCGCTGGGCCGCCGAGCAGGGCCGCACCTCCTACGAGGCGCGCCGCACGGCCCTCCAGAAGGACCTGGCCGACCGGCGCCAGGTCAGCCCGTCCGTCGTCAGCGAGAGCCTGCGGGCCGCGAACCACCGCGTGATCCTCGCGGGCGAGGAGGCGGCCCGGAAGCTGCTCGCGTCGCTCGAAGCGCGATGAACGAGCTCCTGCTGACCTTCTGGCCGCTCCTGTGCGCCGGGCATTTGCTGGCGGACTTCCTGCTCCAGAGCGGCGCGATGGTGGAGCGCAAGCGCACGCAGTGGCCCTGGATGGCGGCGCACGGGCTCGAGGTCCTGCTCGTCCAGGGGCTCGTGCTGTTGCCCTTCGTCCCGGGCGCACGGACGGTCCAGGCCCTGGGCGCGATCGCGCTGTCCCACGTCTGCATCGATGCCCTCAAGGTGCGCCTCGAGACCCGGGCCGGGCGCAGGCTCGCGTGGTTCGTCCTCGACCAGCTCCTGCACCTCCTGGTGCTCGCCGGGGTGGCCTACTGGCTGGCCCGCGGGGCTCCGGCGATCGAGCGGCACGGACTCGATCCGCACGGGCTCCGGTCCCTGGCCTGGATCGTCGGCCTCTACGCCTTCAACGTGAACGGGGGCTCGGCCATCGTCTCGGCCGTGCTCGAGGGCGTCCGCGCCGGCGCGCCGCCCCTGGAGGGCGCGCGGGCCGGACGCGTGATCGGGATCCTGGAGCGCATGGCGATGCTGACCCTGGTGTGGATGGGGGAGTGGAGCGCGCTCGGCTTCGTGCTGGCCGCGAAGTCCGTGGCGCGCTTCAAGGAGCTCGAGAACCGCGCCTTCGCCGAGGCCTACCTGGTCGGGACCCTGACGAGCTTCCTGGTCGCCGGCGCGAGCGGGCTGCTGCTGCGCGCCCTGCTCGCTCCGTAGCTCGATTCCTGCATCCGCGCCGCGGTCCGCGGCATGTCATCGACTCCGATGACGACTTCGACCCTCGCCCTCTTCCTCGCGCTGGCCCAGTCCGAACCCGTCCACCCCGACCTGGCCGACCTGGCCGGGCGCTGGCAGGGGGCGATGGAGGCCTGCGGCGTCCCGGCCCTGGCCATGGCGCTGGTCGAGGGCGACGAGGTCGTGCACCGCGTGACCCTCGGCCGGCGCGACCCGGCGCGCGAGGCACCCGTGACGCCCGACACGATCTTCTACATCGCCTCGATCACCAAGACCTACGTGGCCTTCGCGCTGGCGCGCCTGGCCGAGGAGGGCAAGGTCGAGCTCGACGCGCCCGTCCAGCGCTACTTGCCGCGCTTCCGCCTGGCCAGCGCCGAGGCGAGCGAGCGCATCACCGTGCGCGACCTCCTGTGCCACCGCTACGGCCTGAACTCCGGCCCGATCGTGCTGCTCGACGCCTACACGGGCGAGATCACCGAGGAGCGCTACTACCACTTCCTGGCCGAGGTCGAGCCGGGCGGGGTGGCCTACTCCAACCTGCACTTCACGCTGGCGGGGCGCGTGATCGAGGCGGTCACGGGCCAGCCCTGGCGCGAGCACCTGGCCGAGCACCTCTTCCGCCCGGCTGGCATGACGCGCACCACGGGCTACGCCGACTGGATGTACGCGCAGGACGACGTCGCCATCCCGGCCGTGATCGTGGAGGGGAAACCGGAGGCCATTCCCCTCCGCAAGACCGATCGCACGATGCACGCGGCCGGCGGCCTGGGCACCTCGATCGACGACGCCGCGCGCTGGCTGCGCCTGCAGCTCGGGCGCGGGACGATCGACGGCACGCAGCTTCTCTCCACGCGCGCGACCGAGGCGAGCTGGGAGCTCCTGGCGGACGCGCGCACGGGGGCCGCCGGCCCGCCCGAGGGCTTCGGCCTCGGCTGGCAGCGCGACCTGTACCGGGGCCACCTGCAGCTCGGCCACGGGGGCGGCTACGTCGGCGCCTCGGCCTGGATCGGCTTCCTCCCGGAGCTGGGCCTCGGCCTCGCCGTGCTCACCACCGGCGGCAGCGGCGCCCAGGGCCTGTGCGAGCTGGTCGCGACCGACGTGCGCGAGCGCCTGCTGGCCGACGACGAGGTCGCCGACCCGCTCCCGGCGCTCCTGCAGCGCGCCCGCGCCGTGCGCAGCCGCGACGCGGAGCTCCTGGCGCCCGCCCCCGCCGCCGCCCTGGACCTCTCGCTCCCGCCCGAGCGCTGCGCCGGCACCTATCGCAACGAGTGGTACGGGACCCTCACGCTCGAGCTCGACGGCCCGGGCCTGCGGGCGCGCCTCGGCGACTACCCCCTGGTTCTCTCCAGCCCGCGCCGCGACGTCCTGGCCCTCGAGAGCTCCGGCCCCCTGGGCGGCGAGGTGCGGCTCGAGCTCGACGGCGAGCGCGTCACGGCCCTGCTCCTCGACCTGCCGGAGACGACCCGCTTCGCGCGCTGAGCGACTACCTCCGAGAGTCTTCGCGTGCCGCAACGATTCTGCGGGAGGTAGTCGCTCGCCGCGTCCGGCGAAGCCGGACGCCACCAGCAACCCTTCTGGAGACCGTCGGCCCTGCAGCGCCGCACGGGTTCCAACGCACCTCCTTGGGTTGCGGGTGCCAACCCGCGCTGAGGAAACGGTCGGCTCCGACCGCCGTAGGCGCTCCGCCAGGCCCGCCGCGAGCCGAACCCGGTCCTTCCCTTCCGCGACGCGGGCCCAGGCGGTTACCGTCGGAGCCGATCCCCCGAGCCCCAAGACCATGAACTCGACCTCCTGCTTCCTCCTCGCCGCCTTCGCCGTCCTCCTGACCCCCGCCGCGCTGGCCTGCGAGGCGCCCACGGCCGCGGTGACGGCGGGGGCCCCGGTGGCGCCGGGCGCGGGCGAGCTGCGCGGGCTGCGGCTCCTGGACGCCGAGGGGCGCGAGGCGCCGCTGGGCGAGCTGGTGCCGGGCCTCGCGCGCGGCGAGGTGGTCGTGCTGGCCATGACCGAGGTCGGCTGCCCGATCGCGCAGAAGCTGGCGCCGCGCCTCGAGCGCCTGGCCGGCGAGCTCGCCGGGCGCGTGCGCTTCGTCGGCATCGACGCGAGCACGCAGGATTCCCTGGCGGAGATCGCCGCGGAGTCGCGCGAGCTCGGGCGCACCTTCCCGGTGCTCAAGGACGCGCGCCAGGAGCTGGCGCGCGCGCTGGGCGTGCGCACGACGACCGAGGTGTTCCTCTTCGACGGCACGGGTGAGCTCGCCTACCGCGGCGCCGTGGACGATCAGTACGCGCTCGGGGCCGCGCGGCCGGAGCCGGGCCAGAGCTGGCTCGCGGGAGCGCTCGTGGCCGTCCTCGCGGGCCGGGAGCCCGCGACGCGCGCGACCGAGGCGCCGGGCTGCCTCCTGACGATCCTGCCGGAGGGCGCGGCGACGCCGCCGGTGACCTACGCGCGCGACGTCGCGCCGATCCTGCAGCGCCGCTGCCAGGGTTGCCACCGCCCGGGGCAGGTCGGACCCTTCTCGCTGACCAGCTTCGACGAGGCCAAGGGCCGCGCGAAGATGCTCGCCAGCGTGGTCGAGGACGGCGTGATGCCGCCCTGGAACGCGGACGAGGCCTTCGACGGCGTGTTCGCGAACCAGCGCAAGCTGACGGCCGACGAGAAGAAGACGCTGCTGGCCTGGGTCGAGCAGGGCATGCCGCGCGGCAACCCTTCCGACGACCCCAAGCCCATGAGCTGGCCCGAGGGCTGGTCGATCGGGACGCCGGACGTCGTGCTCGAGCCGGAGCACGACCTCCAGGCCGACGCGCCGTTCCCGGCAAAGGGCTTCGCCGTGCCGCGCGAGGGCGTGGTCGACTACCAGCACTTCACGGTCAAGACGAGCTACCCGGAGGACCGCTGGATCCAGGGGCTCGAGGTGCGGCCCGGCGCGGCCGACGTCGTGCACCACGTCCTGATCGCGATCCAGGAGAAGAACGGCGACATCGACGAGCGCTCGTACCTCGCCGTCTACGTGCCCGGCGACACGCCCTCGGTCTTCCCGGAGGGCTACGCCAAGCGCCTGCCGGCCGGCGCGACGCTGGTCTTCCAGCTGCACTACACGCCCAACGGCAAGGAACGCTACGACCGCTCGCAGCTCGCGCTCGTGTTCGCGAAGGAGCCGCCGCTGTTCGAGGTCGTGACCGACTCGGTCATCAACCAGCGCTTCGAGATCCCGGCCGGCGCCGCGAACCACGAGGTGCGCCAGGCGCGCACCCTCGACGAGGACGTCGGCCTCGTGGCCCTCTTCCCGCACATGCACATGCGCGGCAAGGACTTCCGCTACGTGGCCCACTACCCGGACGGGCGCTCGGAGGACCTGCTCTTCTCGCACTACGACTTCCAGTGGCAGGAGTCCTACCTCCTGCCGGACCCGCTCCTCTTGCCGGCGGGGACCAAGCTCGAGTGCATCGGGCACTTCGACAACTCCGCGGCGAATCCGAACAACCCCGATCCGACCCAGAGCGTGCGCTGGGGCCAGCAGTCGTGGGAGGAGATGTTCATCGGGTACTTCGACCGCGTCGTGCCGCTGGACTAGCTGGACCAGGAGGAGAGAAGAGGAGCGCGGAGACGCGGAGCGAAGACGCGGAGGACGCGGAGGAAGGAGCTGGGGTGGGTAGAGGCGGCGCGATCCCGAGTGCCCGCTGACGTTCAGGGTCCCTGGACGTTCGCCACGCCCGGATCGCCTCCACTCCTCTTTCTCCCTTCCTCCTCCGCGCCCTCCGCGTCTTCGCTCCGCGTCTCCGCGCTCCTCTTCTCCCTGTTCAGCGCGGCTTGGCACCCGCACCCAAGCGAGCGCGGTCGATCCCGCAGAGATCCTGAGGGGCCGACGGCATCCAGAAGGGTTGCTGGTGGCGTCCGGCTTCGCCGGACGCGCTCAGCGCCCGAAGCCGAAGCCGAAGACGAACTCGACCGAGCTGAAGTACGTGCCGAGCATGCCGCGCAGGTCGGTCGTGAAGAAGGTGCCCAGGCGCTTGCCCTCCTGGTCGCCCGTCAGGCGCCAGGCCAGGCCCGTGCGCATGTAGACGCCGAAGTTCCACTCGCGCTCGCTCTCGTCGACGGCGGTCACGGTCGCCGTCTCGGCCGGGTTGTTCGGGTTCGTCAGGACGAACGTGCCCTCGAGGTCGTCGCGTTCGCGCAGGTAGAAGACCGAGGTGCCCACGCCGAAGTAGGGCTGGATCCGCGAGTCGAGGAAGAAGGCCTGGCGCACGCCGGCGCTGACCTCGTAGAACTCGGTGTCGCGTTCGGTGGGAACCGAGACGTTGAACTTCACTCGCTGCCCGCTCGGCTGGAACGTCGGCCGGAACACCTTGCGCTCCTTGTCCTCGCCCGTGTCGTCCGCGAGGTGCGCCGAGAACTCCCAGCCCCAGCCGGCCGAGCCCGGCGTCATCGACACGACCTCGAGCCCGTAGGGCACGTACCCGTGCACGTAGCGGTCGTTGAGCCAGCGCTGGCTGGCCGTGGCCAGCACCATGTACCCGCGCCCGTGGTCGAAGGGGATGCGTGGGCCCGGCTTGAGGCAGGCCGGCAGCAGGGCCAGGACGGCTCCGGCCAGGAGCGCGCGGGACAGGTGGCTCCGGGACAGGGGACTCATTCTGGCCATGGTCTGCCCATGCTCATCGGCCGTGGGGGGCGAGGCAAGAGAGGGCCGGCGGGCATCAGCGGCCCTCGGGCGCGATGCCGCGCTCCTCCAGGCCCCGGCGCACCCAGCGCGAGCGCGCCGCGGCCAGCGCGGCCGGCGCGATGCGGCCCTCGATCTCGACGCGTCCGACGGTGATGCGCAGGTCCGAGTGGCCCCACAGGAAGACCCGGCCCGCGGCGCGGCGCTCGGCCGGGGCCTCGGCGCGCGGGACGCCGTCCACGCGCACCTCGACCTTGCGGCCGTCGTGGACGAGCTCGAGGGCGTAGGTCTGCCCGAGCTGAACGGTCGCGTCGCCCTGCGGGCGCACGGCGGTGTAGGGCCCGTCCAGCTCGTCGACGTACAGGAAGCCGAGCTCGTGCGCGCGCAGGTGGCGGCCCTCGGCGTCGGCCAGCATCCCGGCCGCGAAGGCGAAGACCTGGCCGGGGCGACCGGCGATGGGCTCCCAGCGCACGCTGTAGCGCAGCGTGAGCGGGACCTGGAACTCGAGCGCGTGGCGCCAGACGAACTCGCCGTTGCCCTGGAAACCCTTGGGCCCGGGGGCGAAGCGCGTCGCCTCGTCTGCCGCCTGCACCGGCCCGAGCGATCCGCGCAGGTCCGTCAGGTACCCGTCGTCGCGCTCCCAGTCGGCCGCCTGAACCTCGTCGGCGAAGTCGTAGAGGAGGCGGAAGGTGCCGGGCGTGGGCTCGCCGACCTTGGCGTGGGTCAGCTCGGCCGGGCCCAGGGCGGCGGCGGCCTGCGTGAGCAGCTGCTCGACCAGGGTCGCGAGCGTGGTGAGCCGCGCGGCGACGAGGGGATCCGCGCGCAGCGCCAGCACCGTGTCGAGCTCCGCCAGGGCCGCGCGCGCTCCGCCGGCGTCGCCCGGGGGCGTGCTGCGGGCCAGGCGCTCGAGGCGCTCCACGACCGGGGCCAGGGCCGCGAAGCGCGGGTAGAACTCCTCCGCGTCGCGCCGCAGCTCGGCCGCGGCCGCGCCGCTGGTCGTGAGGCGCTTCCATTTCGGGTTGGCGGCGATGCAGTAGGGGTAGATCTTCAGCTCCTCGCGCGCGCCCTCGAAGCGCTCCTTGGGGATCTGCGCGGCCAGCGCCTCGGGCGCGAGCGCGCGCACGGCGACGCGCCGGTCGCCCTTCACGAGCACGAGCTCGTCGCCCTCGCGCGCGATGGGGGAGGAGAGCTTCTTGCCGTCGAGCTCGAGCGCCAGCGGCTTGCCGCTGGCCGCCAGCTCCGCCAGGAACTCGTCGCGCAGCGCGATCCAGGCCGCGAGGCGCGCGCGCTCGGTCGCCAGGCGCTGCGCCAGCTCGTCCTCGCCGCCCGCGCCGCGCGCCCGATCGATCCAGGCGAGGCCGTCCTCGCAGTCCCCGGCCCGCACGCGCGCCAGCGCCAGCGCCAGGCACGCCTCGCGCTCCTCCGGCCGCGGCGCGAGGGCCTGGAAGAGCGCGGTCGGCTCGGCCGCCGTGG
This sequence comes from Planctomycetota bacterium, assembly GCA_036376275.1. Classification (GTDB taxonomy): domain Bacteria; phylum Planctomycetota; class UBA1135; order UBA1135; genus JABFRZ01. The sequence continues at coordinate 13,282 of DASVAP010000091.1, read as the reverse complement.
GGGCCGGAGCCTCTTGCACGAGAAGGAGTGCGAGGGCGAGCAGGGGGCCGGCCGGGGTCACGCGCGGGAGCATACCGCGGGGGGCGACTGGCTCGCGCTCCGCTCGGCGGGTGACCGAGAGTCAGAAGGGGCGCGCGAGGATCGCGCGCCAGGGACGATCCTGAGCGCCGGCAGAACGCCGCGGCCGGAGGCCGTGGCATTCTGCCCGCCGCTCAGCCGCCGGCCTTCTCGCTGGGCGCGCTGGCGGCGGTCGTGCCGCCCGCGTCGTCCTCGGCCTCGGCGTCGTCCTCGGCGTCCTCGTCCTCGACGCGCGGATCCAGCAGGGCCTTCAGGTTGAAGGCGATGTCCTTCTGGGTCTGCGCGTAGCGCGCGCGGTCGTCCTCGGACAGCTCGCCCGCCAGGAGCTCGTCGGTGCGGTCCAGGGCGCGGCGGTAGAGCGTCTCGACGTCGGCCGGATCGCCGTCGAGGTGGTAGTGCAGCATCAGCGCGGTGTCGTTGACGAGCTGCGGGTCGTCCGGGTTGAGCTCGAGCGCGCGCTGGTAGGCGAGGAACGAGCGCCCGTAGAGGTCGGCCAGCAGCGCCGGGTCCGGCGCCGGCTCCTTCTTGCGGTAGGCGGCGATCTCGAGGCGCTCGCCCTCGTCGCGCAGGAAGAGCCCGAGGTTGTTCCAGTGGCGCGCCTCGCTCGGCATCGCCTCGGCCAGCATCTCCGCCAGGAAGGCGGCGTCGAGGTTGCGCGGCGGCTCCTGCTCGGCGCACCAGGCGAGCAGGCCCTCGAACGCGCGCAGCGCGCCGCCCGCGCCGGAGGCGGCCGCCACCATCGCGGCCGGATCGGCGTCCCAGCCGGCGTGCATGGCCGTCAGGGCGCCCTCGGAGTCCTTGCCGTACTGGCGCGCCAGCCCGACGTAGAACCAGGCGTTCACGTACTCGGGTACGAGCGCGAGCGAGGCCTGGAAGGCCTCCTCGGCGCCGGCGAACTCGCCCTCGTTGAAGCGCGCCCAGCCCAGCCACCAGAGCAGCGTGCCGGCGCCCGCGTCGTCGACGAGCCCGAGCTCGGCGCGCAGCGCGCGGGCGCCCTCGAGCGCCGCGCGGAAGCCGCTCGGACGGTCGTCCGCGAGGTCCCTGGGCACGCCGCGCAGCGACTCGAGCACCTGGGCGTAGTCGAAGCCCTGCGGGTTCCAGGCGGCGGCGATCCCGTAGGCCTCGGTCGCCTCGGGGCCCGCCCGCAGCCACAGGCAGGTGTGGCCGAGCTGCAGGGCCGCGTCCGCCAGGAGCAACGCGCCGGCCTCGTCGGCGGGTGTCCCCGCGGCGGCCAGCGCGCGCTGGAACGCGTCGCGTGCCTCGGCGAGGAGCGCCTGGGCGCGCGCGCCCTCCGGCTCGTCCGCGCTGGCCTCGGCGAACTGCGTCATCGTGATGCGCCCGCGCTCGAGCCAGGCCGCGGCCGAATCCGGGGCGAGCTCGACGGCGCGGTCGGCGGCGGCGCGCGCGATCTCGAACTCGCTCACGTACCAGGCGGCGCGCGCCAGCGGCAGGAAGGCGTCGCGGAAGCGTTGCGGGTCGGCCGCGGTGGCCTCGCCCAGCAGCCCGGTCGCGTCGAGGAAGTTGTTCTGCACGCTCGAGTCGGTGACCCCGTCGGCCAGGTAGCCCTCGGCGCGGCGCGCGAAGGCCATCCCGTAGAGGTAGCTCATCTCGACGCCCTTCACGCCGGCGCGGTCGAGCTCGTCGAGCGCGTCGAGGGTGTCGTTGCTGCGGCCCTGGTCCATCCAGGCGCGCAGCACCCACATGCGCGTGCGCAGGGAATCCCCCTCGGCCGCCGCGGCGCGCGCCAGCGGCGCCTCGGCCTCGAGCGGCTTGCCGGCCGCGAGCAGCGCGCGGCCCTCGGCGATCCAGGCCTCGACCTCGGCCGCGCTCGCCTGCGGCGCGGCGGCCTTCGTCGCGGGGGCCTCGACCGAGGTGCAGGCCGGGAGCAGGGCGGAAAGGAGCAGCAGCGGAGCGGTGCGCAAGGGGCGATGGGGGGCTAGGGGGTCTTGCAGGGCTGGGCCCAGCTCAGGAGGTCCCAGACGTCGTCCTCCTCGGGCGCGAGCTCGCCGCGCACCTGGGGCAGGAGGGAGTTCTTCACGGGCAGGCGCTCGGGCCCGATCTCGAGCGCGCGCACCAGCCAGCGCTCGGCCGCCTCGCGCTCGTGGCGGTGGACCCAGGCCAGGACGCCCAGGTTCTGGTGCGCGTCGCCCCAGGCCTCCTCGAGCAGGGCGATCTCGGCCTCGAGGGCCTGGGCGCGCTCGGGCGACTCCTCGAGCGCCAGCGCGGCGCGCTTCGCCTCGAGCTGCGGCCCGCCGAGCTCGACGGCGCGCAGCAGCACCTCTTCGGCCCACTCGAGGTCGTGGTGCAGGTAGTAGACGAGCACGAGGGCGGCGTCGTTGAGCACGCGCACGTCCTCGGGCGCCAGCTCGGCCGCGACGCGGTAGGCGTTCCAGCTGCGCGGCATCAGCGCGCGCGCGCGCGCCAGGCGCTCGTTGGCCGCGCGCTCGAAGGCGGCGCGCTCGGCCTCCGAGCCGGGCGGCTCGGCGTCCAGGCCGGCCAGGGCGCGCAGCTCGGCGCGCGCCTCGGGGTTGGTGATCCTCCCGCGCGCCGCGCGGCACAGGTCGCGGCCGTCGCTCTCCAGGTCGTAGGCCGCGTCGCGCAGGAAGAAGCCGGCGTTGTTGGCCCAGTCGACGACCTCCGGCTGCAGCGCGTGCAGGGTCTCGAAGACCTCGCCGGCGCCCGCCTTCTCCTCGCGCTGGCCGAGGGCGTCGGCCACCAGGTAGAGCCCCTGGATGCCGCTCTCGAGCTCGCCCGGCAGCGACCACTCGACCCCGCGTGGGCGCAGCTCGTCCAGGCTCAGGAACACGGCCCGTGCGCGCTGCAGGTCGCCGGCGTGGAAGGCGCACCAGCCGCGCGCCAGGCGACTGACGACCGCGTAGCCGAGCGCGGCCTCGCCGTAGTCGGCCAGCTCCTCGCCCAGGGCCTGGAACTCGGCCTCGGAGGCCTGGAAGGGGGCCGGCGCGAGCTCGCGCGGCGGGCCCTTCAGCCCCGCCAGCGCGACCTGGAAGCGCGCCACCGCCAGGTGCCAGCGCGTCGCGGCCAGCGGTCCGTGGAGTGCCAGGTGCGCCTCGAGCAGCGCGACGGCCGTCGCGGGACCGCCGGCGGCCGCGGCCGTGCGCGTCAGGCGCTCGAGCAGGCCCGCGTCCGCCGGCAGGCGCTTCAGGCCGAGCAGGCAGGCATCGCGGGCCTGCGCCGCGCGGCCCTCACGCTCGTGCAGGTCCGCCAGGGAGCGCCAGGCCCAGGGATCGTCCATCGTGCGCCCGAGGACGCGGCCCAGGGCCTCCTCGCACTCCAGCGCGAGCGCGCGGGCTTCCTCGGCGCCGGCGGCCTGCGCTTGCACGTAGGCGGCGAAGACCTGCTCGGCGTGGATCCGTTGCGGGCTCTGGACGAGCTGTCCGAGGCTCGCACCGGCTTCCTCGGGCCCGAGCAGCGTCAGTCCGCGCCGCGCCAGCGCCAGGCCCTCGTCGGTGCGCCCGAGGAGCCAGGCCGCGCGGCTGGCGCCGAACAGCGCGTGGGCCGATTCACCCGTCGCCCGGTAGGCCTCGAGCGCGTCCATCAGCGTCCCCTCGATGAGCGCGCCCGAGCCGCCGCCGGCGGCGATCCGCGTCTCCGCCAGGCGCAGGCTCGCGTCGGCCTTGAGCAGGCGCAGCTCCGGATCCTCGGGCGCCAGCGCGAGGGCGCGATCGATCGCGAGCAGGGCGTCCTCCGGCGCGCCGCTCGCGAGCTCCTGGCGCGCCCGCGCGCGGTGCTCGTCCAGCACCAGCCGATCGAGCAGGGCGCGCGCCTGGTCCAGCTGGCCGGCCTCGATCGAGCGCACGGCGCTCTCGGTCGCGCTGGCGCGGGCCTCGGTCGTCGCGACCCGGGCCTCCGGCGGCTGGACCGGGGCCGAGGAACGCGGGGCGCGGCAGGCGGGGACGAGCGCCAGGCCGGCGAGGGCGCCGAGGAGCGGGCGGGACATGGACGCGGGGGCAGGGGGCGCGCCGCCAGGCAAGAGTCGCACCAGGGGGTGCCGGGGGGTCCGGCGCGGGGGCAGGAGCATGGGGATTCTAGCAGCTGAGAAAGTCTCTGCCGCGGCTTCGCGCGCCTCGCCGGGGCACCGGCAGGCACGTCGAGGTGCGCTCGCAGGCCAGGAAGGCCGCCTGCGCCGACCCGCGATCGTGCTCCGGGCCCCGCGGCGTGCCTGCCTCGCGACGAGACGCCCTCGATGGGCTGCAGGCTTCCGTCCGTGCGCGGTGGCCGGGACCCCTCATCCCGCGGGCGTTGCCGCGCGCCCGGCCGCGGGTCGCGCACCGGCCCCGACTGGACCGTTCCGGGCAGGCCGATTAGCTTGCCCCGTCCGGCTCGATCGCCGCGTGGCTTGCGCGGGAAGAGCGGCGGTCGTCCGACGTCCGAAGCGGGCCGCATCCGTTCCGCACTCCCCACTCCCTTTCTCGTCTCCGTTGCGACCTTCCCTCCGGACCGCCGCGCTGCTCCTCTCCCTGCCGTGGCTGGCGGCTTCCTGCGAGGACAACGTCGGCTGCGTCTTCGTCAACGGGTGCTCGGGCGACCCCCCGCTGCCCCCGAACGCGGCGCTGCGGCCCGTGACCGGCGAGTGGATCTCGTCCGGCGTGCCCGAGGTGGTCGCCTCGTTCCCGACCGGCACCGGGCACCCGGGCACGACGCCGGTCGTGCTCGTCTTCAGCGAGACGATCCAGATCCAGAGCGTGGCGGGGGCCTTCGAGCTCGTGCGCGAGGGTTCGGTCCAGCCGATCCCGGCCGCCCAGGCGCTCGTCTCCGAGGGCCGCGTGCTCGTGCTCCTGCCCTCCACCACGACCCCGCTGGGCGCGGGCACCTACCTGGTGCTCCTGGCCGAGGACGCGGTCGTCCTCGACCTGACCGGGCAGCCGCTCGACCTGGAGGCGGGGGCCGAGGTCGCGCGCTTCTCGGTCGTGACCGATCCGGTCGAGGAGCCGCAGCTGGTCACCACGTTCCCCGAGGACGGGGCCGAGGACCAGGGCGAGAGCCTGGAGCTCGTGGCGGTCTTCGACCGGCCGCTCGACGGGGCCTCGGTCACGCCGCTGTCCATCGACGTGCGCGTGGGCGGCGCCAACCCCGTGCCCGATCCGCTCGCGCAGCCGCTGCGCGTCGGCACCGCGCCGGGCGTCCCGGACACGCGCGTCTACGTCTACCAGCGCCTCGACCCCGAAGGCCTGCCCCTGCCCTTCGGGCGGAGCGCGACCGTCGAGCTGCGTCTCTCGCCGGCCGGGAACGCGCTCGAGGACGCCGACGGCGACGAGCTCGACGCGACGACCGCCTCGTTCGAGACCCTGGCCTTCGCGGCGCCCCTGGGGGGGAGCCTGCTCTCGGACCCCTTCGACGCGATCGGGCTCGCCAACCTGACCGACGGCAACCCCGAGGAGCTGATGCTGGAGGTCGAGCTCGACATGGCCGAGCCGAACGACTCGCTCGACCTGTACCTGTTCGGGGAGCAGAGGAGGGACGACGAGGACCCGCCCCTGATCGCGCTCCTGCGCACGAAGCGCCTGACCGGCACGGCCCCGATCCAGAGCGCGATCTTCACGCGCGAGGAGATCAACCTGCAGCTCTCCAGCGCACCGGCCGACGTGCGCTTCGAGGACGGGCCGCTGACCTTCGCCTTCGCGCTGCGGCGCGGCAGCGCGAGCAGCCCGCTGGTCGTGCTCGACCTGGACGACGAGCCGGAGACGATCCTCGACCCCGAGCTGGACATCGCCGCGCCGGTGCTCGCCAGCTGGGCGGTGGGCAGCGGCACGGCCGAGTTCCGCTCCGAGCTGCGCGACCTGTCCCTGGCCGGCCAGGCGGACGAGCGCGTGCGCGGGGTCGAGGTCTCGACCACCTTCGGCGGCAACGGCTCGATGGCTCCGGTCGTCGGCTCCGACGAGGACGGCTTCTTCCTGGCGGCGCCCGTGCCCGTGGGGCGCCTGGACGGCGGAGCCACGAGCTTCACCGCCGTGCTGCGCGACCGGGCCCAGAACCCGACCGCGGCCCTGAGCGGCGACTACCGCCAGCGCGGCGGCCTCGGCCCGGGAGCCTTCACGCCGGGACAGACGCTCACGGTCGAGGTCTACGCGGCGGACACGCTGGAGGTGGTGCAGGGGGCGCGCGTCCTGGTGCACTCCGACCTCGGCAACGGGGTCGACTACCCGTTCTTCGTCGCCACCAACACCGGGCCCGACGGGCGCGCGCTGGTCGCCACCGCGGGCAACCCGGCCGTGGGCGCGATCCTGACCGTGGTGCAGCCGGGGTTCGACCTCTTCACGCTGCACGGCGTGCCCGTGACGCGCCTCTCCGTGCCGCTCCAGCCGAGCGGCCAGGCGCCGTCCCAGGCGACCGGCCGGGTCGCGACCAGCGACTCGGGCGCCCTGGCGATCGCCGGCCTGGACCGGCGCTTCGACGACTCGCGCCGCGGCGCGGGGGCGCCGCGCGGGTTCCGCGGCATGGCCTGCGCCCTGGCCGACGAGGTGCTCTTCTGCGACTACGAGGGCGCCCCCTTCCCGCCGCGCGAGCTGGGGGCGCGCTCGTTCTACGCCGGCGACTTCGCCCAGACCGAGGCCGGCTTCAGCGCCGCCGACGTCCTGCAGGTCTTCGCGCTGACCCTGCCCCTGCGCCCGGCCCTGCCCGGCGCCGCGCAGGAGGCCGAGCTCGAGGTCCTCGGGCTGCTCTCGGCCGGCCCGGCGGCCGAGCAGGCCCAGGCCGTGCCCCCCTTCCGCTTCCGCCTGCCGGCCGCCAGCGGCCTCGTCCCGCCCTTCGAGGACGACCTCGAGACCAGCGGCATCCTCTTCGCCGGCCTCGAGACCCTCGTGCCGGGCCTCCCCAGCGCGATCGCCGTCGGACCGGCGGTGAGCTTCGACCTGGCGGCCGATCTGTGGACCGTCCTGGGGGCCTATCCGGGGGCGATCACGCCCGCCGGAAGCCTCGGGAGCGCGGGCTCGGTGGACACCGACCCCTTCGTGCGCGTCGAGCTGATCGACGGGCTCGGCAGCGCCTGCGGCGTGCGCCCGCGCCTCTCCGCGATCGTCGCGGGGGGACCGTTGCCCGAGTTCCTGGCCCTCCAGGCGCCGCTCCTGACCTCTCCGGCCCCGGGCGCCTCGACCGGCGGCCAGGCCTTCGACCTGAGCTTCGTGCACGCGATCGGGGACGCGCGCAGCGAGGGCGGCCTGTACCGGGTGGAGCTGGTGGACGCCGCGCAGCGACGCTGGACCCTGTGGCGCTTCGACCCCGCGGGCTCGGCCGACATCCGGGTGCGGGTCGTGGACGTGGGCGACGGCGGCCTGGTGGGCCTGGCGGACGGGACCCTGAGCGCGACGGTGGCCGCCCATGCCTGGAACGGCTTCGACGCGACCGACCTGCTGTGGAGCGACATCGAGCGACGCTTCGAGCTCTTCGCGCGCGCGGCGCCCGTCCAGTTCCAGAAGCCGTGAGCGGCGCAGCCCCGGACCTGGGGCATTTCCACGGTGGGAAGAGCCGTGCCCCATCGCTAGAATCCGGCCCTTTCCGACCCCTCCAGGCTCACTCCATGCTCGTCCGCTCCTCGGTTCGGATCCTCGCCGGCCTGCTCCTCGCGCTCCTCCCCGCGTGCCAGTCGGGGATCAAGAGGGATCCGGCTCCGCCCGTGCAGGGCGCGCTCGAGCGGCTCGCCGAGCTGCAGCCGGGCGACGTGGCCGTCGCGCCGGTCCTCGATCGCACCGACGGCCAGCGCGTGCCGCTCGACCTCTTCCGCAACGCGTTCGTCGAGTCGCTGATCGAGCGCCGCTACAGCCCGCTCGCGCCGAGCTACGTCGACGCGAACTGGATCGAGGCCTCCTTCAAGGGCACGCCGCCCCCGGACGCGCTGCTCGTCGTGACCGTCACGGCCTGGAACCCGGCGCACCTCTTCTCGAACGGGCAGGTCTCGGCCACGGCCGAGGTGCGCCTGTTCGAGGGCGGCGACACGACCGGGAGCCTCCTGTGGCAGTCCAGCGTCGCGCACGTGGTCGACCTCAGCGAGGGGCGCGGCACGCCGCCGGCCGGCGGCACGGACTGGATCCCGGTGGCCGTGCGCAAGTTCGCGCAGCAGGCGCTCGCGGCCCTGCCGATGCGGGATCCCCGCGCCGTGCACGCCGCCCCGACCCCGCCCAGCTCGGCCCAGTAGGGGGGGACGAGAGCCCGCGCCGGCCCCGGCTGGCAGCGGAGGGGAACCGCCGCTAGACTGCCGCGCGGAAAGGTCCGGACGTGCTGGACGCGCTGGAGCGCGTCCCGTCCGAGCCGGGGTCTTGCGGGCACGCCCGCGAGGCTCCGCGCGCACCTCGGGCTCGGAGAAACCTTCCCCTGGGCCCGGGGCAAGTCGACCTCCAGCAGGCGAACCCAAGCAGAGAACGATGCCGATCACCGCCGAGCGCAAGAAGGAGCTCATCCAGCAGTTCGCGATCCAGAAGGGGGACACCGGTTCTCCCGAGGTGCAGGTCGCGATCCTGAGCGAGCACATCAAGAACCTCACCGAGCACCTCAAGGCTCATCGCAAGGACTACACCTCCCGCCGCGGCCTGCTGATCATGGTGGGCCAGCGCAGCAAGCTCCTCGGATACCTGAGGAAGCGGCATGCGCCGCGCTACCAGGCGGTCGTCCAGCGGCTGGGTCTGCGCCGGTAGGGACCCCGTGACGCGCTCCCGCCGGAGAGCATCGAGCGCGGGAACCGACCGACGCTCCGCTCACCCCGCCCGGGTCGTGGCACGTCCCCGCGCCGCCGCGCGTGCGCCGGAGGCCCACGGTCTCCCCACGCGCCGTCGCGGCGGCGCCCAGACGATCGAACACTCACACGGATAGACAGAACGACAAGAAGAACAGAGAAAGACAAGATGACCCAAACCCGACACGCCCGCGTCGAGCTCGAGCTCGCGGGCAAGCAACTGATCCTCGAGACGGGCCAGATCGCGCGCCAGGCGCACGGCAGCGTGCTCGTCACGTGCGGCGAGACCCAGTGCTTCGCCGCCGCCACCGTGGGCCCCGAGCGCGAGGGGATCGACTTCTTCCCCCTCACGGTCGACTACCGCGAGACCACCGACTCCGCCGGCAAGATCCCCGGCGGCTTCTTCAAGCGCGAGGGTCGTCCGACCACCAAGGAGATCCTCACGATGCGCCTGATCGACCGCTCGATCCGGCCGCTGTTCCCGGAGGGCTTCCGGCGCGAGGTGCAGGTGATGGCGCGCGTCTTCGGCTACGACGGCCAGAACCCGGCCGACGTGCTGTCGATGATCGCCTCCTTCGCCGCCCTGCACATCAGCCAGATCCCCTTCCACGGCGCGCTCGGAGCCGTGCGCATCGGCAAGGTCGACGGACGCCTGAAGGTCATGCCGACCGACCCCGAGAAGCGCAGCGAGAGCGACCTCGACCTCGTGGTGGCCGGCCACAGCGATGCGATCGTGATGGTCGAGGCCTCGGCGCGCGAGCTGCCCGAGCCGGAGGTGCTGGACGCCCTGGAGCTGGCCCACGACGAGATCCGGCGGCTGTGCGCGGCGCTCGACGAGCTGCGTGCCCAGGCCGGCAAGGAGAAGGAAGCCTTCACCCCGCCCGTCAAGGATGCCGAGCTCACCAGCCGGGTCGAGAGCTACGCCGCGCGCGTGCGCACGGCGCTCATGACCCAGGGCAAGGAGGCCCGCCACGACGCCCTGGACCAGGTGCGCGACGCGTGCCTGGCCGAGCTGACCGCGGGGTTCTCCGACGAGGCCCTCGAGGAGCGCACCAAGGCCGTCAAGGAGGCCTTCGGCGAGCTCGCCTACAAGACCGAGCGGCTCATGATCGTGGACGGCCTGCGCGTGGACGGCCGCAAGCACGACGAGATCCGCCCGATCACGGTCGTGCCCGACTTCATCCCGCGCCACCACGGCTCGTCGCTCTTCACGCGCGGCGAGACCCAGGCCCTGGTCTCCTGCACGCTCGGCACGCCCGACGACCAGCAGATCATCGACGGCATCGAGGAGGAGTACAAGAAGGGCTTCTACCTGCACTACAACTTCCCGCCCTACAGCGTGGGCGAGGTGCGGCGCCTCGGCGGCCCCGGCCGGCGCGAGATCGGGCACGGCATGCTGGCCGAGCGCGCGCTCGCGGCCGTGCTGCCGCCGCGCGAGAAGTTCCCCTACACGATCCGCCTCGTGTCGGAGATCCTCGAGTCGAACGGCTCGTCGTCGATGGCCTCGGTGTGCGGCGGGTGCCTCTCGCTCATGCTGGCCGGCGTGCCGCTCACGCAGCCCGTGGCGGGGATCGCCATGGGCCTCGTGCAGGAGGACGGCCGCATCGCGGTCCTGTCCGACATCGCCGGCTCCGAGGACCACAACGGCGACATGGACTTCAAGGTCGCCGGCTCGGGCATCGGCATCACCGCGCTGCAGATGGACATCAAGATCAGCGGCGTGTCGCGCGCGACCCTGGAGCAGGCCCTGTCCCAGGCGCGCGCCGGGCGGGTCTACATCCTGCGCAAGATGCTCTCGGCGGTGGACGGACCGCGGGCCGAGGTCTCGCGCTACGCCCCGGCGATGGAGATGATCCGCATCCCCAGCGACCGCATCGGCTACCTGATCGGGCCCGGCGGGAAGAACATCAAGGGCCTCCAGGAGCAGTACAAGGTCAAGATCGCGATCCTCAACGACGACGGCGAGGTCTCGGTCTCGGGCCACGACCGGGCCAAGGTCCAGCAGTGCCTGGACATCATCCGCGCCATGACCGAGACGCCCCAGATCGGCGCCCGCTACAAGGGCACGGTCAAGAGCGTCAAGGACTTCGGGGCCTTCGTGGAGATCCTGCCGGGCACGGAAGGGATGGTCCACATCTCCGAGCTGGCCGAGGGCTTCGTGAACCGCGTCGACGACGTGGTGCAGGTCGGGGACGAGATCGAGGTGGTCGTGATCCACGTCGACGACCGGGGCAAGATCAAGCTCTCCCACCGCCAGGCGCTGGCCAAGGCCTGACCGACCTTTCGCCCCTCACGGCGCGCTCCGGGACGGCCCGGGGCGCGCCGGCTTCGTTCCGGCAATGCTCGTCGCGCCCGTGTACGAGCTCGCTGCCGCCCCCAAAAAGTCCGGCCCGAGGGTTGTCCGCCGGGAATCTCCATCTCTACCCTAAGTTCCGCGCCGCTCCAGCCGATCCTCGGACGGGTCTCCTGGGGCAGAAGACGAAACCTCCATCCCGCCGCGGCCCTCCAAGCGAGGGCGCTTCTCGATCCCCGAGGCCTCTGACTTCCACCGCGTCATGAGCCACCGCATCTGCCTCTGTGCCGTCCTGCTCTGCCTGTTCGGGGGAGCCAGCCACACCCAGCCCGCGGTCGAGGCCGCCTCCACCGCGATGACCCGCTGGGCGGCCGACAAGTGGGTGGCGGAGGACGAGGACAACATCTGCGGGATCAAGGACCTGAAGAAGGTCTCGAACCCGGCCAAGGTCGACTACGACGTCCTGTGGGACGCCACCCCGCAGATCAAGCGGATGAAGGAGAAGAAGATCGACCCCGAGTCGACCGAGGGCAAGGCCCTGCGCAGCCAGGCCAAGACCCTGATCACCAAGTCCGCCGAGCTGGTGCGCGCGGCCAAGGGATACTGCGGCGTCTGGAAGACGATCAAGAACGAGGATGGCCGCAAGGTCCCCGACCTCACCGACGACGTGAAGGAAAAGCTGACGGAGTAGCGCCCGTCCCTCGCAACCGGACAAGGGTTCGGGTAGGACCATGGGCCGCCCAGTGCACCTTCCCCTGCCCCGTCCGTGCGCCACGTTCCTCGCCGGGCTCGCGCTGGCGCTGGCGGGGTGCCGCGGGCCGGCGAAGGAGTCCGCTGGCGTGCAGGGCTCCCTGGCCGAGATCCAGAAGCGTCTCGGCGACGCCCAGCCGGTGCAGGCCGCGCAGGTCGAGGGCGAGGTGCCGCTGAGTGCGGATCCCTTCGCCCTGGCCGAGCCCGGGAGCGTGCAGGAGCCGGCGGAGAGCGGGCCTCCGCCTCGTCAGGACCCCTACATCCGCTTCGGCGAGCGCATCATCGTGCGCAGCGGCGTGGGCGGGCAGGACTTCATCACCAAGCCCTACACCGTGCCGACCGAGAAGGCCCAGCGCCTGGTCGAGCTGATGGTGGCCCTCGAGCCGTTCCAGTTCCGACCGCGCGGCAGCGTCGATCCGACCACGAACCAGGCGCTGCCGCTCGACCCAGGCGTGCTCGAGTACCAGGTCCTCGCCAAGTGGGACGAGGAGTACTACTCGAACCTGAAGACGCCCTTCGACAGCTCGGTGCCGCAGGCGCCCCAGAAGATCGCGCTCTCGGACGTGTTCGTCGTGACCGCGAGCTACGAGCTCCTGGAGCAATTCGAGGAGTTCCTGGACCTGTTCGCGGCCGCCGGCGTGCCGCAGATCGAGCTCGAGGCCAAGATCATCGAGGTGGTCGAGGTCGACCAGCTCGACGTCGGCACCAAGGCCTCGCTGGTCTTCGGCTCCTCGAACTTCGTGCAGCAGGGCGCCTTCTCGCTGCCGAACTCCTCGGCCGGTGACCCCTCTCCGAGTCTGACGCCGGGGACGATCCCCTTGGGGCCCGAGTCGATCCTCGACCTCGGCGCGGTCACCAGCAGCCTGGCCTTCAATGCCCTGATCGAGGCCGTGCGCACCTGGGACAACGTGCAGATCGACTCGCGCCCCAAGACGGTCGTTCGCGCCGGTGGCGTCGCCTACATCGAGAGCACGACCGAGGTGCCGTTCCTCGAGATCAAGACGATCAGCGCCGACTCGAACTTCACGGCGGGCAACGTCTACAAGAAGGTCGGCGTCCAGCTCTACATCTCGCCGCGCCTGATCGGCACCAAGACCCTGGCGCTGGACGTGCACCTGATCGGCTCGCAGCAGGTCGGCACGCAGGCCACCTTCACGCCGGAGAACGGCTCGCCGATCGACGTGCCGGTGATCGCCTACCGCACGGCCAAGACCGTCGTGTACCTCGAGCCAGGCCAGACGCTCGTGATCGGCGGCCTGACGACCACGCGCGAGCGCGAGCTCGTCAACCGCGTCCCGATCCTGGGCGACATCCCGCTGCTCGGGCTGCTCTTCCGCTCCAAGCTGCGACGCACCGAGAAGCAGCACGTGCTGTTCGCCATCAGCCCGCGCATCCTGCAGCACTCGGACTTCGAGACCGAGTTCTAGCCGATCGCGAGATCGGCTACTGGTTCCGCCGTCAGCGTGACCGCCATGGTT
>DASVAP010000087.1:0-42420 GCA_036376275.1 Planctomycetota bacterium | reverse complement strand
AGCGGGCCGAGGCCGAGCAGCGCTTCAAGCGCATCAGCGAGGCCTACGAGGTGCTCTCCGACGCGGAGAAGCGCGCCAAGTACGACCGCTTCGGCGAGCACTGGAAGCAGGGCGAGGACTTCGCCCCGCCCAGCGGCACGCGCACGATGAGCCCCGAGGAGTTCGAGCGCGCCTTCGGTGGGCGCGCGGGGTTCTCGGACTTCTTCGCGAGCCTGTTCGGCGACGACATGCGCCGCGACTTCGGCGGCCAGCGCACCCACGCGCGCTTCCGGCAGCGCGGGGCCGACGTGCGCGCCGAGCTGACGCTCACGGCCACCCAGGCGGTCGTGCGCGGCAAGTCCGGCTTCGCCTTGCCGGTCCAGGGCACCTGTCCGCGCTGCGGCGGGGTCGGGTTCGTCGGGGGTGGCCCGGGCGGGGCGGGCCGCGGCGAGCACGTCTGTCCGACCTGCGCGGGCGTGGGGGCCGTGCGCTCCGAGAAGCGCATCGAGCTCACCATCCCCGAGGGCGTGCGCGACGGGCTCGAGCTGCGCCTCAAGGGACTGGGCGAGCCGGGCGAGGGCGGCTCGAGCGGCGACCTCTACCTCACGCTGCACGTCGCCTCCGACGCGAGCTACCGCGTGAGCGGCAGCGACCTCGAGACCGACCTCGCCGTGACCCCCTGGGACGCCTTCCTCGGCACCCGGGCCGAGGTCCGCACGCCGCTGGGCCAGGCCACGCTCACGATCCCGCCCGAGACGCCGGCCGGCACGCGCCTGCGGCTGCGCGGCCAGGGCCTGGCGAGCGCCGCGGGTGGGCGCGGCGACCTCTTCGCCGTCGTGCGCCTCGTGCTGCCCCCCGACCTGTCCGCGCGCCAGCGCGAGCTCCTGCGCGAGCTCGCCGGCCGCGAGTCCACCACGCGACGCTGAGGCCCGCGATGCAGACCTACCTCGAGGTGCGTGGCGAGCTGTACGTGACGCTGGAATCGGCCGCGGCCTGCTACCACGTCGAGGCGCGCTGGATCGCGGAGATCGGCGCGCGCGGGCACCTCGCCCCGCCGGAGCGCGTGGGCGACGCGCTGGCCCTGCCGGCGCGCGAGCTCGACCGCCTGGCGGTGCTCCTGCGCTGGCACCGGCACCTCGGGCTCGAGCTGGAGGCGGCCCTGGCCCTGCTCGACTCGGCACGGTAGGCGAGCGCAGATCGCCTGTTGACTTCGCCGTCAGCGTGACCGCACCGGTCCTGCGGGCGGGCGCGAGCCCGCCCGCAGGAACCGGGGCGAGGAATCCCGAACGGGCCGCGAGCCCGCCTCGCGGGGCACCGCCGAGGGAGGTACGATCGCGCCCCCCGATGCGTGCGTCCCTGCGTCCCTGGACGAGTGCCTGGTGCCTGGCCGGGGTGCTCGCATCGGCAGCGCACGCGGGCGGAGGCGGCGGCGGCGGCTCGGGCCCCGTGCGCTACGGACGCGACGTGCGCCCGCTGCTCTCGGACCGCTGCTTCGTGTGCCACGGGCCGGACGCGGCCGAGCGCCAGGCGGACCTGCGCCTGGACGGGTTCGAATCGGCCACGGCGGAGCGCGCGGGGGGCGCCGCGATCGTGCCGGGCGACGCGGAGGCGAGCCTCCTGTGGCAGCGCATCGCGCACTCCGATCCGGAGGAGCGCATGCCGCCGGCGGACTCCAACCGCCGCGCGCTGTCGGCCGACGAGCGCGCGCGCATCCGCGCCTGGATCGAGGCCGGGGCCGAGTACGAGCCGCACTGGGCCTTCGTCGCGCCGCTGCGCCCGCCGCTGCCCGCGGCGCGCGGCGGGCGCGACAACCCGGTCGATCGCTTCCTCGACGCGCGCCTCGCCTCCGAGGGCGTCGCGCCGTCGCCCGCGGCGCCGCCGGAGACGCAGCTCCGGCGCCTGTTCCTCGACCTGACGGGGCTGCCGCCGACGCCCGAGGAGCTCGCGCAGTTCCTGGCTGACCCGCGGCCGGAACGGTACGAGGCCTGGGTCGAGCGCCTGCTCGACGAGGAGCCCTACCGCACGCGCCACGCCGAGCGCATGGCGACGCCCTGGCTGGACCAGGCGCGCTACGCCGACACGAGCGGGATCCACATGGACGCCGGGCGCCAGATGTGGCTGTGGCGCGACTGGGTGCTCGAGGCCTACCGCACGAACCTGCCCTTCGACCGCTTCGTGGTCGAGCAGATCGCCGGCGACCTCCTGCCGGAGGCCACCGTCGCGCAGCGCATCGCCAGCGGCTTCCACCGCAACCACGTCACGACCGACGAGGGCGGCGCGATCGACGAGGAGTACCGCGTCGAGTACGTGGTCGACCGCACGGCCACGACCGGCTCGGTCTTCCTCGGCCTCACGCTGGGCTGCGCGCGCTGCCACGAGCACAAGTTCGACCCGATCAGCCAGCAGGAGTTCTACCGCTTCTACGCCTTCTTCGACTCGAACGAGGAGCCCGGGCTGTACTCGCAGTCGCCCGACGCGAACCGCGCGCTGGAGCCGTTCCTGGTGGTGCCGACGGAGGCGCAGGCGACGCGGCGCGGCGAGCTCGAGGCGACCCTGGCGCGCGAGCAGGAGGAGCTGGAGCGCCCGCCGCCCGGCGAGGACGAGGCGCGCGCGAGCTTCTTCGCCGAGCTCGAGCGCGCCAGCGCACTCGCCTGGGCCACGAGCACCGTCCTCGGCGCGCGCTCGCTCGAGGGCGCCACGCTCGCGTTGCAGCCGGACGGCTCGGTGCTCGCCGCGGGCACGAACCCCGACCAGGACGAGCACGAGCTGCGCCTGCGCACGGATGCGACCGGCCTGCGTCTCGTCGCGCTGGAGGCCCTGGGCGACGCGAGCTTCCACGAGGGGCGCGTCGGGCGCGCGCCCAACGGCAACGCGGTGCTGAGCGCGATCACGGTCGAGGCCGTGTCCGTGCGCGATCCGGCGCGGCGCGTGCCCGTGCCCCTCGGCTGGGCCTGGGCCGAGCACGAGCAGGAGGACGGCGAGTTCGGGATCACCAACGCGCTCGACCCCGATCCGCACGGCTGGGCCGTGGGCGCGCACCAGCGCCCCGGCGGGCGCGTGGCCCTGTTCCTGGCGGACGAGCCCTTCGGCTTCGAGGGCGGCACCGAGCTCGTCGTGCGCCTCGCCTACCGCTCCCAGTACGCCCAGCACGCCTTCGGGCGCGTGCGCCTCGCCCTGGCGAGCCTCGGGCCCGCGGGGCTGGACGCGCTGCCGGCGGCGGCCAGCGACTGGCTCCTGGCCGGTCCCTTCCCGACCGGACCGAGCCCGGAGGGCTACACGGCGAGCTTCGGGCCGGAGCTCGACCTCGACCTCGACCGCACGCGCGACTTCGCGGGGCAGAGCTGGCGCTTCGTGCGCCGCTACCTCGACGGGCGCCTGAACGGGGGCCTGGCGCAGGGCCTGAGCGTGCACTACCTCGGTCGGCGCCTGTTCGTGCCGAGCGCGCGCACCGTCACCTTCGCGCTCGGCAGCGACGACGGCTACCGCCTGTTCCTGGACGGTGCCGAGGTGAGCGCACGCCAGGTCGACCGCGCGCTGGCCGCCGACCAGGACCGGGTCGAGCTCACGCTGAGCGCCGGGACGCACACGCTCGTGCTGGCGGTCGTGAACACGGGCGGCGAGTCGGGCTTCACCTGGCGCCCCGAGCGGCGCCCCGAGGAGCTGGCCGGCGAGCTCCTGCTGGCCTTCCTGCCGGCCACGGCCCGCGAGCCGGGGCGCGCGGCGGCCCTGGCGCGGGCCTGGCGCCTGGCCTTCTCGGCCGACTATCGCGCGCGCAACGAGCGCATCACCGCGCTGCGGGCCGAGCTCGTGGCGCTCGAAGCCGCCACGCCGCGCACGATGGTGATGCAGGAGCGCGCCGAGCCGCGCGAGACCTTCGTGCTGATGCGCGGGGCCTACGACCGGCCCGACAAGGCCCAGCCGGTCGAGCGCGACGTGCCCGCCGTCCTCGGGAGCCTGCCGGAGGGCGCGCCGCGCGATCGCCTGGGCCTGGCGCAGTGGCTGGTGGCGCCCGAGAACCCGCTGGTCGCGCGCGTGGCCGTGAACCGCCTGTGGGAGCTCGTCTTCGGCACCGGGATCGTGCGCACCACCGAGGACTTCGGCCTGCAGGGCGAGTGGCCCGCGCACCCCGAGCTGCTCGACTGGCTGGCGGTCGAGTTCCGCGAGTCGGGCTGGGACGTGCAGCACGTCCTGCGGCTCCTGGTGACGAGCGCCGCCTACCGTCAGTCCTCGCGCGCGCGGCCCGAGCTGGCCGAGCGCGACCCGGAGAACCGCTGGCTGGCCTGGCTGCCGCGCCGGCGCCTCGAGGCCGAGGCGATCCGCGACCAGGCCCTGTACGTCGCGGGGCTCCTGGTCGAGCGCGCCGGCGGCCCCTCGGTCAAGCCCTACCAGCCCGAGGGCCTGTGGCAGGAGGTGGCGATGATCCAGTCGAACACGCGCGAGTACGTGCGCGGCGCGGGCGACGAGCTGTGGCGCCGCAGCCTCTACACCTACTGGAAGCGCGCCTGCCCGCCGCCCGCGCTCCTGACCTTCGACGCGCCCACGCGCGAGTTCTGCACGATCCGGCGCGCCAGCACGAACACGCCCCTGCAGGCGCTCGTGCTGTGGAACGACGAGCAGTTCGTCGAGGCAGCGCGGGCCCTGGCGGCGCGCGTCCTGACGGAGCCCGCCGCCGACGATGGCGAGCGCGTGGAGGCCCTCTTCCGGCGCTGCGCGGTGCGCGCGCCCTCGCAGGAGGAGCGCACGCTGCTGGCCGCGGCCCTGGCGGACTTCCGCGCGCGCTATGCCGGCGCGAGCGCGGACGCGCGGCTCCTGATCGAGGTGGGGGAGTCGCCCACGCCCGAGGGGCTCGATCCGGTCGAGCTGGCCGCCTGGACCCTGCTCGCCAACGCGATCCTCAACCTGGACGAGGTGATCACGCGCTCATGAGCTTCCCTCCGCACGATCCGCGCTTCGAGCTCGGGCTGACCCTGACGCGGCGGCGCTTCTTCGCGCGCGGCGCGCAGACGCTCGGGGCGGCCTTCGGGACGAGCGCCCTGGCCCATTGCCTCGGGGCCGGCGGTGCGCGCGCGCCGCTCGCGGCGAAGGCGCGCCGCGTGATCTACATGCACATGGAGGGCGCGCCCTCGCAGCTCGACCTCTACGACCACAAGCCCGAGCTGCGCGCGCGCTTCGACCAGGACCTGCCGGACTCGATCCGTCAGGGCCAGCGCCTGACCGGCATGACCTCCGGCCAGAGCCGCTTCCCGGTGGCGCCCTCGATCTTCCGCTTCAGCCGCTACGCCAACCGCCAGGACGGCGTGTGGCTGAGCGAGCTGATCCCGCACACGGCCCGGCTCGCGCACGAGCTGTGCTTCGTGCACTCGATGCGCACCGAGGCGATCAACCACGAGCCCGGCATCACCTTCTTCCAGACCGGCAACCAGCAGCCTGGCCGCCCCTCCTTCGGCGCCTGGGTCAGCTACGGCCTGGGCAGCGCCAACCAGAACCTGCCCTCCTTCGTGGTCATGATCACGCAGGGCAAGGGCAACATGCAGGCCCTGGCGGCGCGCTTCTGGGGCTCGGGCTTCCTCCCCAGCGAGCACCAGGGCTGCAAGCTGCGCGCGGCCGGCGATCCGGTCCTGTACCTGAAGGATCCGCCGGGCGTGGCGCGGCCCGACCGCCGGCGCATGCTCGACCTCGTCGCGGCCCTGAACGAGCGCGAGGCCGAGCGCTCGCTCGACCCCGAGGTGCGCGCGCGCATCGCCCAGGCCGAGATGGCCTACCGCATGCAGATGTCGGTGCCCGAGCTGACCGACTTCTCCGACGAGGACGCGCGCACGCTCGAGCTCTACGGGCCGGAGGTGAACGTGCCCGGGTCCTTCGCCGCCAACTGCCTGCTCGCGCGGCGCCTGGCGGAGCGCGGCGTGCGCTTCATCCAGCTCTACATGCGCGGCTGGGACCAGCACGGCAACCTCCCGGGCGAGATCCGGCTCCAGTGCCAGGCCGTCGACCAGCCCCAGGCGGCGCTGCTGATCGACCTGAAGCGGCGCGGGCTGCTGGACGAGACGCTGGTGCTGTGGGGCGGCGAGTTCGGGCGCACGGTGTACTCGCAGGGCGAGCTCTCGACCACGAACTACGGCCGCGACCACCACCCCCGCTGCTTCTCGGTGTGGATGGCGGGCGGCGGGATCGCGCCGGGCATCACCTACGGCAAGACCGACGAGTACTCCTACAACGTGCTCGAGGACCCGCTCGAGGTGCACGACCTGCACGCGACGCTCCTGCACCTCCTGGGCTTCGATCACGAGGCGCTCGTCTACCGCCATCAGGGCCGCGACTACCGCCTGACGGACGTCTCCGGCCACGTCGTGCGGGGGCTGCTGGCCTGATGGAGCTCGACGACCTGGCGCGCTTCGGGCGGCTGCACCCGCTCGTCCTGCACTTCCCGATCGGGCTCCTGCTCGGCGCACTCGTGCTCGAGGCCCTGGCGACGCGCGGCAAGGTCGCGCGCGGGGCCCTGGCGCTCTACCTGTGGCTGGCGGCAGGGAGCGCGGTGCTGGCCGCCTCGAGCGGGTGGATCCTGGCCCACGAGGACGGCTACGGCGGCGAGACGCTCGAGCGCCACGAGCGGCTCGGGATCGCCCTGGCCATCGCCGCGGTGGTGGCGGCCCTGCTGCACGACCCGCGCGGACGGGTGGGGGTGCGCCTCGGGCTCTACCGCTCGGCCCTGGTCGTCGCCTGCGTGCTGCTCGTGCCGGCCGGGCACCTCGGCTCGACCCTGACGCACGGCACGGACTGGCTCGACGGGCCGCGCGAGCGCCCCGCGCGGAAGGTCGAGCCGCCCGCGCTGGACGCGGGCGTCGCGGCGCAGCCGGTCGAGGGGACACGGGGCGCGGACGCAGCGCCGGAGCCCGTCGAGGACGCCGCGCCGGACACCTATGCCACGGAGATCGCGCCGCTCCTCGCGACCTACTGCACGAGCTGCCACGGCGCCCAGAAGCGCAAGGGCGGCCTGCGCCTCGACTCGCCCGAGGCCCTGCTGGCCGGCGGCGATTCCGGTCCGGTGCTGGTGCCCGGCGATCCGGCCGCGAGCCTGTTCCTCGCGCGCGCGCGGCTGCCGCTCGAGCACGAGGACCACATGCCACCCGAGGGCAAGCCGCAGCCGAGCGCGGAGGACCTGGCGCTCCTGGAGGCCTGGGTCGCCGCCGGAGCGCCCTTCGGGAGCCCGTCGAGAGGTGCCGCGGACGAGGAGCAGGCCGGGACGAGCGCGCCGTCCGAGCCGGTGCGCGGCGCGGCCGCCGAGCCGGCTCCGCCGCCCTCCGTGCCCGCGCCGCCGGCCGAGGCCCTGGCCGCGCTGGCGGCGGCCTTCGTGCACGCCGAGCCGCTCGAGCCGGGCCGCCCGGAGCTGCGCGTCGACGTGGCCGCCGTGGCGCGCACCTTCGGCGACGCGGAGGTGGCTGCGCTCCTCGTGCCCCTGGCGCCCTTCGTCGCCGAGCTCTCGCTGGCGCGCAGCGCGATCCGCGACGCCGCGCTGCGGACCCTGGTGGTGTGCACGGCCCTGCGGCGCCTCGACCTGCGCGCCACCGCGGTCACCTCGGCCGGGCTGGGCGCGCTCGCGCGGCTCCCGGCGCTGGAGGAGCTGAACCTGGCCCAGACCCGCCTCGACGAGGGCGCGGTGGAGGTGCTGCTCGCCCTGCCCGGGCTGCGCCGGCTGAACCTGTGGGAGGCCGGGCTCGCGCCGGAGGCGCTCGCGCGCCTGCGCGCGCGTGCGGGGCTGGAGCTCGTGACGGGTGACGAACCCCTGGCGGAGGTGCTCGCGAGCGAGGGCGAGCTCGCCTTCACCAGCGAGCGCCCGTTGCCGGGTGCCGAGTCGGTTCCGGTCGAGCTGCGCCCGGTCAATGCGACCTGCCCGGTCTCCGGCAGCCCGGTGAACCCGAAGTACGCCCTGGTCCACTCGGGGGCGGCCGGGACGCGCGTGGTCGGCTTCTGCTGCCCGAACTGCCCCAAGGAGTTCTGGGCCGATCCGGCGCGCTTCGAGGCCAAGCTGCCCTGACGGCGGCCGTCGGGGGGGGGCGCCGGGGGGAGGGCCCCGGCATCGATTTTCTCGATGAGGGCGCGCATTCCGATCGGGCGAATGGGATCCTGACGGGCGCTCGCGCTCGCTGGTTCGTCTCTCTTCACCCCCAACGGAAAGACCTTTTCCATGCGATCGCTCCCTAACGCGTTCCGGGTTCCATTCTGTCCAGGCCTAGCGCTCGTCGCGCTCGCTGGTCTGGCCACAGCGCAGCAGGTCCAGGACGTCGGTGGCTTGCCGATGGTCGAAGGGCCCGGGACCCAGGGCTTCGTCGTCTACCGCGGACCCGCCACGCCCAACTTCTTCTGGTTCTGCGACGTCGTCGGCGGCAATTACTCCTCGGTCGGCGAGGTGGCCGAGGAGGTGCACCTGTTGCAGGCCGGCGACCTGGCCTCGATCACCTTCGCCTACCACGTGCAGGGCAGCGGCTCGATCAGCTCGGGCCTGGCGGACGCGGTGATCCGCGTCTACGCGAACGGTCCGACGGACGCGCTCACGCCGCCGGCCGGCCTGCTGGCGAGCTACACGATGACCGGGCTGCCCTGGAGCACGGCCACGAACCACACGGCGACTTTCGACATCCCGGTGCCGTTCCCGGTCGGCGCGGATCTGTGGATCGGGATCGAGATGGTGAGCCCAGCCGGCACGGCAGGGAGCGTGCTCGGCGCGGCCTCGCCCTGGTCGCCGCCACAGAGCCCGGTCCCGGCCATCGGCGCCAGCCACAACCTGACCTACTTCGGGCCGGCATGCCCGCCCTCGGGCGTGTTCGACAACGCGGCGGCGTTCGGGCTGGTCCTCAACTACACGATCCTCGTGCGCATCTTCCCGCCGCTCGCCTGCGACTACCCGATCGCGAACGGTGACTTCGAGAGCGGCACGCTGGCCTCCTGGTCCGGCGCCGGCCGGCGCGGAGTCCTCTCGGCCGACCTGATCCCGGTCGCGGGCAACACCTTCTACACGGTCCCGCCCTCGGGCGCCTATCAGGGCTTCGTCTCGAACGGCGGCGTGTACACCGGCACCGGCTCGGCCGTCGGCACGGTCGCGCTCGAGTCCGCCCTCGGCGTGCCGTCCGGGACGCTGCTGGCCCTCGGCGGCGGCGCGGCGACGCAGGGCTCGTGCCTGACGCAGGTGCTGAACGTGCTCCCCGGCGACACGCTCGAGTTCAAGTGGAACTTCCAGACCAACGAGCCCACGCCGTCGGCCACGCGCAACGACTTCGCCTTCCTGACGATCAGCACGAACGGCGCGATCCTGCTGGCGGACACCTTCTATCCGAGCTTCGTGCCCTCGCCCAGCCCCTTCAGCGAGGAGACGGGCTACCAGAACTACGCCCACACCTTCACCAGCGCGGCCACCGTCACGGTCGGCTTCGGCGTGGCGGACCGCGGCACGAGCACGACCAGCGACTCGGCGCTGCTGATCGACTGCGTCGAGCTCGTGCCGGGCTCGCCGGCGAACACGCCGCCTGCCTGCTCGGCCGACCTGACCCTGGCCCAGCTCGACTTCCTCGAGGTCGCGCCGGGCGCCTTCGTCGTGACCGAGGGCGAGACCCTGGTCGTGCCCTTCGAGGGCACCGATGCCGACGGCGACTTCCTGCAGGTCTCGACGGCCGGCTTCCCGGCCGGGGCGTCGATCGCGCCGCTCTCCGGCAACGCCCCGCTGGCGAGCACGCTGACCTGGACGCCGAGCGCCGCCGACAAGTCCGGCGCGCCCCACACCTTCCTCGTGACCTTCGGTGATCCCTCGGGCGCCAGCTCGACCTGCGAGGTCACCGTCGCCGACGTGAACCTGCGTCCGGAGTGCTCGGCCTCGAGCCAGACGGTCGAGTGCACGAGCCACGCCGGCGCCCTGGTGACCCTCGACGGCGCCGCCTTCGACCCCGACGACCCGCCGGCGAGCCTCGCCTACCAGTGGTTCGTCTCCGACGCCTCGGTCGTGCTCGACGATCCCTCCTCGCCCACGCCGACCGGGCTCTTCCCGATCGGGATCACCATGGCGACCCTGACCGTGGCCGACGGGCGCGGCGGCGTGGCGGTGTGCGACGTCTCGATCACGGTCGAGGACACGACGCCGCCGGAGCTCCTGTGCACGACGGACCGGGCCGCCCTGTGGCCGCCCAAGCACGCCATGGTGCCGGTGACGCTCGCGATCGTCGCCACCGACGCCTGCGTCGATCCGGACGAGATCCTGCCGATCGTCGTGCTGGTCTCCAGCAGCGAGCCGGACGACGCCATGGGGGGCGGCGACGGCCAGACGAGCGGCGACGTGGCCGGCTCGGACGGCCACGCGGCCCCCGTGGACGTCACCGGCGACTTCAGCTTCGATCCGTCGAGCGGCACCTGGACCGGCACCGTGCTCCTGCGCGCCGAGCGCGCGGGCGCCGGCGTCGGCCGCAAGTACACGATCGACGTGCAGGCCTTCGACTCGCACGGCAACGCCGCCGTGACGAGCTGCTGCGTGGTCGTGCCGCACGACCAGCGCGCGAAGCCCTGAGGCGAGCTCCCCTGGACCGGCCCCCGTCCGACGGGCGGGGGCCGGCGCCGGGCCGTCAGCGCGGCACGCACTCCGCGACGGCCTCGTCCGCCTGCTGGCGCAGCTCGTCGAGCGCGACGTCAGGGGGCGGCGCGATAGGGGTCCGGGAGGACGATCTCCATGACCTCCTCAGGCCGCGCGACGACGCGCCAGCCGAGGCGCGCGTAGAGCGCCTGCGCGTCGCGCGTGACCAGCATCCAGCGGCGCAGGCCCTGTAGCTCCGGGTGCGCCTGCAGGCACTCGACCAGGAAGCGTCCGAGGCCCTGGGCGCGCTCCTCCTCGAGCACGAACACGTCCGAGACGTAGGCGAAGGTGGCGCGGTCGGTGATCGCGCGCGCGAAGCCGACCTGGCGCGCACCGGGCTCGCGATAGAGGCCCAGGCACAGGGAGTTCGCGATGGAGCGCGCCACCAGCTCGCGCGGGATGCCGGCGGCCCAGTAGGAGCGCGCCAGGGCCTGGTGCACGACCGCGAGCTGGAGGCGCGCGGGGTCGTCGGAGACGAGGTAGGGCGGACGCGGCCACTCCACGTAGGGAGTGTGCGGCGCGCGCGCGTCGCCGTCGAGCGCGGTTCGCTCGACGCAAGGGCCGGGCTTCTTCCTGGACAGCTTCGCCCCGGTCGGGTACCCGTTGCGGCCCATGTCCAGCGCGCCCCTGGCCGGCTTCGGGACCGATCCGACCCCGCACCTCGTCCTGCAGCGCTACGCGCGCGGCGCCTGGGAGCCGGCGCGCATCGAGCCGACGGCGCCCTTCGAGCTGGCCCCGCTGACCCAGGCGCTGCACTACGGCGCCAGCGTGTTCGAGGGCTTCAAGGCCCACCGCCAGCCGGACGGCTCGGTGGCCCTGTTCCGCCCGCTCGACCACCTGGCGCGCCTGAACCGCTCGGCGGCGCGGCTGTGCCTGCCGGCGGTGGACCCCGCGGCGCTGTGCCGCGCGATCGTGGAGCTCGTGCGCACGGACGTGGCTCACGTGCCGCAGCCGCCGGACGCGCTCTACGTGCGCCCGCTGCTCTTCGCCGAGGACGCCGTGCTCGGCTACGCCACGCCCACGACCTGCCGGCTGGCGGTCGTGCTCGTGCCGGTGCCGGTGCTCTTCAAGGGCCCCGGCGCGCGCCTGCGGACCGAGACGCGCTACGTGCGCGCGGCGCCGGGCGGCACCGGCAGCGCGAAGTGCGCCGGCAACTACGCGGCGGCGCTGCTGGCGCAGCGCGAGGCGCGCGCCGAGAAGTTCGACGAGGTCCTGTGGCTCGACGCGCTCGAGCGGCGCTACGTCGAGGAGGCCGGCGGCATGAACCTGATGCTCGTGCGCGCCGGCAAGCTCTCGACCCCGCCGCTCTCCGACACGATCCTGGCCGGGATCACGCGCGACAGCCTGCTCCGGCTCGCCGAGGACGGCGGGATCCCGTGGGAGGAGCGCGCGATCTCGACCGACGCGGGCGAGTGGCGCGAGGTCGACGAGGCCTTCATGGCCGGCACCGCCGCGGGCACGACGCACATCCGCGAGATCGTGCACGCCGGCCAGGTGCTCTTCGCGCGGCCCGAGCCGGGCCCGATCGCCTCGGCCCTGGGCGCGCGCCTCGCGCGCATCAAGGACGGGCGCGAGCGCGATCCGTTCGGCTGGCGGCTGACGCTCTGACGTCACGCGCAGTCCCTTCCGGACCGCGCCGCGGGCGGTCCATTCTTGCGCGCCGCGGGCACAGGAGCCTTACAGCCGCGACGCAGTGCGCCGTCAAGAGCGCCGCGACGGGCGGCCGACACTCGGGGCCGAGGGGGAACGCCGGTCGGGAATCCGGCGCGTGAACGGGTCCGGGAGTTCGGACCCGCCCCTCGAAGAGCGAAATCACCGAAAGGATCGATTCATGGGGAAGACCGAGTACCCGGTGTTCGAGGAGCAAGTCCCGTTCACGGATGAGGAGCAGGCCTTCGAGGGGGCCGAGTTCGTCGACAACCCCGAGCCCCGCTGCCCGTGCGTGCTGCTGCTCGACACGTCGAAGTCGATGTCCGGCAAGGCCATCGCCGAGCTCAACGCGGGCCTGAAGCTGTTCCACGACGAGCTCCTCGAGGACGAGCTCGCCGCCAAGCGCGTCGAGGTCGCGATCGTGGCCTTCGGCCCGGTGCGCGTCGAGACGGACTTCGCCACGCCCGAGTTCTTCCAGGCGCCCGAGCTGGCCGCCGAGGGCGAGACGCCGCTGGGCGCCGCCGTCGAGAAGGCCCTCGAGCTGCTCGAGGAGCGCAAGGAGACCTACAAGTCGAACGGCATCAACTACTACCGTCCCTGGATCTTCCTGATCACGGACGGCGCGCCCACGGATCCGTGGGAGGACGCGGCCCAGCAGATCCAGGCCGGCGAGAAGGACGGACGCTTCGCGTTCTTCCCGGTCGGCGTGGCCAAGGCCAACATGGACGTGCTCGGCAAGCTCTCGACGCGCAAGCCCCTGCACCTGGACGGGCTGCGCTTCCGCGACCTCTTCGCCTGGCTGTCGCGCTCGCTGCACAAGGTCTCGCAGTCGCAGCTCGGCACCGAGGTGTCGCTCGAGTCGCCCAAGGGCTGGACCTCGGTCTAGGGCGGCGAAGGCCATGCACTTCTCCCCCCGGACGGGCGCGCACGCCTGGCGGTACGCACTCGCGTCCGTGATCGGCAGCTCGCACGTCAAGAGCGGGAGTCCGTGCCAGGACGCGTCGGCCGGCGAGATCGTCTCGCCGGCCGGCGCGTCGGTCTTCCTCGGCGTCGTGTCGGACGGGGCCGGGTCCGCGCCGCTCTCCCAGGTGGGCGCGCGTACCGCCTGCCGCATCTGGCGCGACCGGGCCGAGGCGCGCCTGGCGGAGGGCGGGGGCGTGCTCGCGCTGGACCACGCCTTCGCGCTGGAGACCCTGGCGGCCTTCCAGGCCGCCGTGGGCCGCCTGGCGCGGCGCCTGGACCGGCCGCTGCGCGACTTCGCCTGCACGCTGCTGTTCGCGGCGGTGGACGAGGAGCACGGCGCCTTCGCCCAGATCGGCGACGGCGCGATCGTCGTCGGGCGAGCGGGCGAGACCGAGATGGGCGGCGCGCCGCGCTACGACTGGGTCTTCTGGCCCGAGCACGGCGAGTACGTGAACCAGACGCGCTTCGCGACCGAGGCCGGGGCGGCGGCGCACCTGGCCCACGCGGCCCTGCGCGGGCCGCTGGACGAGCTGGCGCTGTTCTCCGACGGCCTCGAGAACCTGGTGCTCGACACGCGTCGCCGCGTGGCCCACGGACGCTTCTTCGAGCCCATGTTCCAGGCCGTGCGGCGCGCGCCGGCGGGGCGCTCCGAGCCGCTGTGCCGCTCGCTCGAGCGCTTCCTCGCCTCGCGCACGGTCGAGGGCCGCACGGACGACGACAAGTCGCTGATCCTGGCCAGCCGGCGTGCGAGCGAGCCGGCGCCGCCCCTGCCGCTGGCCGTGGCCGGCGGTGCGCCGCACGCGGCCCACCACGGATCGAACGAGCCCCGATGAAGAAGCTCGCCAAGAAGCCCAAGGCGCCGCAGGAGGTGGCGCTCGGTCCGGTGCTCGCCGAGGGCGGCGAGGGCCGCATCCACGCCCTGCCCGGACGTCCCGGCTTCGTGGCCAAGGTCTACCACGAGCCGCCCAGCGCCGAGAAGGCGCGCAAGCTCGCCGCCATGGTGGCCGCGCGCACCGACGAGCTCGAGCGCGTGGCCGCCTGGCCGGTCGAGATCCTGCGCGCGAAGCCGGGTGGTCCGCCGATCGGCATCGTCATGCCGCGCATCGAGGGCCACCAGGACATCCACATGCTCTACGGGCCGCGCACGCGGCTCAGCGCATTCCCCCTGGCCGGCTGGCCGTTCCTGGTGCGCGCCGCCGCCAACCTGGCGCGCGCCTTCACCGCGGTGCACGCGCACGGGCACGTGCTGGGGGACGTGAACGACCGCGTGGCGCTGGTCTCGCCGCACGCCCTCGTGCGCCTGATCGACTGCGACGGCTTCCAGATCCGCCACGGCGGCGAGACGCACACCTGCGACGTGGGCGTGCTCACGCACCAGCCGCCCGAGCTGCAGGGCCTCTCCAGCTTCCGCGGCGTGAAGCGCACGGAGAACCACGACGCCTTCGGGCTGGCGGTGCTCGTGTTCCAGCTCCTGTTCCTGGCGCGCCACCCGTTCTCGGGCTCCTACGGCACGGCCGGCCCGATGCCGCTCGAGCGCGCGATCCGCGAGCACCGCTTCGTCTACGGCCGCGATGCCGCCCGGCGCGGCATGGCGCCGCCGCCGGCGGCGCTCGACCTCTCGATCGTGACGCGCGACGTGGCGCGCCTCTTCGAGCAGGCCTTCGCCCCCGAGGGCGCCAAGGGCGGCCGCCCGCGCGCGGCCCAGTGGGCCGAGGCCCTGGACGAGCTGGGCCGGCTCGTGCAGCGCTGCCGGACCAACCCGAGCCACGCCTACCTCAAGGGCAAGCGCTGTCCCTTCTGCGCGCTCGACCGCGAGACCGACCTGGCCCTCTTCCACCAGCCGCACGCGCCCACGACCGGCCGCGCGCGCACGGTGCCGGTGCACCTGCCGACGCTGTGGAAGGAGATCGGCGCGGTCGAGGCGCCCGGCAAGGCCGAGGAGCTCCCGCCCGCGCTGCTGGCCTACGAGCGCCGCTGCGTGGGCGCGGCCCAGGGACGCCCGTGGCGCTGGACCGGGCGCGTCGCGCTGATCGCCGCCGCCCTGGCCCTGGCCTACCCGACCGGCGGTCTCTCGCTGGCGCTGCTGTTCCTGCTGCCGCGCGTGATCCCGTGCCAGCGCACGCCCGGCGGGCGCGCCCTCGAGCGGCGCGCGCGCGACCTGGTGCGGCGCTGGCGCGAGAAGGCCTCGGGGCAGGCCTTCGCCGAGCGCCGGACCGAGCTCGAGCGCGCGCGGACGGAGCTCGACGGGCTCGACGAGGAGCACGCGCGCGGGCTCGAGAAGCTGGAGCGGCAGCGCCGCGAGCACCAGCTCCTGGCCTACCTGCGCAAGCAGCGCATCGCCGCGGCCGTCCTGCCGGAGCTCGACCGGGGCTCGCTGGCCGTGCTCGAGTCCTACGGCATCGAGACGGCGGACGCGCTGAGCGAGGCGGCCCTGTCGCGGGCCGCCGCCCTGGCGCCGGCCGCGCGCAAGGCGCTGCTCGCCTGGCGCGCGCGGCTGGAGAAGCGCTTCGTCTTCGATCCGCGGCGCGGCGTCTCGCCCGAGGACCGGGCCGCGCTCGAGCGCGCGATCCAGAAGCGCCGCGCCGACCTGATCCAGCGCCTGGTGGACGGCCCCGCGCGCCTGCGCAACGCCGCCCAGCAGGTGCGCGTGGCGCGCGAGACCCTCGGCCGCGAGATCCCGGCCCTGCTCGAGACGATCGAGCGCGCCGGCCGGGTCGCCTGAGCCCTGCCGGGCCGAGGGCCGTGCGGGGGGCGCCCAAGTCCCGGCGGCAATCGACCGATAAGCCCGGGATCACGCTCCCCGTGTCTCCCAGGCAGGTCGTCCCGGCGCCTGTGCGCCAGCTCGTCGCCGGCATCCTGCTGGCGGAGGGCGTCGTGCTGCTCCTCGGCTGGGCCACGGGGCTCGCGCCGGGCGGCCTGGCGGCGCGCGGCTGCGCCGCGCTCGTGCTCGTCGGCTGGATGGCGACGCGACACGCGCGCCGAGCGGTGGCCGAGCCCGTTCCGGAGGCGGTGCGGGTCGAGCTCGACGACGAGCGCAAGGCGGCCCTGGCCCTGACCACGGCCCTGGTGCGGGCCGTGGACGTGGCCGAGGCGGCCGAGGTGGTGACCGACGCCCTGTGCCGCCTGACGGGCCTCGAGCGCACGGCCGTGCTGCTGTTCCAGGCCGACGGGGTGTGCCGCTTCGCCGGCTGGCGCGGCCTCAGCGCCGAGTACCGACGCGCGGTCGAGGGACACTGCCCCTGGCCCAGGGGGGTGCCCGAGCCCGAGCCGATCGTCGTGCCAGACGCGCTGGCGGACGCGAGCCTGGCCGCGCACCACGCGACGCTACGGAGCGAGGGCATCGGCGCGCTCGCCTTCGTGCCGGTGCTCGTCAAGGGCGGCGTGGACGGCAAGCTGATGCTCTACGGCCCGCGCGAGGGCTCGATCCCGGCCTCCTCGGTGCGCGCAGCCCAGGTGGCGGCGGCCTTCCTCGGCGCGGCCGTGACGCGCCTGCGCATGGGCGAGGCCCTGGCGCGCAGCGAGTCGCGCCTGCGCGCCGTGATCGACACGGCCATGGACGCGGTCGTCTCGATGGACGCGCACGGCCGCATCACCGGCTGGAACGTGCAGGCCGAGGCGATCTTCGGCTGGTCGGCGCACGAGGTGCTGGGCCTTCCGCTCGACGAGGTGCTGATCCCGGAGGAGCAACGCGCGGCGCACCGCGAGGGCCTGGCGCGCTACCGCCAGAGCGGCGCGAGCGGGATCCTCGGGCGGCGCCTGGAGGTCCCGGCCCTGCGCCGGGACGGCACGCGCCTGACGGCGGAGCTGGCGATCACGCGCGTGCGCTCGACCGACGGCGTGCTCTTCAGCGGCTTCCTGCGCGACATCACGGCCCAGAAGCGCGCCGCGGCCGAGCTGGTCGAGGCGCGCGCCGCGGCCGAGGAGGCCAGCCGCGCCAAGAGCGCCTTCCTGGCCAACATGAGCCACGAGATCCGCACGCCGCTGACGGCGATCCTCGGCTACGCCGAGCTGCTGCGCGACGACGGCGACCTGGCGCGTGCGCCCGAGCGACGCATCGAGACGATCGACACGATCCTGGGCGCGGGCGAGCACCTCCTGACGGTCATCAACGACATCCTGGACATCTCCAAGATCGAGGCCGGCAAGATGACGGTCGAGGCCCTGGAGACGCCGGTCCTGGCGATCCTGCGCGAGATCGAGAGCCTGATGCGCCCGCGCGCGACCGAGAAGGGCGTCGAGCTCTCCACGCGCCTGGCCGGCGAGGTGCCCGAGCGCATCCAGAGCGACCCGACGCGCCTGCGCCAGATCCTGGTCAACCTGGTGGGCAACGCGATCAAGTTCACGGCCGATGGGCGCATCACGCTCACGGCCGGGACCAGCGCCGGCACCGGTCCAGACCGCCGGCTGTGGATCGAGGTCGACGACACGGGCACCGGGATGACGCCGGCGCAGGTCGCGCGGCTGTTCCGGCCCTTCGCGCAGGCCGATCCCAGCGTGACGCGCCGCCATGGTGGCTCGGGCCTCGGCCTGGTGATCTCGAATCGCCTGGCGCAGCTCCTGGGCGGGGCCGTGGTCCTGGCGCGCTCGGAGCCCGGGCACGGCTCGACCTTCCGGCTCGAGCTGCCGCTCGTGGTGCCGGAGCAGGTGCGCTGGAGCGACCGGCTCGACGCGCCCCTGCCGCGCCCCGCGCGCGAGGAGGGTCCCGAGGTACGCCTGGCCGGACGCGTGCTGCTGGCGGAGGACGGGCGCGACAACCAGCTCCTGGTCACGCTGCTCCTGCGCCGCGCCGGGGCCGTGGTCGACGTGGCCGACAATGGCCGCGCGGCCCTGGCCATGCTCGAGCTGGCCGAGCGCGAGGGCCGGCCCTTCGACCTGCTCCTGACCGACATCCAGATGCCGGAGATGGACGGCTTCACGCTGACGCGCCTGGTGCGCGAGCGCGGGCTGCCGATCCCCGTGGTGGCGCTCACGGCCCACGCCATGGCCGAGGACCGCGCGCGCTGCCTCGCCGCCGGCTGCGACGACTACGCCGTCAAGCCGATCGACAAGGCGCGTCTGCTGGGCACCTGCGCGCGCTGGCTCGGGCGCGGTGCCGCGCGCCCGGCCTGAGGCGCTCAGGGGCCCCGCAGCGCGAAGTCCCCGGCGCGCTCGGCCGGCTCGATGCGCCAGCCGGACGCCAGCGCGAGACGCCAGCCGGGCCCGCTGAGGCGGTCCTCGGCCGCATCGGTGAGGGCGATGCGCCCGATGCGCGTGGCGGCGTCCTCCAGGATCGCGCCACCATCGAGCTCCAGGGTCCCGAAGCGGGCCGTGAGCCCGCGCCGGGTGTAGACCAGCTTCCCGGGCTCGAGCGGGAACACCTGGCGCGTGTCCATCGTGCCGGCGCTCACCAGGGAGAGGTCGACGAGCAGCACCGGGCCGTCGACCAGCAGGGCGCGGAAGCGGGCCAGCCGCTCCTGGCGCTCGGCCTCGCGCTGCGCCTCGCGCGCGCGCAGCTCTGCGCCGCCGTGGACTTGCGCGCGGGCCTCGGCGCGTGCCGCGTCCGGGGTCAGCCCGTGGGCCGCGGCGAGCAGCGCGCCGAGGTCGCTGCGCGCCCCGAGCCCCTTGCGCCACTCCGTCCCGGCCGCGTCGAGCAGGTAGCCGTAGAGCGGGCCGCTCGTGTAGGCGAAGGAGCGGTTCAGGTTGTCCTCGCGTCCCCGTCGGGCCACGCAGTCGGCCACGACCTCGGAGGCACTGCGTCCGGCGACGCGCAGGCCCGTGTAGCTCGCCAGGCCCTCGCGCAGCTCGAGCGGGTTCTCGCGCTCGGCCGCCGCCGGGAAGCGCGCCCGGCGCGCGGCGCGGAAGTCGAGCGCATCCGACAGGGCCGCGCGGCGGTCCTCCGCGTGCGCCAGGGCGGCCTGCAACGCGTTCCACTCGAGCTGTAGCCACAGGCGTCCCTCCGGCCCGTCGAGGTGCTCGTTCTCGGGGCCGAAGGCGTACAGCCCGAGCCTGGGCTGGACGCAGTGGAAGGACTCGTGCGCGAGCACCGTCACGCGCTCGGCCTCGCTCGCCCCCAGGAACGGCACGAGGGCCATGGCCCAGCGCCGCCCGGCCCACTCGAGCGGCGCGTTGGCGAGCGGCTGGTTCGCCGGCAGCGTGCCGAGGAAGAGCCCGTCACGCTCCTCGAGCAGGTCCTGCTCGTCCGGGAGGTTGGCGGCCAGGCGCCGCGACTGCGGGTCGACCAGCAGCACCGGGCCGTGGAGGTCGAGGCCCCACAGGGCGCCGCCCTCGCGCGCGCAGGCCTGCTCGAAGGCCTCGAAGGCGGCGGCGACCTCGGACAGGGGCAAGCTGCCGAGCGAGTCCTCCTGGGGCCGGGGCTGGAGCGGCGCGGCCAGCAGCGCGAGCGCGGCCAGGAGGTGCGTCGCGCTCACGGCAGCGCGGCCGCGAGGAAGGCGCGGTAGCGCGCCTCGTGCGCCGCCACGGTGGCGGCGGGGCCGACCAGCTTGACGTAGTACGGCCCGCCCTCCGGCTCGAGGATCGTCGCCAGGAGTCGCCAGCCCGCCTCGCGCACGCGCTGGCCCGAGCCCGGGCTGGTCTCGGCCACGTAGGTGCCGGCCAGGTCGACGTCGGTGAGCGCGACGCCCTTCAGCGTGCGCGTGGTGGTCCGCGCCGCGGCGGCCGGGTCCGAGCCGTCCGGCTGCTCGAACTGGCTCGCCCAGCGCGCCACGTTGGCCTCCACGCCGCCGCCGCCGCCCGGGCCGAAGTGGTAGACGACCAGCGTCGCCTCGGCGGCGCCGTCCGGGTCCGGCAAGCGGAACTGGGCCCTGCGCATCGCGCTCGTCGGCGGCTCCTCGATCCAGCCCTCCTGCGCGCTCCAGCGCGGTGCGGAGCTTGCGCTGGGAGCGGCGGCCGGCGGCGCTGGCGCCGGAGCGGCGGGCGTGGCCGCGGCGGCGGGGGCCGGCGCCGGCGCGCTCTCGGTGGCCGTGCGCGCGTCGTCGTGCGAGGTGCAGGCGGGCAGGAGCAGCAGCGGGACGAGGAGGAGGCTGGAGCGCATGGTCCCGGCAAGCTACCGCGCTCGAACCGGGCCTGCACGTGCGCGTGACGGCCGGGCCCGCCTGGCCGACCCGTGGCGCGGCCCCACGGAACCGGAACACCGCGGCGAAAGGGCTTCCTGCGGCGCGCGGCCAGGGGTGCCGATCCAGGGCGCGGAGGCAGCCATGGAACTCCTGCTCGAGCCCGGCGACATCGTCCTGACCCGCGGACCGGGCCTGCTCGGCCGCGCGATCCGCTTCTTCACGCGCCGCGTGGGCGAGGGCCGGACGCGCGTCAACCACGTCGGCCTCGTCGTGACGCGTGGATCGATCGAGACGGCGGTGATGGTCGAGGCGCTCACGACCGTGAAGCGTCACCGCCTGATCGACGAGTACGGCGGCTCGCGCGAGCAGGTGGCCATCTTCCGGCCGCTGCGCCTGGCGCCGGAGGAGCTCCGGCGCGTGGTGGCGGCCGCGGAGGGCTACGTCGGGCGCACCTACGGCTACCTGAAGATCGTCCTGCACGCGCTCGACGGGCTGCTGCAGGGCGCCTACGTCTTCCGGCGCCTGGGCCGCATGGACCGCTACCCGATCTGCTCGTGGCTCGTCGCGCACGCCTACGGCGAGGCCGGCGTGCACTTCGGCGTGGCCCCGGGCGCGGCCACGCCGGACGACATCTGGGACCACGTGACGAGCCAGCGCGACGAGTTCGCCCTGGTCCGTCCGCTGGGCACCGTCCGGCCACCGGGCACGGTCCAGCGACAGGGCACCGTCCGGCCGATGGATCCCGCGGCGCGCGCGCCCCAGCGACGCCGCGCGGCCTGAGGCGCACTCAGGGGATCGGCGCCGTCAGCCGAAAGAACCGCGGTCCCGCGGCTCCCTGCACCGCGTCCCCGCATGAAGCGCCCGCTCTCCGCCGCTCTGCTGCTCCTCGCGTCCTGCTCGGCCCCGAGCCTCGCAGTCCTGCCGCGCGGCGGCAACTTCGAGCCCGACGGAGAGGTCGCGCTCTCCGGCAGCGCCGGCGGCGTGGGCGTGAGCGCGAGCAACTCGGTCGAGGCCCTGGGCCTGGTCGAGGACGAGGGTGTGCCCGGCCTGCGCGCGGACCTGAGCTGGGGCGGCCTGTGCCTGACGCTCGCCTACCAGCAGTCGAAGCACGGCGGCGAGGGCACGCTCGAGGCCGAGATCTCCGACGACACGATCAGCCTGCCGGCCGGCACGATGGTCGACTCCGAGTTCGACATGGGCCTGGGCGAGGCGCTCCTGACCTGGGACCTCCTGCCGGGCGAGACCTTCGAGCTGGGGCTCGGTCTCGGCCTCGCGCTCTTCGACCTGGACGTGGCCGTGACGGACGAGCTCTCCGGCGAGACCGTCGATCCCGAGGCCGAGACGTTCCTGGCGCCCCTCGTCGCGGTGCGCGCCGGCGCCCGGCTCGGGCCCCTGGACGTGCGCGCGCTCCTCGGCGGCATCGACTTCAGCCTCGACGACGACGATGCGTCGCTCTACGACCTCGACGTGTTCGCGCGCCTGAACCTGCTGGGCGCGCCCGGCGGCGCGCACGCGGCATTGGTCCTGGGCTACCGGCTGCTCGACCTCGAGGTCGACTACGACGACGACGACTCGAACGAAGTCGAGGCCGACCTGGACTTCAGCGGACCGTACGTGGGGCTCAGCGTGGGGCTGTGAGCTCCCCGGACCGCTACGGCAGGAAGCCCTTCCGGTTCTTCAGCTTGGCCGGCAGGTACTCCTCGATCACGTAGTTGAGGCCCCACTTGGCGAGGGCCTGCTGCTCGGCGCGCACGCCCATCTTGAGCATCTGCTCCAGGGCCTTCTGCCAGGGCTTGTGGGCCTTGAAGAAGGGGTCGTTCTTGAGCGCGTCCTTGGCGCGCTTGACGTCGACCTCCTGCAGCTTGTGGGTCGCGTCCTGCAGCTTGAAGTCGAGGATGTCCTGCGGGGTGACGCCCAGGAACTGCGCCTGAGGAACGCAGAAGAAGCGGTTGATGTGGGCCATGTTGCCGGAGCCCACCTTGAGCGTGCGGTAGATGTTGGCGATGCCGTAGGGGTCGCAGTCGACGAAGGCGTAGACCGGCAGGTCGTGCTGGTCGGCCAGGATGCGGATGAAGCGGCGCGTGGCGCGCGTCGGCACGCCGGCGGTCTCGACCAGGATGCAAGAGGCGCTCGACCAGTACTTGTGGTTGTTCAGGCGCTGGAACATGCCCCCGGTCTCGATCGCCAGGATGAACTTGGCGTCGGTCTCGAACTTCAGGTGCTCGACCGAGTGGGGGATCGAGTAGGAGCCGGTGCCGAAGCCCTGGCAGTCGATGCGCACCTCCTTGCCGGTCTCCGGGTCGCGGTCGATCACGACCATCTTGCCCGCCACCGAGCCGCCGTGCTCCTCCGGGTAGAAGCGCAGCTGCTCGCGCGAGAGCCCGTCGAGCGAGGCCAGGGCCTCGATGTCGTCCATGACCGCGTCCGACTCGGGCTGGTCGTCGAACTTGCAGTCGCCCCAGTTCTTGGAGACGTAGTAGGCCTCCCGCTTGGTGGCGAAGTCGTCGTTCTCGACCATCTCCTTGCTGATCGACATCAGGCGCAGGGTCTGGGCGAAGCTCTTGACCGTGTTGACCGAGAGCGCGCGCGTCTTCTTGCCGCGCCCGAGCTCGAAGTAGCCGATCTTCTGGTCGTACTTGACGTTGCCCAGCGAGCGCTCGGGGAAGGACAGCTCCGGCAGGTCGCGCGCGTCGATGCGCGTGCGCACGCGCTCGGCCGTGTTCGTGATCAGGCCCAGCGTCTTCTTGTCGAGCGCGTCGAGGTGCGGCTTGCGGCGCTGCGCCGCCGGCTTCGCGGGTTGCTTGTCGGGTTGCTTGTCCTTGGCCATGGGGGCGGAGCTTGCTGTCTCGCCGGCGGCGATTCCAGGGCGGAGCGGGGGGAAGAGCGCGGCGCGCGCGGCGTCGTAGACTGGTCCCGGAGGTCCCTCCCATGCGCCCCTCGCTCGCCTTCCTCGCTGCGTGCCTCGCCCTGGCCTGCCACGCGCCCGCCCCGGCGCCGGACGAGCCCGAGCCCGTCGCGCCGCCGGCGGCCTCGGCCCTGGCGGGTCTCGTCCAGGCCCTCGAGGCCCTGGCGGCGCAGCGTCCGGCGGGCTGCGCGCTGGCGGTGCGCGCCGTGGAGGCCGACGTGCTGCTCGACGCGAACGCGGGGCGCCTGTGCGAGCGCGTCTTCCTCGACCTCAGCGTCTACGCGCCGACGATGGAGGAGGCGCGGGCCGGCTTCGACGCGCTGTGGGGCGCGCTCGCGCCCGCCGCCGAGGCGCCGGCCGCCGAGCCGGTCGCGCCGGCGCGCGTGCGGGCCGCGCTGCGCCAGCTCGCGCTCCCGGCCGGGCTCGACGAGGGCTGGCTCTCCTGGTCGGAGCGCCTGCGGATCGAGCTCGTGCCCGGGGGTCCGCCGCCGCCGGACCCGAGCGCCAGCGCGGCCACGCCCGCCCAGGCCTCGTTCGAGGGGCTCGTGCGCAACTGCGCCGCGCGCGTCGACTCGGTCGGCCAGGTCGACCTCCTGGCGCTGCGCTCGCGCCTGGGCGTGCCGCAGGTGCTGGTGCGGCCGGGGATGGAGTTCCAGCGCTTCACCACCGACCAGATCGGGACGTTCCTGGCGAGCCTGGAGGAGGAGAGCCCGGCGGTGCGCGTGCGCCGGATCGTGATCGAGCGCTCGGCCCACGAGCCGGACGTGGCCAGCGCGCGCGGCTGGACCTTCGAGGCGGAGCTGGCGCTGGGGGTGCCGTGAGCGACTCCCTCCCGCAGGCTCGTCGCGGAGCGCGCCGAGTCCTGGAGGGGAGCGCTCGGAGACCGGGAAAGGAGCGGAAGGCGCGCGTGGCTCGCGCGCGCGGCCGATCCCGAGCCCCCGGGCCAAGGATGCCTGCGGCATCCGGTGGCCCGGCGGCTCAGTCGCCGCGCAACCGGCGCTGCGCCTCCTCGGCGCTGATCTTCACGATCGTGAAGCCCAGGAAGCCGTAGGCGATCGAGACCAGCGGGCAGAGCAGGTTCAGGAAGGCGAACTTCCAGTAGAGCCCCGTGCCGACGCCCAGCACGGTGGCCATCTGGGCCCCGCAGGTGTTCCAGGGGATGAGGGCCGAGGTGACGGTGCCCGAGTCCTCGAGCGCGCGCGAGAGGTTCTTCGGGTGCAGGCCGCGCTCGAGGTAGGCCGTGCGGAACATGCGCCCCGGCACGACGATCGCCATGTACTGGTCCGAGGCCAGCACGTTGACGCCCAGGCAGGTCGCGACCGTGGCGGCGATCAGCGAGCCCGTCCCGCGCACGAGCGTCAGGATGCGGTTGGCGATGCTGGCCAGCATCCCGCTGGCCTCCATCACGCCGCCGAAGGAGAGCGCGCACAGGATCAGCGCCACCGTGCCCATCATCGACTTCATCCCGCCGCGTCCGTCGAGCAGGTCCTGCACGACCTGCGCGGCGTCGCGCGCGACGTCGTGGGCCGCGCCGGCCGGCACCGCGTCCACGAGCTGGATGGCGTAGCCACCGTAGAGCACGCCGAAGTAGCGGCCGATGGCGGCGCCCAGGTCCTCGACCGGCTGCACCGACAGCCCGACGACCATCGCGGCCAGGGTGCCGAAGAGGAGCGCCGGCAGGGCCGGGAAGCTGCGCGCCACCAGGGCCAGCACGATCGCCGGCGGCAGGAGCAGCCAGGGCGAGAGCGTGAAGTTCGAGCGCAGCGTGGAGATCACGGCCTCGACGCGCTCCAGCGCCTCGGGCCCGGCCGCGTGTCCGCGCCCGAGCACGGCGTAGAGCACGAGCGCGATCCCGAGTGCCGGCGTGACCGTGAAGACCATGTGGCGCACGTGCTCGATCAGGGTCGAGCCGGCCATGGCCGGGGCCAGGTTGGTCGTGTCCGAGAGCGGCGACATCTTGTCGCCGAAATAGGCCCCCGAGACGACCGCCCCGGCCACCATGCCGACATCCAGGCCGAGCGCCGTGCCCACGCCGATCAGCGCGACCCCGACCGTGCCGGCCGTGGTCCAGGAGCTGCCCGTGGCCAGCGAGACGACGCAGCACACCAGGCACGCCGTCACCAGGAAGATCGAGGGCGAGATCAGCTCGAGCCCGTAGACGATCAGGAGCGGCACGACCCCGGCCTGGATCCAGGCCGCGATCAGGAGCCCGACCACCATCAGGATCAGGATCGCCTGCATCGCCATCTGGATCGAGCGCAGGATGCCCTGCTCAAGCTCCTTCCAGGGACACTTCAGGATCACGACCGCCACCAGGGCCGCGCTCATGGCGGCCAGCACGAGCGGCACCTGGTTGTCGCCCGAGCCGAACACGCGCACGTTGAAGTAGAGCAGCGCCACCAGCACCGCGACCGGGATCAGCGCGACCCCGAACGGCACGGTCCGCGCAGGCTGCGCGTCCGGCGCGCTCACCGGGAGCTCCGCGCGTGGCGGAGGGCGTCGAGCGCTCGGGAGACGGACGGGCGCGGCAGGCAGCGGGGCGTCGGCATGCAGGGGCTCGGGTCGGAGGCGTTGCTATCCTACGCAGCCGATGGCCGCGTCCGCCCCATGAGCGTCGTCCGAGGTGCGCCGCGACGCGCGCGTCCCGGGCGCGGCCGGGCGCGCCACCTGGCCCTGGCCGCGCTGCTCCTGGGGGCCTGCGGGTCCGGCGAGCCCGCGCCCTGGAGCGCGCTCACGGGCGGCCAGCGCGCCTCCGGCGGCGAGCTGCCGCCGATGCTGCGCCGCGAGCCCGGCGGCGACGCCGTGTGGGTCGACTACGCGCTGCCCGCCGAGCAGTGGCGGCCCCACCCGGAGACCGGCGGCTGGCGCACCCTGCGGCCGGACGGCCTGAGCTTCCTCAAGGCCGGCGAGGAGCTGGCCCTGGCGACGCCGACGCGCCGCTTCGCGCTCGATCCGGAGATCCACGACGCCACGCGGCTCGCGGACCTGGTCCCGGGGCGCTTCGCCGCGGCCGGCTCGCGGCTGTACCTGTGCCTGGCGCCGGGCGAGCCCGTGCCGGAGGGGCTCGTCTTCTCCGTGCGCAAGCAGCGCGGCGTCCAGGACGGGCGTCCGGTCCTGGGGGGCTTCACCGGCGAGGGCTTCGCGCTCTGGCCCGGCGAGCGCATGCGCTTCCGCGCCGCGGTCGGGAGCGGGCGCGCGCTGCGCTTCCACTGGTCCGTCGAGGGGCTGCTCGGCGCGCGCGAGGCCGCCGCGCGCCTGCGCGTCCACCAGGACGGGGTGCTGGTGGCCGAGCTCGAGTGCGCGGCCGGCGTCCAGGGCAGCGGGCGCTGGTGCGAGCTGCCGCTCGCCGCGGCGCGCGCGAGCGAGCTCGAGTTCGAGCTCGCCGGCGAGCCGGCCCTGGCGCTCGTGCTGGCACCGCGCCTCGGTCCGGCCGAACCGGCACCGCGCGACGAGCGCGCGCCGAACCTGATCCTGTTCCTGGCGGACACGCTGCGCGCCGACGCGCTCGGCGCCCTGGGCGGACCACCGGGCTCGACGCCGGCCCTCGACGCGCTGGCGCGCGCGAGCCTGAGCTTCACCACGGCGCGCGCGCCCTCGACCTGGACGCTGCCCTCGCAGGCCTCGATGCTGAGCGGGCTGTGGCCCGAGCAGCACGGCGCCACCGAGCGCGACCTGGGCCTCGCCGCGGAGATCGAGACCCTGCCGGAGCGGCTGGCGGCGCAGGGCTGGCGCACGGGCGCCGTGACCGACTCGGCCTTCGTCTCGCGCCAGTTCGGCTTCGACCAGGGCTTCGAGTACTTCCAGGAGTTCAAGCGCTGGAACCTGGGCGCGACGCTGGAGGCGGCGCGGGCCTTCCTGGAGGCGGACGACGGGCGGCCCACCTTCCTGTTCGTGCAGACCTACCGCACGCACATGCCCTACCGCACCGGGCCGGACGAGGACCGCGGGCCGCTGCGCAAGATGGTGCGCGAGTTCCGCGCGACCTGCGCGGCCTACGGCGGCGACGGCTCGCTGTCCGAGGAGGAGGCCAGCGCGCGCCTGCTCGGGCTCTATCGCGAGGGCGTGCGCGCGCTGGACCAGGCCTTCGGGGCCTGGTGGCCCGGCGTGCAGGCGCTCGCGCCGACGTACCTCGTGTTCACGAGCGACCACGGCGAGGCCTTCTTCGAGCACGGTAGCGTCGGCCACGGCGGCGCCCCGATGGAGGTCAAGACGCGCGTGCCGCTCCTGATCCACGGGCCCGGGATCGCGGCCCGCGAGGTGGCCGAGAGCGCCTCGCTGGTCGACCTGCCGCGCACGCTCGCGACCCTGGCGGGGGTCGCGCCGGCGCCGAGCTTCCTGGGCGAGGACCTGCTGGCCCTGGCGCGCGCGCGTCCGAGCTACGTCTTCGTGCACAACGAGCAGGATGGGCTCGTGGCGGTCGTCGAGGGCACGCGCAAGGTCATCGCGGCGGCGAACCCCGAGCGCCTGGCGGCCGGCGAGATCCGCGGCGGCACGGACCTGGCCCGCGATCCGGGCGAGAAGGTCGATCTGGCCGCCAGCGAGGGCTGGGGCCAGGAGCTGGCGCGCGCGCACGCGGCCGCGCTGGCCGAGCTCCTGCGTCCGCGCGTGGCCGCGCGGCGCGTGGAGCTCTCGGAGGAGGACCGCACGTTCCTGAACGACCTCGGCTACGGCGGCGAGTGAGGGCGCCAGCCGCAGCTCGCCCGCCAGGTCGGCGCGAGGGGCGCACGCTGCGCGGCCGCCGCCGGGCTCGGCCCGAGCCAGGCTGGGAAGGATCGCGCGTGGAGCGCGCGCCCGGGCTCAGAACTTCCGGCTGCGGTGCAGGACGTCCTCGAGGGTCTTGACGGTGCCGTCGCGCTCGGCGGTGGAGAGGTCGAGGATCTCCTGCAGGGCGATGCCGATGTGCGGGATGTACTTCTCGATGTAGCTGCGCTTGTCGAACTCCTTGCGCAGGCGCTGGCCCTTGCGGATGTAGGTCCCGAGCTGGCGGCCGGCCTCCATCAGCGCGAGGCGCAGCTCCTTCTGGATCTCGGGGTAGTTGGCGATCGCCTCCTTCGACTCGCTGGTGAAGGGCACCCACACGCTGGCGATGTGCACGAGCACGGCGCAGGGGCCGATCGGCAGCGCGCCCTTGGGCTGCGTGAGTCCGTAGCGGCGCCAGTCGGTCTGGATCACGGCCTTGGTCACGGCGCAGGCCGCCTGCTGGTAGAGCAGCGGGACGCGGTTCGCGTAGCGCAGGATGCGGATCGGCTCGTCGGCATCCGCCACGAGGTCCGCCGTCACCTCGGAGGAGGCCTCGCCCCCCTTCTTCTTCCTGGTGATGCGCCCCTCCTCGTTCAGCTCGAGCCCGACGCCGCCAGGCTTGCCGTAGGCGATGCCGACCTCGATCTGGAAGGGGTTGCCGCGGTACACGGCCGCCGGGCGCGTGATCGCGGTGTAGAAGTCGGCCTCGATCTCCTTCTTCAGGCCGGCCAGGACCAGCGCCTCGCCGATGGGCGAGATGCAGGTCGTCGGCGGCGCGCTGATCTTCGTCTTCTGGATCGCGGCGTGGAGCGCGGCCGCCTCCTCGCGCGCGATGCGCGAGGGATAGGCCTTCTCGGACAGCTTGGCGGTGGCGCAGATCTCCTCGGCCGCCTTGGCGCCCACGCGCACGAACTCCTCCTGCAGGAAGCCGGAGAGCGAGCGGCAGGTCGTCTCCTTGAGCATCGCGATGAGGATCCCGAGCTCCACGCCATGGGGGTGCGGCTTGATCTCCTCGACCGGCGGCGGGAGGGTCTTGGTGGCGCGCTCGTAGACGGTCTGCTGGCCGCCCGGGTCGACGTAGGTGAGCTCGAGGTGCGGGTTGGCGATGGCCGTTTGCTTGACGTACATGTCGACCGAGCGCAGGCCCTTCTGGTAACGCGCCTCCATCTCGATCTCGACGCGCGTGCCGCTCGGCCGGTGCCACTCGGCCAGCTCCTTCTCGTCGTGCAGGTCGGCCTTGTTGCGGGCCGTGTCCATCGACATGAGGATCTCGTAGGCGGGCTTCTTCTTGCCGGTGCGCGAGACGATGCGCACGGGCTTGCCGGTCGTGAGCTGGCCGTACATGCAGGC
The DNA here is from genome assembly GCA_036376275.1 of Planctomycetota bacterium. Taxonomy (GTDB): domain Bacteria; phylum Planctomycetota; class UBA1135; order UBA1135; genus JABFRZ01. The sequence continues at coordinate 13,172 of DASVAP010000087.1, read as the reverse complement.
GGCCGAGATGCCGATGCCCTGCTGGCCGCGCGTCTGGCTGAGCTTGTGGAACTTGGAGCCGTAGAGGAGCTTCCCGAAGACCTTGGGGATCTGCTCCTTGACGATCCCGGGGCCGTTGTCCTCGACCGCCACCTTGAAGCGGTCCTCGCCCGTGGGCGTGATCTCGACCGTGATGTCCGGCAGGATCCCCGCCTCCTCGCAGGCGTCGAGCGAGTTGTCGACCGCCTCCTTGACCGCCGTGAGCAGGGCCTTGAGCGGCGAGTCGAAGCCCAGGAGGTGGCGGTTCTTGGTGAAGAACTCCGAGACCGAGATCTCGCGCTGGCGCCCCGCCATGTCCTCGGCGCTCGCGCGCGGCTTCTTGTCCGCGTCCCCGCGCGGCTTCGCCTCCGGCGGCGGGCCCTCATCCTCGGGGGCGCGGTCCTTCTTGGGCTTCTTGGCGGGCTTGGCGGGGCTCATCTCGGGGACGTCGTCGAACAGCGAGGGTGCGGATACGGACGGTGCCATCGGCGTCAGAGCCTCCGAAACCGGCGCGCGGGATGCAACCCGCTGGGGCGCGTCAGAGGGCGCGCGGCGGCAGGTGGATGTCGAACTCGACCTCGGGCGCGAGCAGGGCCGAGTGCGGGGCGGCCATCTCGGCCCGCGAGAGCAGCCCGAGACGCTCGTACAGCGCGAAGAAGAGCCTCCGCGGCCGCGCGACCGTCAGGACCAGCTCCGGGTGCCAGATCGCGTAGCCGCCCAGGCGCCCGTCCAGGCGATGGAAGGCGCCCGCGACCGGATGCGTCAGGACCAGGACCTGCTGGTCGAGGCTCGCGAAGCCCGGGAGCAGGCCGGCGCGCACGCCGCTGTCCTCCAGCTCGATCTCGGCCGCGCACCAGGACGAGGCGACCTCGATGCGGTAGCGCCGGTAGCGGCCGGTCTCGGGTTCGAGCTCGCACTCGAAGCGGTAGCGCGCGCGGTGCCAGGGGAGCCGCCAGAGCACGCGCGGCACGCTGACGACCGGCGAGCCCAGGGTCGTGCCGAGGAACCACACCAGCGGCTCGCCGCTCGCGCGCTCGCGCACGTACAGGCGGTGGTTCGTCTGCCCGAAGCGGAAGCGCGGGAACGGCAGGACGCGCGGGAAGCGGAAGTCCGTGTCGAGGAAGGGCACGGCGCTGAGCAGGGCGAGGCGCCGCCCGTCGATCGGGAAGGTCTCGATCTCGAAGCGCCGCGTGTCCACGTGCGGGGCCAGGCGCTCTGGTGCCAGCGCGTAGGTGATCAGCGCGAAGTGGCGCAGCGTCGTGCGCGCGCCCAGGCGCCCGAGCGGTGCGCGCACGAGGCGCCGCGCGAGCGTGGCGCGCGCGGCCTCGCGCTCAGGCATGGGCGACCGCGACGGGCACGCCGCGCGGCTCGGCCGCGCCCGGAGCCAGCCCGAGGCGCGCGGCGGCGTCGCGGAAGGCGCGCAGGGCCGGCGCGAGACGCTCGCCCGGCTCGTACAGGCACTCCTCGAAGAGGTAGCGGCGCGTGGCCGCCTCGCTCACGCGCCACTCGGCGGCCGCAGAGCGTGCCAGCGCCGGCATCGCCGTGCGTCCGGCGGCGCGGCTGCGCGCGAAGGCGGCGGCCCAGGGCTCGAGCTCCACGCCCGCGCGCGCGACCCACAGCGCGAAGACGAAGGGCAGACCCGTGCGCGCGCGCCACTGCTCGGAGGGGTTGAGCACGGGCAGCGAGCCCGCGCTCAGGTGCTCGCGCAGCGCGGCGTCGCCGATCCGCAGGTAGGCGTCGGCCGGAACCCCGGCTGGGTCGACGCCCTCGGGCACCTCGACGAGGCGTGGGCACTCGCCCGGCCACACGACCTGGGCCAGGACGACCGAGGTGCGGCTGGCGGGATCGAGGGCCAGGCTGCGCACCTCGCCCGCCGGCCGGCGCAGGAAGACCTGCACGCTCGAGACGCGCCCCTCGCCGGCGATGCAGGGGCCGTCGAGGTAGCTGGCGCCCGGCAGGCGGAAGAGCTCGATCGAGCTGACCAGCGCCACGTCGAGCGAGCCGTCGGCGAGCCCGCGCGCGAGGCGCGCCGGCACCGCGCGCGAGAACTCGATGCCCGGCTCCGCGGCCAGCCCCTCGTCCACCGGACGGCCGACGAGGTAGGGCACGGAGGCGACGCGCAGGCGCTCGGTCGGGCTCGGCATGGAGGGGCGCCGGACTCTATCATCCGCGCGTGGAGCCCGCCGTCTTCGCGCCCTGCGCGTTCCCGGGGCACGCGCTGCTCGACTCCGGCGGGGGCGAGAAGCTCGAGCGCTACGGGGAGGTCGTCCTGGCCCGCCCGGACCCGCAGGCGCTGTGGCCGAAGCGCCTCGACGCGCGGGCCTGGCGCGGCGCGGACCTCGTCTTCGTGCGCGAGTCCGATCGCGGCGGGCGCTGGGAGCGGCGCGGAGCGGACGTGCCGGAGGATTGGGCCCTCGCCTTCGGCCGCGCGCGTTTTCGCGTCCGACCGACGCCCTTCAAGCACGTCGGCGTCTTCCCGGAGCAGGCCCCCAACTGGCGCTGGATGGAGGCGCGCCTGGCGGCGGCCGGCCCGGGCGCGCGCGTGCTCAACCTGTTCGGCTACACCGGCGTGGCCAGCCTGCTGGCGCGCCAGGCGGGGGCCGAGGTGACGCACGTCGACGCCTCGCGCCTGGCGCTCGACTGGGCGCGCGCCAACGCCGAGGAGAGCGGGCTCGGGCCCGAGGGCCTGCGCTGGGTGCTGGAGGATGCGCTGGCCTTCGCGCGGCGCGAGGCGCGGCGCGGCGCGCGCTACACCGGGATCCTGCTCGACCCGCCGCACTACGGGCGCGGGCCGAAGGGCGAGAAGTGGCAGCTCGAGACCGGCCTTGCGCCGCTGCTCGAGGCCTGTGGGAAGCTGCTGTCCGAGCGCAGCTTCCTGTGCCTCTCGAGCTACGCCGTCGGCTACACCGCGCTCGGCTTCTGGAACCTGCTGGCGGAGCTCCCGGGCGGCGTGGTCGAGGCGGGCGAGCTGGCGCTGGTGGAGGAGGGCGCCGGGGGCCGGCGCCTGCCCTGCGGCTTCACGGCGCGCTGGGCGCGCGACCTCTGATGGAACTCGAGGTCCTCCACGCCGACAACCACCTGCTGGTCGTGGCCAAGCCGGCCGGCCTGCCCACGGTGCCGGACGCGAGCGGGGACGCGAGCCTGCTCGACCTGGCCCGGGCCTGGGTGAAGCGCGAGAAGGCGAAGCGCGGCGAGGTCTACCTGGGCGTCGTGCAGCGCCTGGATCGGCCGGTGTCCGGCGTGCTGGTCTTCGCCCGCACCTCCAAGGCCGCGGCGCGCCTGACGCAGGCCTTCAAGGAGCGCGCGGTGCGCAAGACCTACTGGGGCGTGAGCGCCACGGCCCCGCGTGCGCAGGAGGGGCGGGTCGAGCAGTGGCTGTTCAAGGACGCCGCGCGCAACCTCGTGCGCGCGCTGGCGAGCGAACGGCCCGGCGCGCTCCACGCCTGCACGCGCTTCCGGCTCCTCACGCGGGCCGGCACGGGCCGCGAGGCCCGCGCGTGCCTCGAGCTCGAGCCCGAGACCGGCCGCCCGCACCAGCTGCGCGTCGCCGCGGCGACGCTCGGGTGCCCGCTGCTGGGCGACCTCAAGTACGGCGCGCGCGCGCCGCTGCCGGACAAGAGCATCGCGCTGCACGCGCGCGCGCTCGAGCTGCCGCACCCGACCCGTGGCGAGCGCTTGCGCTTCGAGTGCGCCCCGCCCGATCAGCCCTGGTGGCGCTTCTGATGCGCGCTCAGAGGGACCACAGAGGCACAGAGGACACGGAGCCTCACAGAGTCCGAGGCAATCCTTGGATTCAACCTCTGTGAGGCTCCGTGTCCTCTGTGCCTCTGTGGTCGGCTCGGTCTTCCAGGCGGACGAGGGTCAGAGCACGCGCCGCCGCAGGAGGAGGGCCACGCCGCTGTCCGGGTCGAGCCAGAGGCGCTCCTCGATCTGCACCAGCGGCTGCGCCGGCTGGGCCTCCTTGCGGTAGCCCGCCTCGGCGCGCGGGGTGCGCAGCGCCCGCGGATCGACGGCGCGCAGGCGCGCCGTGCTCGCGCCGGACCCGGAAGCGTCGGCGACGGCGGCGAACAGCGGCTGGACCACGATCTCGAGCGAGTAGGCCGAATCGCCCGCGAAGGACTCGACCACGAGATGGAAGTCGAAGCCCCCGCCGCTCACGTCCACGCCGCCGACCTCGGGGTCGAGCTCGGTCGCGTAGCAGGCCAGGGTCTGGTCGAGCAGCGGGTCGTACAGGCACACGTCCAGGTCCGCGCCGCTGGCGTACAGCAGGAAGTCGACGTGCAGCGGGCCACCGGCGGTGAAGGCGAAGCCGTCGAAGGGGTCGGCCGGGTCGTCGCGCACGAAGCCGTCGATGAAGAAGTGGTCGCCCGGCAGGATCACGCCGAAGTCGTTGGCCTGGAGCGGCTGGTCGTTGGGCTCCTGCTCGGAGAAGACCGGCGCCGGCGGGGGGCCGCCGCCGCAGCCGTCGCAATCGTCGTCGTCGTAGCAGGCGGTCAGGGCCAGGAGGAGGGCGACGGGCAACGGGCGCATGGCAGGTGTCCTCTGCGGATTCGGGCTCTCGCCGGCGGTGTCCTCCCGCGGGGGCCCGGAGGCCCGGGCGGGAGTCGCGCGCGCGCGGCGGGAGCCGCGAGGGCAACGGCCGTGCCGCGTGCGGTGGGACGGAGAGGGACCGGAAGATCTTCCCCGCGCCCCCCGGCCGGCCCGGGGCGCCGCTCCTAACCTCCAGCCGCGCGGCGGCTTGCGCGAGGCGAGCGGGGCCTGGCGCGGAGCCCCCTTGAGCGTGCGCGGCGCATTCCCTCTCCTCGCGCGATCCGAGATGAAGACCACCCTCGCGTTCGTGAACCAGAAGGGCGGCTGCGGCAAGACGACCACCGCGGTCAACCTGGCCGGAGCCCTGGCGGCGCGCGGCGAGCGCGTGCTGCTGATCGACCTCGACCCGCAGGCGCACGCCACCCTGGCGCTCTCCGTCGCCGTCGGAGCGGGCGAGCCGTCCGTCGCCGATGTCCTCCTGCGGGGCGTGCCGCTGCGGGCGGCCCTGCGCGCCGCGGCGGGCGGGATCGACCTCGTCCCGGCCACCCTGGAGCTGGGCGAGCTCGAGGAGGCCGCCGCGCGCACGTTGCACCCCGAGCGGCTGCTCGCCGCGGCCCTGGCCCCGGTGGCGGAGGACTTCGACCACGTGCTGATCGACTGTCCGCCGCGCGCCGACGGGGTCCTGACGGCCAACGCGCTGCGCGCCTCCGGCGTGGCCGTGCTGGTGGTCGAGATGGGCGCCTTCGCGCTGCAGGGCGCGCTCAGGGCCCTGGCGGTCTTCGACGAGCTGGCGGCCGAAATGGACGCGCGCTTCGCCGTGCGCGTGGTCGGGACGCTCTACGACCGCCGCGCGGAGCTCGCGCGCGACCTCCTGATCGGCACGCAGGCGCGCTTCGCCGAGCGCCTGTTCGACACGGTGATCCACCAGAGCGCGCGCCTGCGCGAGGCGGCCGCTTCCGGCGTGCCGGTGCAGGTGCTCGATCCCCAATGCCGGGCCGCGCGCGACTTCGAGGCCCTGGCCGAGGAGGTCCTGGCCCTGGCCGGGGCACCGCTCCTGGCCGTGACGGCATCCTGAAGCGAAGGAGGAGACCCCATGGATGGCCTCGCCCTGCTCTGCAACCTGCACGCGGACGGTCCCGTGACGCTCAAGCGCCTGCGCCTGGCGCGCGTCGCGAGCCTGGCCGAGCTCGAGCGCACACCGCCCGAGCGCCTGGCCAGCTGGCTGCACGCCTCGATCCCGCAGGCGCGGGCCTTCCTCGAGGAGGCGCGCAAGCTCGGGCGGCGCCTGGCGGAGGCGACGCCCGCCAGCGCCCCGCGCCCCGTCGCGGCGGAGCCGCGCGCCGCGCTGCCCGTCGAGCCCGAGCCCGGACCGCCGCGCCTGAAGCCGGGGCTCCTGCCGGGCCTGGACGAGGTCGCCTGCGCGCGCCTCGAGCGCCAGAACGTGCGCACGCTGCAGGCCCTGAGCGAGCGCGCCGGGCTCGACCTCGCGCGCCGCACCGGGATCCCGTACTCGACCCTGCTGGCCCTGGCGCGGGCCGCGCGCAAGCTCCTGGTCGGTCCCGCGCGGCCCGCGAGCGCCGCCGCCGGCGCCGTGCTGAACGAGTACGAGCTGCAACCGTTCCTCGCGATCCCGCGCCGCGCGCCGCCCGAGACCGAGCTGGCCGGCTCCGACGCCTTCACGCTGCCCCCGGGCGAGCCCGAATCGGCCGGGCCCTTCGGATAGCCGAGTCCCAGCGCGCGCGGCTCAGGGCTTGATCCAGCCCTTGACCAGCCGGTACCAGCGCGAGGCGTAGTACTCCGCGACGATCTCGCGGTAGAGCGCCTGCTTCTGCTCGGCGCTGTCGAGCCCGCGCGCGCGGTAGAAGCGCTCCTCGGCCGGCTTCTGGTGCTTGGCGCGCAGCCTGGCGTAGTCCGCCAGCACGTCCTCGGCCGCCGGTGTCGCGCCGAAGCGCGCGCGGAACTCCCAGAAGCGGTCGACCCAGGCGCCGTCCTTGCCGCCCATGGCCTTGGCCAGGGCCGCAGCCTCGGGACGCGCGGCCGCGTCGAGGCGCTCGCTCAGGGCCGCGAGGCGCGGCGCGAGGGCCGGGTCCTTGCCGTGCTCGCGCGCGCGGGCGAGGAGCGCGCTGGCGTCGCGGTAACGCTCCTCGTCCAGGGCGCGCTCGGCGTGCTCGGCCAGCTCGGCGCCGCCGCCGGCGTTCAGCTCGTCGAGCCACAGCAGGGCCTCGTCCACCGGCAGGAAGGCCCACGGGTGCCCGACCTTGGGCGCGTTGAAGAGCCGCAGGGCCGGGAAGCCGCCGTCGTCGAGCGAGTCGAAGGTGTAGGTCGCGGCCGAGTACTCGACCACCGTGTCCTTCTCGCCGTGCACGATCGCGATCGGCACGCGCCGCTGGGCGGCCTTGAGCTTCTCGTCATCGAAGAAGTCCGGCTCGCACTGCACCAGCAGGTTGCCGGCGACCTCGATCGCGCCCGCGATGCGCTCGGGGTAGAACATCGCCACCGCCAGCGTCAGGAACCCGCCCTGCGAGTGCCCCGTGACGTACCAGCGCTCGATCGGCAGCTCCTTCCCGAGCTGCTCGAGGGCCTGGGCCAGGAGCCAGGGCGTCTGGTTCTTGCGGCCGGGCTCGCCCACGTCGTGGCCGCTGAACTCGACGTAGGTGGCGTTGAAGGCGCGCTTCCCGTCGCGGCTGGCGCCGGAGAGGCGCTCGCCGTCGAAGCCCACGAGGATGTAGCGCTCGGCCAGCTCGGGCCAGTTGCCGGGGAAGCCCTCCACGTAGTCGCGCGAGGCGGCGTTGGAGCCGTGCAGCAGGGCCACGGCGGTGTAGCGCTTCTTCCTGTCGAAGCCCTTCGGGACGCGCAGGTGGTACTCGAGCCCGCTCTTCGTCTGCCCGTCGGTGACCTGGCCCGGCTCGGGCTTGGCCTCGCGCGGCTCGCGGCGGTAGCCGCCCCAGCTCTCCTTGCCGCCCGGGAACGTCGACTCGCCGGTGAAGGTCGCGCCGTCCTTCCACAGCTCGAACCAGCCGTCGCCCTTGCCGGCCGGGCCGCGCCACGTGAACACGAGCCGCCCACCCTCGAGCTTGCCCTCGACCTCGCCCTCCTCGCCCCAGCCGTAGTGCCCGGCGACGTTCGTGCCCTTGGCCGCGAGCTGCATCGGCCCCAAGGTCGTCATCCAGGCCCCGGCGAAGGCCTTGGCCTCGCTCTTCGACTTCTGGGGCGCGGAGGCGAGCAGCGCGAGCAGGAGGCACGGGAGGACGCTCATGGGACTCCTCGGAAGGGGACGGGAACCTCGAACGGCCCGCGGAGCGCGGCCGTTGGCGCGATCAGGCCAGAACCGGGGCCGGCCGGCCGACGGGCGCCGCGTCCTCGTCGGCCGACCAGACCACGTTGTAGAGCGTGTCGCGCTCGACCGGGATGCGCCCGGCGTCGCGGATCCAGGCCACGAGCTCGGCGCGCTGGACCTCCTGCGGGGTCTTGGCGCCGGCGTCGTGGTAGATGTGCTCCTCGACCACCGTGCCGTCCACGTCGTCGGCGCCGTAGGCCAGCGCGAGCTGCGCGATCGGGATCGAGAGCATGATCCAGTAGGCCTTGACGTGCGCGATGTTGTCGAGCATCAGGCGTCCGACGGCGATCTCGCGCAGCTCGTCCAGCGCGCTCGGTCCCGGCAGGTGCGACCACTCGTTGTTGGCCGGGTGGAAGGAGAGCGGGATGTAGGTCTGGAAGCCGCCGGTCTCGTCCTGGAGCCGTCGCAGGCGGTCCAGGTGGTCGACGCGCTCCTCCTGCGTCTCGATGTGCCCGTGCAGCATGGTGCAGTTCGAGCGCAGGCCGGCGCGGTGCACGCTGCGCGCCAGGTCCAGCCACTGCTCGCCGCTGATCTTCAGGCGGTAGCCGGCCTGGTGCACGCGCTCGGCGAAGATCTCGGCTCCGCCGCCGGGGCAGGAGCCGAGGCCGGCCGCGATCAGCTCGGGCAGGACCTCGGCCAGCGGCCTCTTCGCGCTCTTCGCGATCTGGTCGAGCTCGACCATCGTGAAGGCCTTGACGTGGATCGAGGGCCGCGCGGCCTTCACGGCGCGCAGGAGCTCGAGGTAGTACGAGTAGGGGATCTTGGGCCACACGCCGGCGACCATGTGGACCTCGGTCACCGGCTCGTGGAGCTGCGCGCGGATCTTGGCCGCTGCCTGCTCGGGCGTCAGCAGGAAGGCGCCCTCCTGGCCGGGCAAGCGGTCGAAGGAGCAGAAGGCGCAGAACTTGTTGCAGTGGTTGGTGTAGTTGACGTGCTGGTTGACGTTGAAGTACGCGAGGTCGCCGTGCAGGCGCTCGCGCACGTGGTTGGCCAGGGCCCCGACCGCGTGCAGGTCCGGCGTGCGGTAGAGCGCCAGGCCGTCCTCGCGCGACAGGCGCTCGCGCGCCAGGACCTTGGCGGCGATCGCGCCGAGCCCGGCGGCTTCGGCGCGCTCCAGCAGGCGGGTCTCGGCCGGGGTCATGCCCGGGAGTATACGCAGCGGTCGCAGGCGAGGATGCGCCGGCCTCAGGAGGCCCCGCTGACGGCCTGCAGGCGGTCGAGCTCGAGCTGGAGGCTGGTGTAGAGGCGGTCGTTGATGCGCTCGCCGTCGCGCAGAGTGAGCAGGGCTCGCGACTGGGCCGCGTGCACCGCGGCGCGCACGTCGCGCGAGACCTCCAGGCGCTGGCGCGCGCGCAGGCGCTCGGCCTCGTCGCGCTCGTGCAGCGAGGAGAGCTCGTCCTGCATCGCCGCGCGCAGGTGGTGCACCGAGAGCGGGCAGGAGACCTCGCTGCAGAACTCGTCCAGGCGCGCGATGCCGGCCTGCAGCACGACCTCGCGCGCGGCGCGCACCTCGGCGCCCGTCTCCTCGCCGGCCCGGATGCGCAGGAGGCGCACCAGCGGCCCCAGCGTCAGCCCCTGGGCGAAGAGCGTGACGAGCACCACCACCAGGGTCACGAACACGATCGTCGCGCGGCCGGGGAAGGGCGTGTCCGCCGCCAGGGTGGCCGGCAGCGCCAGGGCCGCCGCCAGGGAGACGCTGCCGCGCACGCCGCACCAGCTCGCGAGCAGCACGTTGCGCAGTGGCGGATAGCCACCCTCGACGGCTCTCATTCGAGGCAGGAAGCGCAGCGGCAGGTAGGCCATGGGCAGCATCCAGGCGAAGCGCGCGAGCACCACCACCAGGGCCACCAGGATCGCCGGCCCGAGGGCCGTGGCGCCCAGCTCGTCGCGCCGCAGGAGCGCCGGCACCTCCAGGCCGATGTACAGGAAGGCCAGCGCGTTCAGCACGAAGACGAGCTGGTCCCAGATCAGGTACAGACCCGTGCGGTGGCGCGCGTCGATGTGGTGCACGCGCCAGGCGACGAAGAAGCCGGCCACGACCACCGCCAGCACGCCGGACACGCCGAGCTCGGCCCCGCCCAGGGCCGCGACGTAGGGCGAGACGAGGGACAGCAGGAACAGCGCGTTCGGCTCGCGCACCCGCTGGTTCAGCGCCGCGAAGCAGGCCCCGACGACGAGTCCCACGGCCACGCCGCCGCCCGTGACCCAGGCGAAGCGCGCCCCGATCTCGCCCAGCTCGAAGGCGCCCGTCAGCAGCACCGCCAGGCACAGCTGCACGCCCACCAGGCCGGTCGCGTCGTTGACCAGGCTCTCGCCGCTCAGGATCGCCGTTGCGCGGCGCGGGATGCGCAGGCGTTCCAGCACGGCCTGCGTCGCCACCGTGTCCGTCGGCGAGAGGATCGCGCCCAGGGCGAAGCAGGCGGCCCAGGGCAGCCCGGGGAAGAGCGCGTGCGCGAGCAGCCCGACCACGAGCATGGTAAAGGCCACCAGGCCCACCGCCAGCATCAGGATCGGCCGCAGCCAGCGCCGGAAGTCGTGCCAGGAGGTGTGGAACGCGTCGGCGTAGAGCAGGGGCGGCAGCAGGACGAGCAGGATCAGGTTCGGATCCAGGCGCGGCTGCGGGAGCCCCGGGATCGTCGCCAGGCCGAGCCCGGCGGCCGTCAGGGCGATCGGCAGCGGCAGGCGCAGGCGCGGTGCCGCCAGCGTGGTCAGCGCGATCGCCGCCAGCAGCATGAGCAGGACGTGGGGGGACGGCACGGGCGGGGAAGATAGCGTGCGCCCGGCCGGCCGGAAGGGCGTGCACGCCGGAGCCCGGAATCCCGCTCCGGCGTCGACGCCGGCCGGCCGATAGGCGAGAAACGGCGACCATGAGCGAGGCCCAGGGAATGCTCACGCGGAGCGCGCTCGCCGAGCGCGTCGAGGCCGGCACGATCGACACCGTGGTGGTGGCCTTCACCGACCACTACGGGCGCCTGATGGGCAAGCGCTTCGATGCGCGCTTCTTCCTGGCCGAGGTGCTGTCCCACGGGGCCCACGCCTGCGACTACCTGCTGACGGTCGACGTCGAGATGAACCCGGTGCCGGGCTACGCCTTCGCCAACTGGGAGCGCGGCTACGGCGACTTCCACCTCGTCCCGGACCTGGCGACCCTGCGCGTGGCGAGCTGGCTCGGGCGCACGGCGCTGGTCCTGTGCGACGTGCACGACGTCGCGACGCACGCGCCGGTGGCGGTGGCGCCGCGCTCGGTCCTGCGCCGCCAGGTCGCGCGTGCCGCGCGCGCGGGGTTCACCGCGCTGTGCGCCTCGGAGCTCGAGTACTACCTCTATCGCGGCAGCCAGCGCGACGCGCTCGCGCGCGGCTTCCGCGGGCTCGAGCCGGTCGGGCACACGCTCGAGGACTACGACCTGCGCCAGGGCGCGCGCAGCGAGCCGTTCCACGCCGCGGCGCGCCGGCACCTCACGGCCTCCGGCGTGCCGGTCGAGAGCTCGAAGGGCGAGTGGGGCCTCGGCCAGCACGAGCTCAACGTGCGCTACACCGACGCCCTGACGATGGCCGACCGCCACGCGGTCTTCAAGCAGTGCCTGAAGGAGCTGGCCGACCAGCAGGACCTGGCGCTGACCTTCATGGCCAAGGTCGCCGCCGACCAGGCCGGCTCCTCGTGCCACGTGCACATGAGCCTCGCTCGCGACGGGAACAGCGCCTTCGCCGGCGACGAGCCCTGCGGCCCGGTGCGCGCCTCGCCCGTCTTCCGCCACTTCCTGGCCGGCTGGATCGAGCGCGCGCCGGAGCTGATGCCCTTCCTGGCGCCGACCGTGAACAGCTACAAGCGCTTCCAGAGCGCCTCCTGGGCCCCGACGCGCCTCGCCTGGAGCCACGACAACCGCACGGCGGGCTTCCGCGTCGTCGGCGTGGACCAGAGCCTGCGCGTCGAGTGCCGCATCCCGGGCGCCGACGCGAACCCCTACCTGGCCTTCGCCGCCCTGCTGGCCGCCGGACTGGACGGGATCGAGCGCCGCCTCGAGCCGCCGCCCTGCTTCGCGGGCGACCTGTATGCCGCCCGCGACCTCCCGCGCGTCCCCGGCAACCTGCGCGACGCCCTGGCGGGCTTCGAGCAGAGCGCCTGGGTGCGCGAGGTCCTCGGCGCGGAGGTCGTGGCGCACTACGCGCACTTCTTCCGCAGCGAGTGGGAGGCCTGGGAGAAGGCCGTGACGGACTGGGAGCGCCAGCGCTACTTCGAGCGCATCTGAACGGCGCTCACCGCAGGTGAGCGCCGTTCCGGATCGAGGCCAGGCGCGCGCCCTGCGCGCGCCCCTTCCCAGGTGTGGAGGGACTCGATTGCGCCCCGCCGAGACCGTAGCCTCCCACGCTCGATGGGCGCCCCGATCCTCGGAGTGACGACCTACGCGCCGCGCGAGAACCTGGCGCGCTTCCACCTGCCGGTCGAGTACGTGCACGCCGTGCGGCGCGCCGGGGCGCTCGCGTGGCTGATCCCGCCCGGCGAGCCGCGCCTCGACGAGCTGCTGGAGCGCCTCGACGGCCTGGTGCTCTCCGGCGGCGGGGACGTCGATCCGCGCCACTACGACGGCGACGCGGTGCATCCGATGCTCTACGGGATCCACCGCGAGCGCGACGCGATGGAGCTGGCGCTCGCGCGCGCCGCCCTGGAGCGTCGCCTGCCGACGCTCGGCATCTGCCGTGGCTGCCAGGTGATCAACGTGGCCTTCGGCGGCAGCCTGATCGAGCACCTGCCGGACGAGGTGGGGGAGCAGCTCGCGCATCGTGGTGAAGGGCCGGGAAGCTCCAGCCTGCACGCGGTCGAGCTGACCCGGGACTCGCACGTCGCGCGCATCGTCGGCGGGCTGACGGCCCACACCTCCTCCTCGCACCACCAGGCCCTGCGGCGCGTGGCCGAGGGGCTGGAGGTCGTCGGGCGCGCCCCGGACGGCACGATCGAGGCCGTCGAGCGGCGCGACCATCCCTTCTACCTCGCGGTGCAGTGGCACCCCGAGGAGACCGCCGCCGCGGATCCGAGCCAGCAGCGCCTGTTCGACGCGCTGGCGGCCGCGGCACGCACCTACGGAGAGCGACGCTCATGAGACTGAAGGACAAGGTGGCGCTCGTGACGGGCGCCGGCGGCGGGATCGGTGGCGAGTCGGCGCTGCTCTTCGCGGCCGAGGGCGCGGCGGTGGTCGTCAGCGACGTGAACGAGCCCGCCGGCCAGGAGACGGTCGCGCGCATCCAGCGCGCCGGCGGCCGCGCGACCTTCGTGCGCGCCGACGTGTCGAAG
>DASVAP010000198.1:0-9978 GCA_036376275.1 Planctomycetota bacterium | reverse complement strand
CAGCGGGCCGGACGAGCGGGTCACGGCCGAGGGCGGGGCCCCAGGGGGCGAGCCCCCACCCACCGCTCAATCCACGTACTCCCACTCGACCCGCGTCACACCCTCGCTCCCGAGGAAGACCTGGCAGACCTGGCCGCTCGCACGGCTAGACAAGAAGACCAGCACCTCCGGACCAGGCGCCGGATAGGCCCAGGCCTCGTCGGCGGACCAGTGGTGCTCGCGCCCGATCTCGAGGAAGGGCTCCATGCGCGCGCGGACCTCATCGGGCGTCATCCCGCGCTCGAGGGTCGCGATGGTCAGGGCGAAACGCTTGCTCTCGCCGGTCGGGACGAAGGGCAGGGCCACCATCCACAGACTTGCCAGGGCGAGCGGAACCAGGCGCCGCGGCTTCCGCAACCCATCCCAGCGGAGAGGGACGAGCGGGAGGAGCAGGGCCAGCGCGAAGGGCAGGCGTGGGAAGACGAAGAAGAAGCTGTGCGCGTCGAGCCAGGTGAGACCAGCGCAACCGGCCAGCGCGAACAGGCAGGGAAGCCAGGCCCTCATCGTCCGCCCCTATCGGATTGGAAACGGCACCCTCCTCGCCCCATCCTCACACCAGCCGCTCCTCCCGCCACGGATCGGCCCCGTTGTGGTACCCGCGCAGCTCCCAGAAGCCCAGGCGCTCCTCCGTCAGGAGCTCGACCGTGGTGACCCACTTGCAGGACTTCCAGGCGTAGAGGCTCGGCACCACGGCGCGCAGCGGGCCGCCGTGCTCGGGTTCGAGCGGCTTGCCTCCGTGGCGGTGCGCGAGCAGGCCCTCGGCCAGCGCGAGCTCGAGCGGCACGGTCGTGTCGTAGCCCTGCGGGTCGGCGAATCGCACGAAGCGCGCCTCGGGCTGGATCCCGGCCGCCTCGGCCAGCGTCGCGAGGCGCACGCCCTCCCAGTCGTTGTCGAGCTTCGACCAGCCGGTGACGCAGTGGAAGTCGGCGTGGAGACGCGTCTGCGGCAGCGCCAGGAACGCCTCCCAGTCGAGCGCGAGCGGCCGCGCCACGGCGCCCGCGACCGTCACGCGCCAGCCGCCGGCGGGCACCTCCGGCACCGCGCCGACGTGCAGCAGCGGCCAGCCCTTGGTGACGCCCTGGTTCGGGGGAACTCGGTTCGGGGGAACTCGCTCGCGCGCCATGGGTGTGAGCCTACCCCCGGTCGCGCGCGACATCGAAGCTCCGCAGCACGAACCCGCCGAGGAAGACGAGCACGGCGTCCACCGCGAGCAGCACCACCAGCACCGCCACGGTGCCGGCGGCGAGCTCCCCGCCGGGCCCGGCCCCGAGCTCGCGCGCCAGGGCGCTGGCCGGGAGGAAGGCGAGCCAGGCCAGGCCCACGGTCAGGAGCGCGAGCAGCGCCAGCAGCGCCATCTGGATCATGCGCCGCCCGGCGTTCTGCACCAGGCCGTCCTGGCCCGGCACGTGGCGCACGGGCGCGATCAGGAACACGAGGTTGTCGAGCGCGACCCAGGCGAAGACCAGGAACGGCAGGCACGCGATCACGCCCAGGAGCGGCGTCCCGAGCGTCCCGCGGGCGGCCGCCTCGAGCACGACCGTCACGGAGAGGAGCGCGGCGACGAGCACGACCTCCGGCAGCAGCATGGCCAGGAACACGCGCGCCGGGTGCAGCGGCCAGGCGCGCACGATGTCCATGCGCTCCAGCTCCTCGCGGAAGTCGAAGCGCAGCCCGCTGCACAGGTAGATCGTGCCCAGCGTGGCGATCATGACCGGCGCCCCGAGCGCGCGCTCCGGGCCGTCGAAGAAGAGGTCGACGAACAGCACCAGGAAGGCCAGCGCGAGCAGCGCGATCCACAGCGCACCCTTGGCCTTGCGCGCCATGCCGGCGCACTTGCGCCAGGCGATCGCGCCGGCCGGGCCGCGCCCGAAGAGCCAGGGGATGCGGTAGCGCGCGAGGCTGCGATCGGCGCGCGTGGCGCTGGCCCCGCCGCCCGCCCGGGCGCGCGACAGGCGCGCCGCAGCGCGCGCCGAGGTGGCCAGCGACAGCTCGCGGAAGTCGACCGGCAGGCGCGCGCACACCTCGCTCGCCAGCGCGAAGAGCCCCAGGCACAGCACGAACCACGGCAGGAACTCGCCCGGCGTCTCGGCCATCACCGCGCGCACCCAGGGCAGGAGCGGCGCGGTCACGAGCCCGAGCAGCGGGTGCAGCAGCGGGTCCTCGCCGCCGTCGAGGGCGCGCGCCAGGGTGCCCAGGACCGGGACGCGGGACGGGCCGCGCCCGCTGGCCAGCGACAGGGCCAGCAGCCCCGCCGCCGCCAGGGAGCCGAGCAGGAGCCCGGTGCCCACGCGCCGCGCGAGGCGCGAGGCGCGCTGGCCGATGCCCCCCAGCGCGATGGCCACGAACTGGTTGATCACCGGCAGGATCTGCATCGCCAGCACGATCCCGGCGAAGGCCAGCGGCGGATTCGGCAGCCTTCGCGCACCGAACAGGCCCAGGACGACCCCGCCCAGCAGGCTGCGCAGCCCGCCCGCCAGCAGGCGGTAGCGCACCAGGTCGGCGCGCGCGAGCGGCGCGCTGAACAGGCGCTCGATCTCGGCCTTCGGCAGGTACAGCCCGCGGTTCGTCAGCGCGGTCGAGAGCGAGACCAGCAGCAGGAGCGCCCCGAAGGCGCGCACGCGCAGCTCGCCCACGTGCCCGCTCAGCGGCTCGATCGGCTGGAACGAGGCCACCGTCAGGCTCGCGATCCAGGCCGCGAAGGCGCCCGCGCCCACCAGCGTCAGGACGAAGCCCTTGGGCGTGCGCAGGCGCCGCACCTGGCGCCGCACCATCCCGCGCAGCTTCAGGCGCAGGAGCAGGTTCAGCGCCGGCGCGCCCAGCGCCGACCTCACGGCTCGCCGCCCGCGCCCGGCTCGGCCGGCGGCCCGCCGGTGGCCGAGAGGAAGATCTCCTCCAGGCTCTGCGGCCCGCCGGCTCCCGCCAGCGTCGCGCGCGCCTCGGCCAGCGTGCCGAGGAACAGGCGCCGCCCGCGGTCGAGGATCAGGATGCGGTCCGCCAGGGCCTCGATCAGCTCGAGCTGGTGCGAGGAGAGCAGGACGGCCGTGCCCGCGCGCGCGAGCTGGCGGATCGCCTCGCGCGCCGAGCGGATGCCGCGCGGGTCGAGACCCGAGAGCGGCTCGTCCAGCAGCATCAGGCGCGGCTCCGAGAGCCAGGCCTGGGCGCAGGCGAGCTTCTGGCGCATGCCGCGCGAGAGCTCGCCGCCCAGGGCGCCGCGCTTCTCGGCCAGCTCGAAGCGCTCCAGCAGCTCCGCCGCGCGCCCGCGCCAGTCCCCCAGACCGTACAGCGCCGCCGTGAACTCGAGGTGCTCCTCCACCGTCAGCGAGTCGAAGGGCTGCGGGTCGTCCGGGACCCAGGCGAGACAGCGCTTGGCCGCCACGTCGTCGCGCGCCACGTCGTGCCCGCACACCAGCACGCGCCCCTCCTGGATCGGCAGGATGCCCGCGATCGAGCGCAGGGCCGTGGTCTTGCCGGCCCCGTTCGGCCCCACCAGCCCGACGATCTCGCCCGCGCGCACCTCGAAGGAGAGCCCGCGCAGGGCGCGCGTGCGCTCGTACTCGCGCCCGAGGTCCTCGACCACGAGCGGCGGAGTGGCGGTGCCTTCCACGGGCGGGAGGGTAGCGGGTGAGCGAGCGCAGTCCAGCCCGGCGCCGCGCCTTGCCGGGCGCGCCCGTCGTATGGTCCGATGCGCGCTCCCCCTCGATGCCCTCGAAACTCCCGCGCGCCGCGCTGGCCCTCCTCGGCGCGCTCGTCCTGGCCGACGTCGCGACGTCGCTGCTCCTGATCCAGGACGGGCTCTTCTTCGGCCGGCCCCTGCCGCCCTTCGGCGCCATCACGCACCCGCGCCAGGAGGCGCAGGTCGCCAAGATGGTCCAGGAGCCGCGCGGGACCTGGGCCTTCGACGTCGAGCTGGGCTGGACCTGGCGCCGGTCGGCGCTCTCGGAGGAGGGCGTCTACGTGACGAACGCCCTCGGCGCGCGCGGCCCGCGCGAGTACGCCCCGCTGCCGCCGCAGGGCGTGCGCCGCATCCTGACCTTCGGCGATTCCTTCACGCACTGCGACGAGGTCGGCAACGCCGAGACGTTCCAGGCCCAGCTCGAGGGCCTGGAGCCGGGCCTCGAGGTGCTCAACTTCGGCGTCTCGAGCTACGGCAGCGACCAGGCCTGGCTGCGCTACCGCCGCGACGGCAAGGACCTCGGGGCCGAGGTCGTGTGCCTCGGGCTGATGCTCGAGAACATCGGGCGCAACGTGAATCGCTACCGCCCGCTGTGGAGCACCTTCACCGGCGCGTGCCTGGCCAAGCCGCGCTTCGTGCTCGGACCGGACGGCGCGCCGGCGCTCCTGCCGCAGCCCTTCGCCACGCGCGAGGAGCTGCACGCCGCGATCCTGGACGGCTCGGTCCTCGCCCGCGTGGCCGAGCACGAGTACTGGCTCGGCCGCCCGACGATCCCGACCGGCTCGCTCTCGAGCCTGGTGCGCCTGGCCGGCGGCTACCTCGCCTACCGCCAGCGCTCGCCCGAGCGCCTGTGGCGCGACCCGGCCGGCGAGCCCTTCCGCGTGACCCTCGCGATCCTCGAGGGCTTCCACCGCGAGGCCCTGGCCGACGGCGCGCGCCTGGCGCCGATCCTGATCTTCCCGGCCAAGGAGGACCTGCGCGAGCACGCCCTGGCGGGCAAGCCCTACTGGGGCGCGCTGCTGGCCGAGCTCGACCGCCGCGGCGTCCCCTACCTCGACCTGATCGAGCCGCTGGCCGCCGCGGCGCGCGCGCAGCCCGAGGACCCGCCCGGCCGCCGCCTCTACGTCGACGGCCACCTCTCCGCCCAGGGCAACGCCGTGGTCGCGCAGGCCCTGCGCGAATGGCTCGCGGCGCACGGGGAGTGACCCGTTCCGGAGCCAGTCCTCCGCGCTATCCTGCCCGCGAGGAGAACTTGGTCTCGCGCCTCGAACTGGAGTCCAGGCCGCTCGACGAGCAGCGCGTCCTTCGAGCCCTGCCCGCGCTGCACCAGCTCACGCTCGCCAGCGCGTTGCTGCTTGCCTGGCTCGCGGGCTGGTTCGTGCACAATGCCGACCGCATCTGGACACCCTGGCGGGGTGAGATCGGCACGCTCGCCTTCCTCGCGAGCGTTGCGGTGGCCGTGCTGGCGATGCAAGCCGCCCGCTCGCTCGCGCCGTTCCACCCGCGCGTCCGGCTCGCGGCGCCGCTCGCGCCGCTTGGGCTGCTCGCCGCCATCCTGGCTGCGGGGATCGAGCTCGATCCCATCTCGCCCGGAGTCCTCTCGATCCTCGCTGGCTACCTCCTTGGGCTGCTCCTGCGCGAGGGCGACGCCTGGCGTCTCATGGGACGGCGCAGACACCTCGCGCTAGAGCTCGCCGTGCGCCCCACGCAAGACCTGCGCCGCGCGCAACGACGGATCGAGTCGCCCGAGCTCGAGTGGAGCACGCAGCGCAGGCGCGCACTGCGCGCTCTGGCCCTCCTGTCGGTGCTGGTCCCTGTTGGCCTCCTGGGCCTCCACCTGGCTCGAAGGGTGCCGGATCTGCGCCCGGCGCTCTGGAGGTTCAGCGACCACTGGAACGCCCGTGATTCGGCTGCATTGGGAGCAATGTCGCTCTTCCCTACCGATGTCGAGCGCGATCTCGAGCGCTTCGCAGCTCTACCCGGCTGGCCGCAAGACTGGCCGTCCACAACAGGGGTCCTCTACCAGGACGAGCCGGAAGTGGAGCTGTCCATTGCGGGCGAGGAGTACGACGTGTGGGGTGTGAAGTTCGGCCTTCACGAAGGACGGGCGCTGCCCGTGCGATGGATCCTCGTCGGAAGTGAGTGGCGCGTGTATTCCTTGGGCCAGCTCGGTTCGTTCACCGAGCCCGCGTCAAGCCGCAGGGGCAAGATCCACGACAGTCGCGTTCCTTCCCTCGAGCGCCAGACCGAGACGGAACGCGAGGAGTAGGGTCTCCGCAACGAAGCGGATCCCGACAAGCGCCGGTAGAATCCTGGCCTGTGTCCGCCGCCCCCGCAGACGCCGACTTCCTCGCGCGCCTCGCAGCGCTCTCCGGGGAGCGCGCGGCCTTCGAGCGCGCGCTGGAGGTGACGCTGCGGCACTTCCGGGCCGAGTCGGGGACGATCCACCGGCTGGAGGGCAGCGTGCTCGTGCTGGCGGCGCACTCGCGCGGGATGCCGCCGCCGGTGCTGGAGATCATCCGCACGATCCCGGTCGGCAAGGGCATGGCCGGGCTGGCGGTCGAACGACGCGCGCCGGTGACGGCCTGCAACCTGCAGACGGACGCGAGCGGCGACGTGCGGCCCGGGGCGCGCGCGACGGGGCTGCGCGGCTCGATCGTGGTGCCGATGCTGGTCGGGGAGGAGCCCTGCGGCGCGCTCGGGATCGCCAACCAGGCGGAGCGCACCTTCAGCCCGGAGGAGACCGAGCTCCTGCTCGCCGCCGGGCGCGTGCTGGCGGGCTTTCCGGCCTCGGCGTGAGCGGCGCGTGCAGGACGCGGCCCTGAGCGGCCCGGACCGGGCGGACGGGGAGCGCGAGGCGTGGTGCCTCGCGGCCGGGGCTCCGGCGCGACGCGCGGCGTGCGTGGCGGCCTTCGGCGCCTGGCGCTGGTCGCGGGTCCTGGCGCCGACGTCGGGCGAGGCGCGCGCCTGGGCGGGGGAGCTCGCCGAGGCGAGCGCGAGCCCGCTCGAGCTCTGCGCGGAGCTCGCGCGCGGTGGAACGGGCGAGCCCGAGGCCGCGCTGGCGCAGCGACTCCTCGCGGTCCTCAGCGGCGCCCTCGAGGGCCCGCCGCAACGTCTGCTGCTCGTCCTCGAGCCCGGGCTACCCTCGCTGCTCGCGGCGCGGGCCCTGGGCATGCCGCTCGAGCGCGCCCCGCTCCTGGCGGTCGATCCCGGCCGCGCCGTGCTGCTGCGCCCGGGTCCGCGCGGATTCTCGCTGCGCCGCTCCAACGCCGCGCGGCCCCTGGCCGATGGCGAGGAGGCCCCGTGAAGGTCCTCTTCGTCTGCCCCTTCGTCCCCTGGCCGCTGGTCAACGGGGGCAAGATCCGCACCTATCACCTCTTGCGCGAGGCCGCGCGGCAGGCCGAGGTGCACCTGCGCGTGATCCGCGAGCCGGAGACGGACCGCGACGCGGAGCAAGCGCTGGCGCCGGTGTGCGCCTCGCTCGGGCTGTTCGAGCGCAGCCAGCCGGGGCGCCTGGAGCGCTGGAAGCTGCCCAAGCTCGAGCGCTGGTTCCACTCACGCGCGCTGCTCGACGCCGTGCGCGCGGACCTGGCCGGCGGCGGCTTCCGCCTGGTGCACCTGGACGAGCTCCTGCTCGCGCGCGTCGTGCCGAGCGAGCGCGCCGTGCCGGTCGTGCAGCACCACCACAAGCTCGACACCGTCCTGTACGGCTCGCTGACGCGCGGCACGCCGCTGGAGCGGCGCTTCGACCTGTGGAAGCTGACGCGCCTCGAGGCCGAGTCGGCGCGCCGCTACCGCCACCACCTGCTGTGCAGCCAGGACGACGCCGACACCCTGCGCGCGCGCTACGGCGCGCTCGACTGCGCCGTCGTGCCGAGCGGCTTCGACCCGGAGGCGTTCCGCGCCGCCGACGTCCCGCGCGAGCGCGCGCGCGACCGGCTGCTCTTCCTCGGCAGCATGGACTACGGCCCGAACGTCGAGGCCGTGCTGCGCTTCGTGCGCACGAGCCTGCCGCGCATCCGCGCCGCGCGGCCCGAGGTCGAGCTCGCCATCGTCGGCGGCGATCCGCTGCCGGAGGTGCGCGCCCTGGCCGGACCCGGCGTGGTCGTGACGGGACGTGTCGAGAGCGTCCAGCCGTACCTCGCGGCCGCCTCGGCCCTGATCGTCCCGCTCGAGATCGGCGGCGGCACGCGCCTCAAGATCGTCGAGGCCCTGGCCCTCGGCACACCCGTGGTCAGCACCACGATCGGCGCCCAGGGCCTGGGGCTCGTGCACGACCAGCACCTGCTCCTCGCCGATGGCGACGAGGCCTTCGCCGCCGCCACGCTGCGCCTCCTCGCCGATCCGGCCCTCGGCCGGCGCCTCGGCGAGCGCGGCCGAGCTCACGTGCACGAGCACTTCCGCTGGGAGGTGCTGGGGCGCGAGCTGGTGGACTACTGGGAGCGCGTGGCGTTCTCCGGTGCGGTGTCGCCCTCGCACTGAGACGATCCGAGCGCGGAGACGCGGAGGGAAGACGCGGAGCAGAAGGAGAAGAAGGACAGCGGGCGAGAGAGGGATCCGGGCTGGACGTCGGCGGCGCGCTCGGAAGCGAGCGGTGGCGGTCAGGGCGAGTCCCGGGTCCGCCTTCCCTTGCCGCGTCTTCCTCCCCCACCTCCTCCCTCCGCGTCCTCCGCGTCTTCCCTCCGCGTCTCCGCGCTCGGATCGCCGACGATCTCACCCGCCGTGCCGCCGGTTCCTCCGCTCGGCTCGCACCGAGCTCAGCTCCACAACCACCGCAGCCACCCGAGCCAGCCGCCCCGCGCGCGCTGGTCGGTGCCCGGCACGAACTCCGTCTTGCCCAGCTCGCCGCGCTGCCGCAGCACCTCGCAGTAGGCGCGCTCCAGCTCGAGCGCCATGGCGTGGGCCGAGCGCGGCGGCGTGGCGTGCGCGGCCCAGGCGGCGCGCGCGGCCGGGTCGGCGAAGCGCTTCAGGGCCGCGACCCAGGCGGCGCGGTCCTCGGCCGGGACGACCAGGCCCGCCTTCCCGCCGGCGGCGACGTCCGCCAGCGCGCCCGCGTCGCTCACGAGCACCGGCAGGCCCGCGGCGCGTGCCTCGCGCACGGTCAGGCCGTAGACCTCGTTCCAGCGCGAGGGCGCGGCCACGCCGTCGAGGCCGGCCAGGATCTCGGGCAGGCGCGCGTGGTCGAAGGGGCCGTGCACGCGGATCGACGGCGCGCGCGCGGCCAGCGCGCGCAGCTCCTCGACGTAGCGCGAATCGCCGTGGTAGCTCGGCAGGGAGCCGTGGATCTCGAGCGTCAGGCCCTCGAGGCGCGCCTCCAGCACGGCCTGGGCGAGCTCGAGCGCGCCCTTGGAGGGCAGCACCGTCCCCAGCACCCCGAGGCGCAGCCCCGCGTGCGGCGCGGCGCGCGCCCGCAGCGCGCGCACGGTGCGCGCGAGCTCGTCCACGTCGACGCCGTTCTCGAGCACCTGGATCGAGGCCTCCGCGAGTCCGGCGCGCACGTAGGCGGTGCGCGTCGCGGGCGAGGGCGTGAAGAGCCGCGCGGCGGAGCGCAGGCAGGCCAGCGCGTGGGCGTCGCGCGCACCGGCCGCACCCTCGTCGTCCGCGACGCTCGCTCCGTCCGGTCCACGCCGCTCGCCGTCGCCGGAGGGCATGAGGTGCGGCCAGGTGCGCGCGAGGCACGGCGCGCAGCGCGCCGGCGAGGCCTCCGCGCACACCTCTCCGTCCGTGCGCAGCATCTGGCCGCGCGGGCACAGCGGCCAGTAGTCGTGCAGCGTCATCACGGCCGGGATCCCGGCCCGCGCCAGCACCGGCAGGATCCCGAGGCCCCAGCCCGAGGCGTGGTGCACGTGCACGAGGTCGAGCCGCGCCGCGCGCGCCCAGTCGACGAGCACGGCCTCGGCGCGCGCGCTCGTCACGAGGTCCGCCAGCGCGCGGTGGTCGTGGAAGCGGTAGGCCATGCGCGTGACCTCGACACCCTCGACGACGCCCTCGTCAGGGCGCGCCTTCGTCGTGTAGGGCTCGAGCCCCTCCGCCATGTCGAGCGCGAGCGCGTGCAGGCGGTGCGCGCGCGTGCCGAGCTCGCGCGCGAGGTCGCGCGTGTGGCTCTCGACCCCGCCGATGTCCGGGTGCCAGCCGAGGCCGACGAAGCCGAGGGCGAGGCCACGCTCAGCCATGGACCGGCTCCCGCGCCTCGGCGCGCACCGACGCATACAGCTCCTCGAGGCGCGCGAGGTGCTCCTCCAGCGCGAGCGGCAGCCCCGGCTCGA
>DASVAP010000072.1:0-6606 GCA_036376275.1 Planctomycetota bacterium | reverse complement strand
GGACCTGCGGCGACGACGGTCACCCCCACGAGGGTGCCGTCTTCGGCGAAGACGTGGGTCATGCCCTGCTTGCGTCCTAGGATCAGCGTCATGAGTCCTCGAGAACGTTGGTCACCCGCCGGTTCGACCAGGGTCATCGCTCTCGAGGACGAGCGATGACCGACGCCTGGCCACGCGGCATCAGTGGGTGAAGGGAAGGAGTTGTGAAGAGCTTGCCGAGTGCGGTCTTCTCGGCTCGGACGGGGGTCGCGCGTCTCGCGACCGATCCCACGCCTCCCGGTCGCGCCGGGCTGCGCTCGAGGCTCAGGCCTTGATACGGATGTCCACGCCCGCTGGCATGTTGAGACTGCTCAGAGCGTCGACCGTCTGGCCGGTGGGCTCCGAGATGTAGATCAGCCGCTTGTGCGTCCGGATCTCGAACTGCTCACGCGACTTCTTGTCGATGAACGGCGAGCGGAGCACCGTGTAGCGCTCGATCCGCGTCGGCAGCGGGATCGGCCCCGCCACGCGCGCCCCGGTCCGTTTCGCCGTCTCGACGATCTCGACGGCGGACTGGTCCAGGGCCTCGTGGTCGTAGGCCTCCATGCGGATCTGGATCTTCGAGTCACTCATGTGCGGGCTGCCCTCGCTGCGTGGGCCCCCGCGAACGAGGGGGTGGCGGCAGCAAAGGGGCGAGGAAGATATCCACTCCCCGGGGCAGGGTCAATGCCGGAATGATGCTCCTGCGCTGGGTCCCCCCGCGGCCCGCCCGCGGGCCCCGGACGATCCGGGGATCCCTAGCTCCAGGTCAGTCCCCGGGCCGCGAGCTCCGCCTCCGGCACCCGGGCGAAGCCGGCCGGAGTCAGGGCGAAGCTCGCCCGCCCCTGGGACAGCGAGCGCACGGTCGTGGCGTAGCCGAAGACGTGGTAGAGGGGCACCCGGCCCTCGACCCGCCGCGAATCGCCCTCGGCCGTCAGCTCGCGGATCTCGGCGTGCTTGGCGTTCAGGTCCCCGACGATCGCGCTCATCGCCTCGGCGGGCGCCTCGATCTCGAAGGCCATCAGGGGCTCCAGGAAGGCCACCTCCCCCGCCGCCAGGGCCGCCCGCAGGGCCTGGCTGGCGGCCTGGACGTACCCGGCCTCGGTGTCGAGCTCCGGGCGGGGCTCGCCCCCCACCACCCGCACCCGCAGCGGGGCCAGCGGGTAGCCGAAGCGCGGTCCGACCTGGGCCTCGAGCCGCAGGGCCTCGGCCACGGCCGGGCGGAAGGCCGCCGGGACGGGGCAGGCGGGATCCCACTCGACGCGCGCGCCCCCGCCCTCCTCGGCCGGGAGCGGCTCGAGCCGGAGGTCGATCGAGCCGGTGAAGTGCGCCCCCCCCAGCACCCGGTCGACGCGCGCCTCGCCCCGGCTCGCGGCCTGCAGGGCCTCGCGGTAGGCGACGCGCGGCTGGCCGACGCGCACGGCGAGGCGGAACTCGTCGCGCAGGCGGTGCTCCTTGATCTCGAGGTGCAGCTCGCCCATCCCGGCGATCAGCCACTGCCCGGTCTCCTCGTCCTCGCGCACGGTGAAGGTCGGGTCCTCGAAGCCCAGGCGCTCGAGCGCGGTGCGCAGGCGCTCGCGCTCGCCGCTCGACTGCGGCTCGACCACGCGGGTGAGCACGGGCTCGGGGAAGACGGGGCGCTCGAGCAGGATCGGCTCGTCGTGCTCGCACAGCGTGTCGCCGGTCACGCTCTGCTTGCAGCCGGTCAGGGCCACGATCTCGCCCGGGAAGGCCTCGAGCACGGGGATGCGCTGGTCGGCGTGCATGCGCAGGATGCGCGCGATGCGCTCCATGCGCTTCGTGCGCGGGTTGTAGAGCTTCATGCCGGGCACGAGCGTCCCCGAGTAGACGCGCACGAACAGGAGGTCCTCGCTCGGGTCGGCGATCAGCTTGAAGCACAGCGCGCAGGGCGGGCCGGCCGGATCCGGGGCGCGCTCGAGGCGCGCGCCGGTCAGGGCGTGCAGGCCGGCGACGGGCGGTACCTCGCCCGGCGAGGGCAGGTAGTCCACCACGGCGTCCAGCACCGGCTGGACCCCGACGTTGCGCAGCGCGGACCCGCCCAGGACCGGCACCAGGCTCCCGGCCAGGACGCGCGCGCGCAGGGCGGCGGCGAGCTCGGCCGCCCCCACCGCGCGCCCGGCCAGGACGGCCTCGAGCAGGCCCTCGTCCTCCTCCGCCAGCACGTCCACCAGCTCGGCCCGCAGCACGGCGGCCTCCTCGGCCTCGGCCGGCGGGACGGAGCAGGGTCGCGGCGCGCGCCCCTGGTCCTCGGCCAGGAACTCGCGGGCCTCGAGCGTGAGCAGGTCGATCAGGGCGTTCTCGGCGCGGCCGTGCACGAGCGGGTACTGGATCGGCACGGCGCGCACGCCCAGGCGCTTGGTGAGGTCGGCGACGCAGCGCAGGAAGTCCGCGCCGGGGCGGTCGAGCTGGTTCACGAAGGCCAGCGCGCGCACGTGGTGGCGCTGCATCTGGCGCCAGACGGTCTCGGACTGGGCCTGCAGGCCGGCCACGCCGTTGACCACGAGCACGGCACCGTCGAGCACGCGCATGCAGCGCTCGACCTCGACCGTGAAGTCGACGTGGCCCGGCGTGTCGATCAGGTGGATCGAGTGCCCGCGCCAGGGCACGGTCGTGGCCGCGGCCGTGATCGTGATCCCGCGCGCGCGCTCCTCGGCCAGGTAGTCGAGCGTGGCCGTGCCCTCGTGCACCTCGCCCATGCGGCGCTCGACGCCGCTGTAGAACAGGATGCGCTCCGAGAGCGTGGTCTTGCCGGCGTCGATGTGCGCGACGATGCCGAGGTTGCGCATCGTCGCGAGCGGCCGCACACCTGGCATGCCCCATGTATACGGGATCGCGCGTGTCGATCGAAGCGCTGCAGCACGGTCGGACTGGCACCTGCGGGCCGCGGGAGGCGCGCTCGATCCAGCGCCGTCAGGAGGGTTGCTGCTGGCAGCCGGCCTCGCCGGACGCGGAGAGCCCCAGGGTCGCCAGGAGCGCGCGGTTCGCGGCCAGGAACTCGGCGCGCCAGCGATAGGCCGCCAGGAAGTCGGGCCGGGGCGCCCCGAGCAGGAGCGCGGCCAGGTACAGCGCCTCGACCGAGGCCAGGCCGCGCTCGGGGTCGGCGAAGGTCTTGCTGCGACGCGGATAGGCGGTCGCGAAGGGCGGCAGGCGGCGCGCGTGGAGCACGCCGTCGACCGTGCGCCGCAGGCGCGGGACGCGGCGCCAGGCGCAGTCGATCAGGAGGAGGTCCCGCCCGCGGTCCGCGGGGCCGAGCTCCGCGCCTTCCGGGTCGAGCAGGATCCGCTCGCCCGCGTCCAGCCGCCGGGTGCCCAGGTACTCGACGAAGCGCACGCCGGGGAGGCCCCGCAGCGGCGTGAGCGAGCACTTGGCGGGCGACTCGTGCGGGTCGCGCAGGATCAGGACGTCCACCGGGAGGCGCGGGCGGCCGGCGCCGCGCGCGGGCCGGACTACCTGGCGTAGTGCGCGTAGGCCTTGTTGGCCTCGGCCATCTTGTGGACCTGCTCCTTCCAGGCCACGGAAGCGCCCGTGCCCTGGAAGGCGTCCACCAGCTCCTCGGACAGGCGCACGGCCATGCGCTTGCCCTTCTTCTTGCGCGCGTTGTCGACGATCCAGCGGATCGCGAGCGACTGCTGGCGTGCCTTCTTGACCTCGCGCGGCACCTGGTAGTTGGCGCCGCCGACGCGCTTCGAGCGCACCTCGACCGCCGGCTTCACGTTCTCGACCGCCTTCGTGAAGATCTCGGCCTGGTCCAGCACGTCCGGCAGCTTCTTGGAGGCCAGGTCGAGGGCCTCGTAGAAGATCTTCTGCGCGGTGGTCTTCTTCCCGCTGAGCATCAGCTTGTCGATGATCTTCGTCGCCAGGGGCGACTTGAACTTCGGATCCGGCAGGAGCAGCGGGGCGGTCGAGGTGTAGTTGCGCGGCATGGTCGGGGCCTACTTCTTGGGCCGCTTGGCGCCGTACTTGGAGCGGCCGTTGTGGCGCGCGTCGACGCCCGAGGCGTCCAGCGTGCCGCGCAGGATGTGGTAGCGCACGCCGGGCAGGTCGCGCACGCGCCCGCCGCGGATGAGCACGATCGAGTGCTCCTGCAGGTTGTGCCCCTCGCCCGGGATGTAGGCCGTGATCTCCTTGCCGTTGGAGAGGCGCACGCGGGCCACCTTGCGCAGGGCCGAGTTGGGCTTCTTCGGCGTCTGGGTCTTGACCTGCAGGCACACGCCGCGCTTCTGCGGACAGGCCTCGAGCACGGGCGACTTGGAGCGCCGGCGCCTCAGGACGCGCCCCTTGCGCACGAGCTGGTTGATGGTGGGCATCGTTCGGTTGGAAAGAGGGGCGGAGATTCTATGCCGGAGGGGGTGGGCGTCAAGGCAGGGCCGGGCCCCCGGGGGGGGACGCCCGGCCCGCCGGGGGTCATTCCTCGCTGCGCGAGGGCGAGCCCATGGCCGCGTCGAAGGGGTCCACGGGCGGTTCCTCGTCGTCGCTGCGCTCGGCCGGGACGATCTCGTCCTTCTTGGGGCGCAGGCCGGGGAGGTCCTTGGCCGGCTCGGTGCCGGTGCGCAGGTAGTTGGCCTCGCGCGAGACGAGCGGGTCGATGTCCCCGCTCATCAGGGCCTCCATCTGCGCGTCGATGGCGGCGACCGTCAGGCTCGAGCCCTTGCCGATCTCGCCGAAGTCGATGTTCTTCTTCACGCGCGTGCGGTAGTGGTCGCGGAAGCCCGTGCCGGTCGGGACCATGTGCCCGAGGATCACGTTCTCCTTGAGGCCGACGAGCTGGTCCTTGCGGCCGGCGATGGCGGCCTCGGTCAGGACCTTGGTGGTCTCCTGGAAGCTCGCGGCCGAGATGAACGACTCGGACGAGAGCGAGGCCTTGGTCACGCCCAGCAGCAGGGTCTGGCCGGAGGCGTTCTTCTTGCGGTCCTTGCGCAGGCGCTCGTTCTCGCGCCGGAAGCGGAACTTGTCCACCACCGCGCCCGGCAGGAAGTCGCTGTCGCCAGGGTCGACGACCTGCACCTTGCGCATCATCTGCCCGAGGATGATCTCGATGTGCTTGTCGTCGATCGAGACACCCTGCGAGCGGTAGACGTTCTGGATCTCGCGCAGCAGGTAGTCCTGCACGGCCTCCTCGCCCTTGATGCGCAGGATGTCGTGCGGGACGAGCGGGCCGTCGACCAGCGGGTCGCCGGCGCGCACCTCGTCGCCCTTGTGGACGCGCAGGTGCTTGCCCTGGGGCACGGCGTGCTCCTGCTCCTCGATGACCTCGCCCTTCGGGCCGAGGGCGCGCACGATGATCGTGCGCTTGCCACGCTTCTTCTCGCCCAGCTCGACCACGCCGTCGATCTCGGAGATGACGGAGGGGTCCTTGGGCTTGCGGGCCTCGAACAGCTCGGTGACCCGCGGGAGGCCGCCGGTGATGTCCTGGGTGCCGCCGATCTCGCGCGGCGACTTCGCCAGCATGTCGCCGGCCTTGATGGTCTGGCCGTCCTCGACCTCGATGTAGGCACGCTCGGGGATCGGGTACAGGGCCAGGGCCTGGCCGCCGGTGTCCTCCAGGATGAGCTGCGGGTGCAGGTCGCCCTTGTGCTCGATGACGAGCTTGCGCACGCCACCGCGGGAGTCGCGCTCGACCTTGAGGGTCTTGCCCTCGATCAGGTCCTCGAAGCGCACCTTGCCCTCGAACTCGCCCAGGATCGGCACGTGGTGCGGGTCCCAGGTGCACAGGGCGTCGCGCATCTTCACGGCCTGGCCGTCCTTGACCTTGAGCACGCCGCCCATGGGCGCGGCGTAGCGGTCGAGCTCGCGCCCGCGCTCGTCCACCAGCAGGATCTCGCCGTTGCGGTTGAGCACCACGGTCTCGCCGTCGCGGTTCACGACCGAGCGCACGTTGTTGAAGCGCACCGTACCGTCGCGCTTGGAGCGCACCTCCGACTCCTCGACGGCGCGGCTGGCCGTACCGCCGATGTGGAAGGTCCGCATGGTGAGCTGCGTGCCCGGCTCGCCGATCGACTGGGCGGCGATGATGCCGACGGCCAGGCCCCGCTCGCCGATCGTGCTGCGCGAGAGGTCCATGCCGTAGCAGCGCGCGCACACGCCGAGACCCGCCTCGCAGGTCAGCGGGCTGCGCACGCGGATCTTCTCGTAGCCGAGAGCCTCGACCCGCGCCGCGGCCTCCTCGGTGATGACCTCGTTCTCGCGCACGATGACCTCGTCCGAGACGACGTCCATGATCGTGTCACGCGCCACGCGCCCGCGCACGGCCTGGGCCAGCGTGAGCACGATCTTCTCGCCCTTGTACACGGCCGACTTGTAGATCCCGTTCGGGGAGCCGCAGTCGTCCTGGCTCACGACCACGTTCTGGGCCACGTCCGTCAGCTTGCGCGTCAGGTAGCCGGCGTCGGCCGTCTTGAGGGCCGTGTCGGCCAGACCCTTGCGGGCCCCGTGGGTCGAGCTGAAGTACTCGAGCACGCGCAGGCCCTCGCGGAAGTTGGCCTTGATGGGCGTCTCGATGATCTCGCCCGAGGGCTTGGCCATCAGGCCGCGCATGCCGGCCAGCTGGCGGATCTGGTCGATCGAGCC
>DASVAP010000071.1:0-13634 GCA_036376275.1 Planctomycetota bacterium | reverse complement strand
CGATCTGCTCAGCTACGCGCGCCTGGACCTCGCTGGAGCGCACTTCACGCCCGTGGCCTGCGACCGGGCCCTGCAGCAGGCGCTGGCGAACCTGCGCCTGGCGATCCGCGAGAGTGGCGCGACCGTCACCCAGGGCTCGTTGCCGACCGTGATGGGCGACGAGTTCCAGGTGGCACAGGTCTTCCAGAACCTGGTCGGCAACGCCGTCAAGTTCCGGCGCAAGGACGTGGACCCGGTGGTCCACGTGGACTGCGAGCTACGCGACGGCGAGTGGCTCCTCTCGGTGCGCGACAACGGCATCGGCCTCGACCCGACCTACGCCCAGCGCATCTTCGAGGTCTTCCAGCGCCTGCACGGCCGCGAGGAGTACGCGGGCACCGGCATCGGGCTGTCGCTGTGCAAGAAGATCGTCGAGCGGCACGGCGGCGAGATCTGGTGCGAGTCCAGCCCGGGCGCGGGCAGTACGTTCTTCTTCACCCTACCGGTCGCACCGAGCCGGAAGTCGCGCCTCGGGAGCGAGCCCCTGCCCATCCAGGCCCACCCATCCGCAACGGCATGAACAATCCATCCCGAGTCCGCTCGATGACCGTCGATCCTCTCCGGGCCCCGACCTCCACGACCCGGCGCACGAAGGTGCTGCTCGTGGACGACGATCCGGCCTTCCGCCGCCTGGGGACCCTGGCGCTGGAGGAGGCAGGGATCGAGCACGTCACCGCGGGCACCGCCTCGGACGCGCTGGCCGCCCTGAAGGGCGCGGGGGACGAGCCCTTCGACCTGATCCTGCTGGACGTCGAGCTGCCCGGCATGAAGGGGCTGGACCTGGTCAAGCTGCTGCGCAACAGCGGCCGCGACATCCCCGTGGTGCTCGTCACCGTGCGCGACGACGTGCACGACAAGATTCGCGCCCTGGACCTCGGCGCCGACGACTACGTGGTCAAGCCCTGCTCCTTCGAGGAGCTGCTGTCCCGGCTCGTGGCGGTCCTGCGCCGGTCGCGGAGCCCGGACCGCGTGTGCGTCGGGACCCTGGAGATCGACCGGCAGCTGCGCCGGGTGCGCAGCGACGGAGTCCCGGTCGAGCTCACGCCGCGCGAGTTCGAGCTGCTCGCGCTGCTGGTCGAGGCCCGCGGGCGCGTGGTCTCGAAGACGGAGCTGCTCGAGCGCGTCTGGCGCTTGCAGTCCGAGCCGAACACCAACTTCCTCCAGGTCCACTTCTCGCGCCTGCGGCAGAAGCTGGGCCCCCTGGACAGCATGCGCATCGAGACCGTCTACGGGGTCGGATACCGGCTCGTGGGCGAGGGGGTGGACACCGAGGGCGGCTCCCTGATGGCCCCCTGAGCGCGCGCCGGTCGGTTCGCCGGCTCCCGGCTCGGACCCGCAGGCTCTCGACCTCTTAAGGATCGGAGGAAGCCCGCGTGCTCTCCTCGGGCCATCATGGGAGCCCTGCTCGCGCCTGCCGTCGTCCTGGGCGCGCTCGCCGCGCGCGCGGACGTCACCGTGTTCGTATCGAAGAGCCCGCCGGAAGGGAGCGTGCTCGTCCTGGACACCCTCGGACGCGAGGAATGGCCGCCCTCGCTCGAGGGGATCGTGCTCCTGCCCTTCGACGTCCAGGGCCGGACCCACCTGGACGAGCTGCGTCCGGATCGGCCGCGGATCGTGTCGGACGTGCCGGGGGCGACGCGCGTCCGGCTGCCGCGCGGACGCGGCTCGCTGTACCACTACCGCCGCGCGACCGGGGGCGGCGCGGCCTTCGGGTACTTCGTGGTCGAGCCCGCGGGGCGCGCGCGCGCCCTGCTGGAGCGGCCCGGTACCGGCGCGCTCGGCCGGGACGACCCCTTCCTCGGCCACGTCTCCGTGGATCCGCGCGGCGAGGCCCTGCTCCTGGCCACCGTCCCGCAGGCCGGCGGCGACCTGCTGCAGGTCGACCTGGTCCGGGCCGAGGTGACGAACCGCACGGCGGCGCGGGGCCCGCTGCGCTTCCATCCGCAGGGGCTGGTCCTCCTGAGCGGCTGGGGTCTGGCCCTGGCCGACGGCGGGCCGCTGCGCTTCACGCGCCAGCAGGGCGCCGACGCGCAGCCCGTGCCGCTCGCGACCGGCTGGCCCGCCTGGCTGGGGGTCGGAGCCGTCTGGTCGGCCGACGAGTCGCGGGTCGCGTTCGTCGGCGGGGAAGCGCCCACCTCCGCGCGCGTGTGCGTCGTCGGTCCCGGCGGAGAGGCGCGGTGGGTTTCGCAGAGCCCCCGCCACCTCTCGGGTGCCGGCTTCCTGCCCGAGGAGCCGGCCGGACCCACCCTGGCGCTCTCGACCGACGGCTCGCTGGTCGCCTGGCGCAGCGAGGGGGTGTACCGCGAGGGCTGGGTGAGCGAGGTCGCCCGGGCCGGGACGGTGGGGGAGCTCCAGATCACCCACGACGACAACTTCGAGGACACGCTGAACGACACCGGCGTGATCGCCTTCCACGCGCCGCGCGAGCTGACGCTCCTCGTCGGCGAGGACGAGGGGCAGGGACTCGTCCACGCCGACCTCTTCCGGATCGGGATCGGCACCGGGGGCGAGCTCGCGATCACCGCGCTCTCCGGCACGAACGAGGAGCACCGGCGTCCCTTCGGCTACGGGCGGCTCGCCCTGCGCGACGGCCTGCTCCCGCTTCCGGGGCCGCCGGCCTGGCTGCTGCGCGTCCCGGGCGACGACGACGGCGACTACGATGACGACGACGAGGGCGAGCTCCTGTGGGTGGACCTCCTGCAAGGAAGCAGGCAGTCCCTGCTGCGCGCGGTCGGACCCATCCGGCGCGCCGAGGTCGAGCCCGGCGTGCTGGTGGCCCTGCTCGCATCGACCCACGCGGCGCAGCCCGACCGGCTGGTGCGGCTCCAGCTCGAGCCGCTCCAGCACTGCTCCCTGTCCCTGCCGACGGGCGCACGCCTTGCGCAGCTCGTCCTCGCGGGTGGGGAGATCGCCGGCGTGCTCGCGCGGCCCGAGGGCGAGCTCCTGTGGAGCCTGGACGAGGACTGTCTGGGGGGGGCGCTGCTCTCGGACGCCCCGGCTCGCTACGGTCCGACCCTGGCGTACTCGCTGGGCGTGCTGCACGCCACGGCGCAGGTCCTGGGCAGCTGGTCCGTGCTGACCTGGGTCGGCGGTCGGCCGTCGGTGTTGCGCTCCGGGTTGCCCGCGGCCGTGCTGCTGCCGGGATCCTGATCTTCCCCGCGGGCGCGGGCGGTCGAGGCACCTCGGCCTTGCCGGGAGTTAATCGCGCGTCGAGGGCGGCACGAGAAGCTCGTGGCGTTGCTCGAACTCATGGCCGCCGGGGCGCGCGGGGAAGCGGTCGCTCTCGCGTCGACCGTGGGGCGGGCCAGCGCGATTCCTCGAGACCCATGACAAGGAGACAACGATGAGATCCCTCGCTCGATCCCTGGTCCTCGTCCTCGGCCTGTGCACGGCCTCCACTGCGATGTCCGGAGCTCAGGAGGTGGACAAGGTCACCGCCGGAGGCTGGATCACGGGCACCCCGAGCGGTGCCCGCGCCAGCTTCGGGGTCGTCGCGCGCGATCCGGCGACGCCCTCCGGAAACCTGAACTTCGTCGATCACGGCGACGGGATCCACGTCAAGTCGGAGTCGATCACGAGCTACACGATCGTCGACGCGACGACGCGCCGGATCGAGGGCACCGCCTCGATCGACGGCATGAGCGGCTTCACCTTCACGGCCACGCTGGTCGACGCCGGCGAGCCGGGCACGGCCGACAGCTTCGCCCTCACGCTGTCGAGCGGCTACTCGGCCTCCGGCACCCTGCAGGGCGGGAACGTGCAGATCCACGCGCTCCCGTAGGGCCGAGGCCAGGGGCTCGCGCGGCGGTGTGCCGCCGCGCGGGCCGCATCACTCCGGACTGGCGCCCGCCGGGCCCTGGGGAGTGGGCGAGCGCCGACCCGTGCCGAGCTCGCCGCAAGGATCCGCGCGCAGCTCCGGGCCGTCCGGCGGGGCGTCGCCCTGGACCGACACGAGCCGGTAGCCCTCCCCGCGCACGGTCTCGATGCGGAAGCCCTCGAGCGGCTCGAGCTTCGCCCGCAGGCGCGAGACGTGCACCTGGATGAAGTTCGTGCCGGGCTCGAACTTCATGCCCCACACGCGGAAGAGGAACTCCTTGCGCGTGACGGTGCGCTCCTGACCCTGGATCAGCACCCACAGCACCTCGAACTCGCGCTGGGTCAGCTCGATCGGATGGCCGTCGCGCTTGACGACGCGGTGCAGGGGATCGACCTCCAGGTTGCCGAGGTGCGCCGTGCGCAGCCCGCGGCTCCGGCGCAGCACGGCGCGCAGGCGCGCGAGGAGCTCGTCGAAATCGAAGGGCTTGACGATGTAGTCGTCGGCTCCCGAGCGGAGGCCGCTGGTCAGCTCGGTGATCCCGTCGCGGATCGTGACCAGGACGACGGGGATGTCCTTGCCCTGCTCGCGCAGGTGACGCAGCAGCTCGACCCCGCTCATGCCCGGGAGCTCCAGGTCGAGGAGCAGGAGATCGAAGCTCTCTTCCTGCAGGCGCCGGAGCGCTTCCTGCGCGGACGAGACGGACTCGTGCTCGACCCCGGCCGCTTCCAGAGCGAGGCCTGCCAGCTTTCGGAACGCCGGATCGTCATCCACCAGGAGTGTTCGCATGACGATTCCTACTGGGGCCCGCATCGTAGCGCGAGGTCGATCGGTTCTCGCCTGGGGGGCCGGCGATTCCACGGGCGCGCGGCGCCTCCCGGGGCCGGGCGACCTCGCCCCGCCCCGAGATCCTGAAGTGGAGTTAACGACGTCGATGCCGGGAGATCGCATCCTGCCCCCTGTGGTCTGGTCGAGCATCGAACCAACCCGGTCCCCCCTGGGTGCCGGCCGAGGCGCGGCCCTCGCGCCGGCCCTTGCGGCGATCCGCTCTCTCCTCCCTCGGAGCGGATCGCCGCCTTTTCCTCTGCCCGGCGACGGTCGCGGGCCCGCCGGCGGGGCGCCCGTGGCCTATCGCCCTGGAGCGGAGGCTGGCGTCGACCGCGAGGACGATCCGGGCGGCCTGCTCTCCGCGCCCCCAGCGATCGACCCCCTGCCGCTGCCCGAGGCGCTGCACGAGCGGCCGGGGGGGATGTCGATCCTGCTGGTGGAGGACAATCCGGGCGACATCCGCCTCGTGCGCGAGGCCTTCGACCACGGCACGCGGCCCCTGCGCCTGACGATCGTGCACGACGGGCTGGAGGCGCTCGCGATGCTGCAGCGCGCCCATCACATGCCGGACCTGATCCTCCTGGACCTGAACCTCCCGGGCCTGGACGGCCGCTCGGTGCTGCGCCGCATCAAGTCGGCCCCGGAGACCATGCGCATCCCGGTGGTCGTGCTGACGAACTCGGACGCCCCGCAGGACGTGCGCGGGGCCTACGACCTGCACGCCAACTGCTACCTCGTCAAGCCGCCCGATTACGCCGGGTTCGAGCGCGCCCTGCGGCAGCTGCTGGACTTCTGGGGCGAGGTCGCGCACCTCCCGGACTTCTGAGGCCGCCCGCTCCCCCGGCTACAGCAGCCCGTTCTGGTGCTGCAGCAGCGCGATCAGCGCCGCGCGGTTCTCGAGGTTGCTGGTGCCCTCGTTCAGCAGCCGGTTCATCAGGTTGGGCACGCCGATCTGGGTCGTGGCGCGCTCCAGGAAGATCGGGTCGCCCGTGATCTCGTAGCCCCACGCGAAGGACGACCAGTCCTGGAAGGCCTCGATGTCGCCGGCGGTGTAGGCGTTGCCGGGCATCTGCCCGCGCACGCACCAGATCGGCTGGGCGATGTTCAGCGGGCCGATGCCGGTGTAGCGCCACGGTCCCGGCTGGCCCGGGAACCAGGCCATCTCGCCGATGAAGGCGTAGAGCGAGTTGACCAGCACGTCGCGCGTCATCGCGTCGTAGCCGGCGTGCACGCGGCGGAAGACCGTCTCGCGCAGGCCCTGCAGCGCGTTCTCGGTGATCGACTGCTCGATCTGCTGGCGCGCCCGGTAGAGCCCGTTGACGGCCTTGTCGCTGACGTAGGCCTGGATGAAGCCCGTGCAGGCGCCCTGGCCGTCCAGCAGCAGCTCGCTCACCTTGGTGAGCCACGAGAACTTGTTCGTGCGCCAGGTCGTGTCGGCCACGGCGTAGGCCGCCAGCATGCAGTCGAGGCCCCAGGCCTCGCCGCGCCCGTAGGGGAAGCCCTTGCCCGGGTTGGCGTTCACGAAGGCGCGCGAGGCGAACATGCCGCCCTCGAAGAAGTTCCCGGCCGCGCTGTTGCGCAGGTCGTGGTAGGAGAGGTGCGCGAGCTCCGCCTGCATGCGCAGGTCGTCCTTGGCCAGCGCGTCGTTGCCGAGCCAGGCCAGAACCTTGGCCGAGCGCGTGTAGCGGATGAGGTGCTGCAGGTCGTGCGGCTCGTAGCCCAGGTGCGACGGCTCGTAGCCGGGCGCGAGGCCGTTCGCGGCCACGTGCTGGATCTGGAACTGCGGCGCGTTGTGGAAGCCGAAGGGGTCGGGGAAGCTCCCGTTCAGCAGCGGGTTCAGGTAGCAGTAGAAGGGGATGTAGTCGCGGTCGCCGTTCTCGACGCGCCAGCGCTCGAAGGAGCTGGGCTCGCCGTCCAGGTCGTACAGCGCCGTCGGATGGCGGTCCGTGTGCATGCGGTGCAGGGCCGCGTACTGCTGGAAACCGTGCGTCGCCGCGGCCGCGGCGGCGGCCACGCCGTCGTACAGGAAGATCTCCGCGCCGCTGGTCATGCCGCCGTAGGAGACGCCGTAGGGGTGGCCCCAGCCGAGCACCTGCGAGGCGATCGGGTAGTTGCCATCGCTCGAGCCGTCCGCCAGGCGCGACTCCAGGTGCCAGCGCTGGCTGGCCAGGGTGTTGCGCAGCGCGGGCAGGTTCAGGTGCGCCAGGCTCGGCAGCGCGTAGCGCTGCGGGAAGTAGCGCGCCGTGCCGCGGTTCCACCAGGACCACAGGCGCCGTCCGGTGACGGAGTCCGTGCCGCGCACGCAGAAGCCCTGGCCGATGCCGTCCGAGTAGGCCGCCAGGACGTCGAAGGTGCCGCTCGCGCCGCTCCACAGGCGCCGGTGGAACTGGCCCTGCCAGCGGATCACGTGCATCTTGCCGGGGATCGGGGCCACGATCGGCCACACCCAGCGCGCGCCCTCGGCGTAGCTGTCGCCGTAGTACGGGTCGTCGAAGTCCTGCAGCAGGGTGCGCCCGCCGGGCATCACGACCTCGATCTTCTGGAAGTAGAGCTTGTCGAGCGGGTCGTCGCTCGCGCTGGAGGTGTTGCGACCCGAGTGCCCGTTGTGGAAGCGCAGCGTCAGGCCGAGGATGTCGTGCCCGCGCAGGGTCGTCAGGTAGGCGTGCACGCCGAAGGAGTGCGGCAGCGTCCCGGCGGGCCCGGCCACCGGCGGATCGGGCAGCATCGTCTGGTACACGCGCAGCTCGCTCGTCACGGGGCCGTGGCGCATGCGCCGGAAGGTCCCGCTCCCGTCCAGCGGCCGGCAGACGTACTTGTTCCCGAAGCAGTCGTAGGTGCGGATCTCGATCGCGTTCGGATCCGCGAGCAGGGCCAGCAGGCCGGCCGGGAGCTGGCCCGGCGCCTGCAGGTCCGCCAGGCCCGGCGCGCCGGGTGCGGCCGACGGACCGGTCGGCGCGTGCACCACCGAGTAGCGCACCTGGGTGTTGTTCGCGGACGCCGGGTCGCGGCGCACGCGCGCAAGCACCTCGACCACGTCCGCGCCCTCGGCCGCGTTCGCGTAGCGCGAGACGATCTCGGTCTGGGTCGGGAGCGGCGTGCCGTCCCAGTCCAGCACCACGAAGGGGTTCTTGCCGTCGGCGCGCGGGTAGGTCGAGGGCGGCACGGGGAAGGTCCCGCGCAGCACGATCTCGCTCACCGGATCGCGCACGGTGGTCTCGAGCACCGCCACCGTCTGGCCGTCGAGGGCCGGCGCGGCCGGCGCGCCGCCGTCCTCGCCCACGCACTCCTCGCAGCGCGGCGCGCTGCCGCCCGTGTTGTCCTCCTCGTCGCCGGAGGAGGAGAGCGAGCACGCGCCGAGGGCCAGCGCCGCGAGCGGCACGAGCAGCGCGATGGGCAGACGGAGGCCGGAGGCCGGCTCCGGCGTGGTGCGAGGCATGCGGGGTCCCTTCCCTGTGCGGCCCTTCCCGGGGCCGCTCCTTCCGCCGCCCCGTTCGACCCTTCACGAGCGAGCGCTGGAGGGACGCTCCGTCACGGGTGTGTGTGGCACGGGAAGGAATGGCCCGCCGCCCGCGCGGGAAGGCGCTCCGTTCCCGGTGCACGGGGAGGCACTTCCCTTCCGCGCGCGGCGCGCGGGGGAGGGCACGCTCGCGTGCGCCTCGCGCCGCCGGCCGGCCCGTTCGTCGGGCGGGCCGGCCGGCGGCTCAGAGGCGTACGTACTCGTAGTCGAACGGCTTGCCGTCGATACCCTTGGCCGGCGGCGCGATCCAGCCGGCGATCTTGCCGCGCTCGTGGCACGGCACCATCAGGGCCTTGACGTGCGCGCGGTCGGCCTCGGTCGGCAGCCACTCGCCCACGCGGCGCTGCCAGGTGGCCTCGTCGATCATCTGACCCGCGGGGTCGAAGCGCGCCTCCGAGAACATCCCGATGCGGCGGTTGAAGCGGCGGTGGGGGAGCGTGAAGCGGAAGTCGGCCCCGTTCTTCTCGCAGATCTTGTTGAAGTACTCGATGCCCTTCTCGTTGTCGGAGACGTACTCGTCGCGCAGCACCTCGTTCATCGCGTTGCGCAGCGCGACCTCCTTCTTCGTCAGGCGCCCGCCCTCGAGCACCTCCATCGCGTAGCTCTCCTCCAGGGCCTTGTGGTCGACGTCCAGCTTCTCCTCGTTCGCGCGGCCCTTCAGGCCCGCGCCGAAGAAGCTCGAGGCGTTGGAGGAGATCTCGCCCCCGAACAGGTCGTTCGAGGAGCTGCTCCAGAAGTTGATGTACTTCTGCACGACCTCGAGCGGGATGCCGCCGAGCTGGGCCACGTCGTTGCTTCTACCCGTGCCCTGGCCCTCCTTCAGCAGCTGGCACGAGCGCTCGATCACGCGCCCCAGGCCCGTCTGGCCGACGAACATGTGGTGCGCCTCCTCGGTCAGCATGAAGCGGCAGGTGCGCGCCAGCGGGTCGAAGCCCGACTCGGCCAGCGAGAGCAGCTGGAACTTGCCGTCGCGGTCGGTGTAGGTCGTGAAGCAGAAGAACGAGAGCCAGTCGGTGATCGGCTCGTTGAAGGTGCCGAGGATGCGCGGATGGTCGGCGTTGCCGGAGCGGCGCTCGAGCAGCTCCTCGGCCTCCTCGCGCCCGTCGCGCCCGAAGTAGCGGTGCAGCAGGTACACCATGGCCCACAGGTGCCGGCCCTCCTCGACGTTGACCTGGAACAGGTTGCGCAGGTCGTAGAGCGAGGGCGCCGTGTGCCCGAGCAGGCGCTGCTGCTCGACCGAGGCCGGCTCGGTGTCGGCCTGGGTCACGATGATGCGCCGCAAGGGGTTGCGGTACTCGCCCGGCACCTCCTGCCAGGCGGGCTGCCCCATGTGGTCGCCGAAGCCGACCGCGCGCCCCGCCTGCTGGGGCTCGAGGAAGATGCCCCAGCGGTAGTCGGGCATCTTCACGTAGCCGAAGTGCGCCCAGCCGTCGCGCTCGACGCTGACCGCGGTGCGCAGGTACACGTCGTTCGCGTTGAAGTCGGAGGGGCCCATGGCGCGCCACCACTCGAGGTAGTCCGGCTGCCACTGCTCGAGGGCGCGCTGCAGCTTCTTGTCGGACTTGAGGTCGACGTTGTTGGGGATCTTCTGCTCGTAGTCGATCTGGGTCATGGGAGGGTCTCGTCGCGGCTTGCCGGGCTCGTTCGGAGGGATCAGGTGCGGCGGAAGTCGAACTCGGGGCGCAGCGGGGTGCCGTAGCACTTGAGGGCACCCTTCTCGCCCACGGCGTTGGGGCGCTGGAAGATCCAGTTCTGCCAGGCGGAGAGGCGCCCGAAGATCTTGGTCTCCATCGTCTCTGGCCCGGGGAAGCGCAGGTTCTGCTCCATGCCCGTCAGGCCGTCGGGCGAGAAGCTGGCGCGCTCCTCGAGCGCGAGGCGCAGCTCGTCGTCCCAGTCGATCCCGTCCGGGGCGAAGGTGGCGAGGCCGAGCTCGTCGGCGGTCCCGGCGTCGAGCAGCTGGCCGGCGTGCTCCAGGATCTTCTGCGCGCGCTCGGGCTCGGCCAGGAAGCGCGTCTGGAGGCGCGTGAGGCCGTTCGCCATCGGGTAGAGCCCGGCGTGGACGCCCGAGAGGCCGAGCTGGACCGGGGTGTCGTCGTCCTTGAGCAGGTAGAGGCGATCGCAGGCCAGGGCCAGCTCGAGGAAGGTGCCCGCGAAGGCCGTCCCGCCGTCGGCCACGGCGTAGAAGCTCTTGGCGGTGTTCTCGACGCGCTTGAGGACGCGCCTGGCGAACTGCGCGACCTCGTGCACGAACCAGTCGCCGCGCGCGGCCAGCACCTTGTCGGTCGCCAGGGCCACGGCGGGGTCGCCCTCGACGCGCAGCAGCACGAGCCCGATCTCCGGCTCGTGCAGGCGCAGCCAGAGCAGCGCGTCGTCCAGCTCGCGCAGCGCCTGGAAGATCCACCAGCGCGCGCCGGCGGCATGGGCGGCGGCGGCATCCTTCGGGCCGGCCTCGGCCGGGAGGCGCAGGGTGAGGCGCGCGGTGCGCTGCTCGCGCTCGAAGACGACCTCGACGTGCGCGTACTTCCAGCGCTCCTCCTCGCGCTCGCAGGCGATCGGCGTGAGCTCCACGCCCTTGCCCGTGCGCGGCTCGACCTCGGCGGCGAGCTCCTTGGCGTGCCGCGCGACCTCCTCCTTCCACTTCGAGAGCGGCGCGATCGCGTCGACCAGCTTCCACTCGACCGCGCGCTTGCCCTTGATGCCCTCGGCCACCGACGAGAACACGTCGGCGTGGTCCTTGCGCACCTTGCGCTTGTCGACCAGGCGCGTCAGCCCGCCCGTGCCCGGCAGGACGCCCAGCAGCGGCAGCTCGGGGAACGAGACGGCCGAGGAGCGGTCGTCCACCAGCAGGATCCGGTCGCAGGCCAGCGCCAGCTCGTAGCCGCCGCCCGAGGCCGTGCCGTTCAGCGCGGCGAGGAAGCGCTTGCCGCCGCCCGCGCTGGCGGCCTCGAGCGCCAGGCGCGTCTCGTTGGTGAACTTGCAGAAGTTCACCTTGAAGGCATGCGTGCTCGTAGCGAGCATCCCGATGTTCGCGCCGGCGCAGAAGACGCGCTCGAGCGCGCCGGTGACGACCACGCTGCGCACCTCGGGGTGCTCGAAGACCAGGCGCTGGATCGCGTCCGCCAGCTCCACGTCGACCGCCAGGTCGTAGGAGTTCAGCTTCAGCTCGTAGCCCGGCCGCTCGGGCGCGTTCTGCGCCACCGCCATCGTCAGCGTGGCGACCTCGCCCTCGCAGACGAGGCGCCAGTGCTTGTAGCGGCTCGGGTGGGTCTGGAACTCGGTCCGGTGGGCGGGCGCGGTCAGGGTCACGGGCGGGGCAGAGCGGGAATTATAGTTCTCAGTGGCGAACTCAGGAGGCATCATAAGGATCACCGTGCGCTCGATACAAGGGTACTTGGGCCGTCTCGGGGCCCGCCTGCGGGCCCTGCGCGAGGAGCGCGGCCTGACCCTGGTCGAGCTGGCCCGCGAGGCGGAGGTCTCGCGCCGCTACCTGACCGAGGCCGAGGCCGGGCGCGCAAACCTGTCGCTGGAGCTGCTGCTGCGCCTCTCCGGCGTCCTGGCGACGACCCCGGCCGAGCTGCTGGCGGGCCTCGACGAGCGCCGGCGCGAGCGCCTCGCGCTGCTCGGCCTGCGCGGGGCCGGCAAGTCGAGCGTCGGCAAGGAGCTCGCCCGGCGCCTCGAGCAGCCCTTCGTCGAGCTCGACGAGCGCGTCGAGGAGCTGGCCGGCGCGTCCCTCTCCGAGCTCTTCGACCTGCAGGGCACCGAGGCCTTCCGCCGCTACGAGGCCGAGGCCCTCGAGCGGGTCCTCGCGAGCGGCGAGCGCCTGGTGCTCGCCACCGGCGGCTCGCTCGTGACCCACGCCGCGACCTTCGCGCGCCTGCGCGAGACCTGCCGCACGGTCTGGCTCAAGGCCGAACCCGAGGAGCACTACGAGCGCGTGCTGGGCCAGGGCGACCGCCGCCCGATGCGCGCGCGTCCTCGAGCCATGGAGGAGCTGCGCGCGATCCTGAAGGCCCGCGCGCCGCTCTACGCGCGCTGCGAGGCGACGGTCGTGACCAGCGGCAAGACCCCGGCCGTCGTCGCGCGCGAGGTGCTCGAGGCGCTGGCGCTGGATCCGGCGCGCTGAGAGTACGGTACCAGGCGGTCAGCGCGGCGCGAGCTGGACCGTATCGAGCTGCTCCTCGGCCAGGGTGAGCGCGAGTGTCCGATCGAGGTCGGCGTAGCGGGAGTGGCGCACCGAGAGCACCGCTTCCTCACCCGGGAAGCAGGAGAGCGTCACGCGCCCCTCGGCGTCGGTGCGCCCCCCGTGCGGATCGAAGGCCTGGGCGTCGCGCGGTCGCTCCTTGTCCACCGCATGCATCAGGGTCACCCTTGCTCCCTCCACCGGCAGCTGCGTGGCCTCGTCCACGACCCGCACGACGAGGCGCGGCACCGGCTCGAGCAAGAGGCGCCCCAGGTCGTAGTCGTTGCGCACGGGATCGACCAGAGCGCCCACGCGCAGCTCGCGGTAGCCCCGCGCCGAGACGACGAGCTCGAAGGGCTCGCGCTCCTCCTCCTCGGCC
The DNA here is from genome assembly GCA_036376275.1 of Planctomycetota bacterium. GTDB lineage: Bacteria > Planctomycetota > UBA1135 > UBA1135 > JABFRZ01. Next base: position 877 of record DASVAP010000071.1, on the reverse strand, counting down.
CAGGCCACCCAGCGAACGCGGCCCTCCGGGAAGTGCCGGCGGATGCGTCCTTCCTCGTCGAGTAGCGGTCGCACGTGCCGGCGTCCGAGGCGCACCTCGAACTCCGTCACGGCGAGGCCGGTGCGCGCGTCGGCGACCTGGAAGAGCAGCGCGCGGTCCGCGAACCAGCGGAGCTCGATCTCCGGGGGGCCCGGCGAGACCATCCTCAGCTCCGTGCGCGGTCGGCCGAAGCTCACGCGGCCGGCGATCACGACACGCAGGTCGTAGGTCTGCTCCGGCTCGAGGCCAGCGAGCGTGAAGCAGCCCTCGGGATCGCAGGGGGTCACCTGCTTTCGGTGCGAGGCATCGACGGGCGTGGCGATGACCTCGAGGCGGCCGCGCAGCTCGGGGGGGACGCCGACCACTCGTCCACGGATCGTGCCCGCCGGGATCCGGGCCTCGGACGGCTGCTCGCCGGGCACCGAGGGTGCGAGCTCCTCGTGCGCACCTTCGCCGTGCGTCGTAGCAGCCGGCGTGACCGCGCTCGGAGCGAGGCTCGAGGCCGGCGCGACGTCCTCCAAGCTGCTTTCCTCGCTCCTTGTCGCGCTTGGCGAGCGCTGCGAGTTCACCACGAGCCACCCGACCCCGATCGCCGCCGCCAGCGCGACGAGGGCGAGCACGAGCGGCGCGGGGCGCATCACCCCCTCCTTCTCCCACGCCCCCGGCCGTTGCTCAAGGCACCGGCGTCAGGAACTGGTCGAAGACCCAGTCGCCGACCTGGCGGCCCAGGGTGATGCCGCTGGTCTTGTCGAAGCTCCAGTGGATGCCGAGGTAGATGCGGCTCTGGCCGTTCTCCTCCTCGGCCTCGGACAGGCTCTGGAAGCTGCGCGGCAGGAGC
>DASVAP010000064.1:0-6244 GCA_036376275.1 Planctomycetota bacterium | reverse complement strand
CCCCCCATGACCCCCCGCGCCCTGCTCCTCCCCCTGGCCCTGCTGGCCCTCGCGGGCTGCAGCGGTCCCGCCTACCACCGCATCGACGAGGCCCTGAACGAGGAGTGCCCGCGCTCGGGCAAGCGCATCTCGGCCGATGCGCTGACGACCTACCGCGGGCGCATCGTGGGCTTCTGCAAGGTCGAGTGCCGCGACGACTTCGCGGCCCACGTGGGCGAGCGGCCCGAGGACCGGGCCTTCTTCGACCGGCTGATCGCCGCGACCTACGTCGAGGCCTACGGCGAGGCGCACGTCGAGCCGGCCACGGCGCGATGAGGCGCGGGTCCGCGCGCGGAGCCCACGGAGATCGCGGGCCGGGCGGCGGGAGGATCGGGCTCGTGGCGCTGGCGCTCGCGGCCCTGGGCGCGCCGGGGGTGGCCCAGGAGCAGGAGACCCCACCGCGGACGCGTCCGAACGTGCTCGTGATCGTGGCCGACGACCTCGGCCACGGCGACCTCGGCTTCCAGGGCTGCACGGACATCCCGACGCCCAGCCTCGATCGGCTCGCGCGCGAGGGCGTGCGCTGCACGGACGCCTACGTCACGGCCCCGCGCTGCGCGCCCAGCCGCTGCGGGCTCCTGACGGGACGCCACCAGCAGCGCTACGGCTGCGAGATCGGCGCCGAGATGGGGCTGCCGCGGGACGTGCCCACGCTGGCGGAGCTGCTGCGTCCGGCCGGCTACGAGAGCGGTCTGATCGGCAAGTGGCACCTGGGCCGCAAGCCCGAGCACCACCCGCTGGAGCGCGGCTTCGACGAGTTCTTCGGCTTCGTCGGCGGCGTGAGCATCTCGCTCCCGCGCGACGGCGTCTCGATCCCGCGCATCCTGCGCGGGCGCGAGCCGGTCCAGGTGCCCGGGTTCCTCACCGACGCCCTGGCGACCGAGGCGCAGGCCTTCCTCGAGCGCCACGCGCGCGACCCGTTCTTCCTGCTGCTCTCCTTCCAGGCTCCGCACGAGCCGGTCGAGGCGCCGCCCGAGGCGCTGGCGCGCTTCGCGGCGCTCCCGGACCCCGTGCGCCAGCGCTACGCCGCGAGCGTGGCCACGCTGGATGCGGCCATCGGGCGCGTGCTCGAGACGCTGCGCGCGCTCGAGCTGGACCAGCGCACGCTGGTCCTGTTCCTGAGCGACAACGGTGGTCCGCAGCCCGGCCCGCGCTGGAACGGAGCCTCGAACGCACCCCTGCGGGGCGCGAAGGGCGGCCTGTACGAGGCCGGCATCCGCGTGCCCTTCGTGGTGCGCTGGACGGGCGTGCTGCCGGCGGGGAGCACCTTCGCGCACCCGATCACCGCGCTCGACCTCGTTCCGACGGCGCTGGCCATGGCCGGCCTCGAGGCGCCGCCCGGTCTGGACGGCGTCGACCTCCTGCCGCACCTCGCCGGCCGCTCCGACGCCCCGCCGCACGCTGCGCTCCACTGGCGCTTCAACTTCCCGCCCAACCGGCCCGAGGAGCACCGCTGGGCCATCCGCGTGGGCGACTGGAAGCTCCTGCACTCACCGGAGCGCGACGAGCTCACCGGTCCGGCGCGCGGAGTGGGCGAGCTCGGCCTGTACGACCTGCGCCACGACCCGGGCGAGGCCCACGACCTCGCCGCGGCCCAGCCCGAGCGCGTGGCCGAGCTGAAGCGCCGCTGGCAGGTCTGGAACGAAGGGCTGCCGACCTTCCCGAGCCCGGACGGGCCCGTGGTGGACGAGGCCGAGGACGAGTGACTCGTCAGGCGACCTCGTACGCCCGCATCGGCCGCAGGCGCAGGGCGAGCGCCTCGTGCGCGCGCGTCAGGCGCGACTTGACCGTGCCGATCGGCACACGCAGCTCGCGCGCGATCTCGCGGTAGGCGAGCCCGCACCCGTAGCGCAGGCGCACGACCTGGCGCAGGCCGGGCGAGAGGCGCACGACCACGGCCTCGACCGCCTCCGCCAGCTCGCGCCGCGCGCAGGCGAGCTCCGGGCCGGGCTCGGACTCGCCGAGCACGGGGCCCGGACCGCCCGGTCGGTCGAGGACCGCGAGCGACTGGCGCTCGCGGCTGCGGCGCTTGCGGCACAGGTCGCGGCTCGCGTTCACGGCGATGGCGCAGATCCAGCTCGCGGGGCACTCGCCCTCGAAGCGCCAGAGGCTGCGGAAGACGCGCAGGAACGTCTCCTGGGCGGCGTCGAGCGCGTCGGCCTCGTTGCCGGTCGCGCGCCGGCACAGGCGCTGGACGCGGGCCCCGTGGCGCTCGTACAGCGCGCGGCAGACGCTCTCGCTCGGGAGCCCGTCGCCCCACGTCTCCGTCCGGGCCGGGCCTCGGCCAGGCCCCACGCTCCGGTCCGGCGCGGGGCCCATCGCACGCTCGGCAAGGCTCGACGGCTGCATGGATGACCTCCGGCCGTCCATCCGCAGGTCGCCGCCGCGACCCGTCACGATCCCCGCGGGGCTCCCCGCAACCCGAGGGGGCCGCGTTCGATCCCGCTGCGATCCGGCAGGGCCGACGGTCTTAGGAAGGGCCGCCGGACGCGGTGAGCGACCACCTCACGCAGGATCGTTGCGGCGCGCGCTGGCTCCTGGAGGTGGTCGCTCAGCCCTTGCGCCGCATCCAGAACGAGTTGCCGTTGCGCTCCAGCGCCTCCAGGCCCACGGCCGTGAAGGTCGGGGCATAGGCCGCGGGCACGTCGCTCAGGTGATAGAGGTACATCAGCGGCGCCACGACCTCGTCCCCGCCCGCGCCGCCGGCCAGGTAGGCGGCCAGCAGGTACTGCTCGTTGTAGAAGCGGTCGGTCATCTCCGGCGGGTAATCGAAGGGCAGGTGGATGTCGTGGATCCCGTAGAGCAACCCCGGCGGGAGGGCCGGCAGGATCTCCGTGAAGAACACGGTGACGTCCGAGTTCTGGAACGAGCGGTGACTCGAGTCGACGAACAGGAGATCCTCGCTCGAGAGCCCGGCCAGCTCGGAGAGCTCGACGTCCTCCAGCGGCGCGCGCAGCACGCGGTCGCAGATGGCGTCGATCTCGGCCCGCGGGCACGGATCGATCGAGAGGATCTTCGTGCGCAGCCCGTGGTCGCGGATCGCGCGCCGCGCGAAGCGCGTCGAGTTGCCGGAGCCGACCTCGACGAGCCAGCGCGGGTTCACCAGGGCCAGGAGCCCGTAGAGCGTCACGGCGTCGAGCGGCGGGAACCAGCCGTTGCGCCAGACCGGCGTGGCCGGGTCGAGGTCGGGACCGGCGGCGAGCGGGATGCGCCGCAGGAACGGGTCGAGCGCGGCGATGCGGCCGGCCAGCACGCGCGCGCCCGGGACCGACGCCTCCAGGCGCGCCAGGAGCTGCTTGCCCGCCGCCCCGGCACGCAGCTCGCGCGGGCGCGGGTGGAACGGGTAGTCGAGCTCGATCCGGCGCACGCCGCCCTCCGGAGCCGGGCCAGGCGAGCCCCGCAGGGCATCGGTGAGCTTGCGGAACATGCGCGCCGCGCCCCAGTGTAGGCGCGCCGCCGCGTGGCGTCGTCCCTCGCCCTGAATTCGGGCGCCGCAGCCGGGCCTCGATCCGGTCCGCGCCGGGCTGACGGATCGGCGCCCAGCCCGTATCCTCTTCCGGCGAGCACGAGGCCGAGGCGCAGGGGCGTCCCGGCCGCTCGGCGCTCGCCCTCCCGGCCGGGCCCCCCAGCGGGCTCGCCGGCGCCATCACGGAGCCACCGATGACGAACGCCATGCTCTCCGCGGGACTCACGCTCGGGCTGCTCGCCGCAGCCCCCGGGCCGAACCAGGTCCAGCTCGCGCCCTCCAAGGACAACACCCTGTTCGAGCCCGACGACCTGGGCGAGCGCAGCAACGCGCTGGGGCCGCAGATGTTCGCCGGCCGCATCGGCGGCTTCGGCGGTGGGGTCGGCCTGCGCCGCGGGCTGCTGGCCTTCGACGTGGCCGGCAGCGTCCCGGCGGGCGCGATGATCACCAGCGCGACGCTCACGCTCGAGTGCAGCCGCGTGCCGCTGCTCGACAACGGCACGCCGCGCACCCACGCGCTGCACCGCGCCACGGCCGACTGGGGCGAGGGCACCTCCGAGGCCGGGATCAACGTGGGCACCGGCGACGATCCGACGCCGGGCGACGCGACCTGGAGCCACACCTTCTTCCCGGGCTCCTTCTGGGCCAGCCCGGGCGGCGACTTCGTCGGGGGCGCGAGCGGGACGATCTCGGTCCCGAGCACCGGCTCCTACACGTTCGCCAGCACGCCCCAGCTCGTGGCCGACGTGCAGGACATGCTCGACTCCCCCGCCGGGAACTTCGGCTGGGTGCTGCTGGGCGAGGAGGTCGCCAGCCCCGTCGCGCGCGCCTTCGACACGCGCGAGGCTCCCACTTACCCGAACTACGACGGCACCGCTCCGGTGCTGACGATCGAGTTCACCCTGCCGGCCGTGCCGGCCGTGGGCCCGTGGGGCCTCGGGGCGCTGACGTTGCTGCTCGTCGGCGGCGGAGCGCTGCTCGCGAGCCGCCGCGCGCGCCCGGCCTGATCTGGCGCGGCGAGGCAGCTCCTCCCGTGGGCCCGTCCCGTCCTCCCGACCGACGCGCGCTGCTGGCGCTGGGCGGGACGCTCTCGCTGCGCGGCGTGCTGCCGGCGCTCCTGGCCGGGCGGCCCGCGGCCGAGCGGCAGCTCGGCGGGATCGCACCCGGCTACGGCCCGCTCCTCCCGGCCGTGGACGAGACCACCGGCCTCGCCCTCGTGCGCCTGCCGGCGGGCTTCCGCTACCGCACCTTCGGGTGGAACGGCGACCCGCTCACGGGCGGCGGCACGACGCCGAGCAGCCACGACGGGATGGGCGTGGTCGCGCGCGACGCCGACGGCATCGTGACGCTGGTGCGCAACCACGAGCGGCGCGGCCAGGGCACGCCCTTCGGCCCGGCGGAGGCGCGCTTCGACGCGCGCGGCCGCGGCGGGACGACCACGCTGCGCTTCGACACGGAGAGCGGGCTGCTGCTCGAGTCCTACGCGAGCCTGGGGGGGACGAGCGCGAACTGCGCCGGCGGGCCGACGCCCTGGGGGAGCTGGCTCACCTGTGAGGAGACGCTCGACGGTCCGGCCCAGGGTTTTCGCGAGCCCCACGGGTGGGTCTTCGAGGTCCCTGCCAGCGACGTGGGCAGCGGCGTGGGCAGCGCCGTGCCGCTGCGCGCGCTCGGACGCTTCGCGCACGAGGCCGTGGCGGTCGATCCGCGCTCCGGGCTGTACCTGACCGAGGACCAGCGCTACGTCTCGGGTCTCTACCGCTTCCGCCCGCGCGCGCGCCTGCGCTTCCGCGGGCTCGAGGCCGGCGGGCGGCTGGAGATGCTGGCGGTGCCCGGCCTGCCGCAGGCCGACCTGCAGCTCGCCCAGGCTGGCCAGGTCTACCCGGTGAGCTGGGTGCCGGTCGCCGATCCGGAGCTCGGCCCGCAGTCGAACGTCGGGCCCTTCGGCTCCTTCGACGGCCAGACGCGCAACTGCTCCGGGCCGTTCCTGCAGGGCATCACGGCCGGGGGCGCGCGCTTCCGACGCCTGGAGGGCGCCTGGCACGACCCGTACACGGGACTCGTCTACTTCGTCGACACCGAGGGCGGCCAGCGCGCGAGCGACACGAACACGCCCGAGGGCGCCCTGTGGTGCTACGACCCCGCACGGGCGCTCCTCACCTGCCTGGTGGCCTCGCCGGCCCAGGCCCTGCTCGACAACCCCGACAACGTCACCGTCGGCCCGCGCGGCGGCCTGATCCTGTGCGAGGACGGCGACCTCGACGGCACGCGCCTGATCGGCGTCGGCCGGGACGGGCGCGCCTTCCCCTTCGCGCAGAACGACGTGGTCCTGGCGGGCGAGGTGAACGGCTTCCAGGGCGACTTCCGCGGCTCCGAGTGGTGCGGTGCGTGCTTCGACCCGGGCGGGCGCTGGCTCTTCGCGAACCTGCAGAGCCCAGGGATCACGCTCGCGATCACCGGGCCGTGGGAGCGCGGGCCGCTGTGAAGGACCGCGGAGGCGTGGAGGGCGCGGAGTAGAAGGAGGAAGGAAGGCAGGGGTAGGAGGGCGGCTGCCCTTCCCCCGCTTCTTCTTCGTCTTCTTCTTCTGGGGCTTCGGGCTTTCGTGTGGGTGGCGGCTGGGCGGCGGTGGATGGGGGGACTTGTCTGGGTGGATTGGGGGCGGGGCGGTCGGGGTTCTGTGGCTGGGACGAGACTGCGCGCCCGTCGGGGCCCCGCCGCTGCTCCGTGGCGCTACCGCCGGAC
>DASVAP010000055.1:0-10349 GCA_036376275.1 Planctomycetota bacterium | reverse complement strand
CGCGCGCGGACGTCGGCACATTCGCCCTCGTTCCCGGCAGCGACCGGATCGTGTTCGGGGCGGGGAAGCACGTCTACCTGACGTGGCTCCGCCCCGATCGCGTCCCGCGGTCGAGCGTCCGCTGACGCGCGGCCTCCGCTCCCCTCCGGCGGCCCCGCTACAGATCGTCGAGGTACAGCTCGATCGCTCCAGGCATGTCCTGCGCCGCGCGGTGCAGCGCGTGCGCTCCACCCGGAACGAAGGTCCCGAGCACGGACCCGGTCGCGTCCAGCAGCGGCCCGTTCAGCCGGCGCGGCGCGAGCGAGCCGTCGGTGGGCACGAGGAAGAGCTCGTGGCGCTCGTTCACGTCCACGTTCGCCGTGAACAGCACCCAGGCGCCGGTCTCGTCGAGCTGGACGCCGCCGGCGCGCAGCGAGTAGACGTCCCGATCGGCGCCCAGCGGCGGCGAGAGCGCGATCGCGGGCTCGCCCTGGTCGAGGCGCACCGAGTACAGCGCGTAGACCTCGTCGCTGGCGAGGTCGCCGCGGAACACGGCGCGTACGGAGTCGGCCGAGAGCGCGAAGGACTCCACGTCGCCGCCGGCCACGGGCACGGCACTCAGCCGGACCGCCGGCGTACCGCCGGCGAGGAAGGCGCAGTAGAGGTCGACGACCTCGTCGACCGCGAGATCGGCCCGGAAGACGACGCGCGAGGAGTCGGGAGTGATCTGGAACTCGAGCACGTCCTCGGAGAGGGAGTCGATGGCGGCGAGGATGACCGGCGCCGTGCTGCTGTCGATGGACACGCTGAACAGCGAGTAGGCGCTGTTCGCGTGTGCGTCGGCCCGGTACACGACGTGCGTCGAGTCCGGGCTGACGCGGAAGTCGAGCACCTCGCGGCCGCTGGGCAGCGTGTTGAGGCGCACGGGCGCGTGCCAGGTGGAGGGCTCGCGGCGAATCCGGCCCGGGAGCCCGTCGTTGTCCAGGTCGAGTTCCACCGAGTAGAGCTCCTTCACGTCCACCCGGCGGTGGTTGGCCACGTACACGGCGAAGCGGCCGTCCGGGCTCAAGGCGAAGTCGAAGACGTCCCGATCGGCGTCGCTGGGCGCGCTGATCCGGCGTGGGGGCCGGGAGCCGTCGAGCGGCACGGTGTAGAGCTCGGTCACGCCCAGGCGCGGTCCGCCGAGGAACACGACGCTCCGCGAGTCGGGGCGGACCTCGAAGCGGCCGGCGCTGCCGGTGGCCCAGCCCGTCAGCTCGCGCAAGGGGGCGCTGCGGTCGCGCGGGACGACGTAGAGCAGCGAGCCCGTCTCGTCCCGCTTCACGTAGTCGAACAGGACGCGCGTCCCGTCCGGGGTGAAGCCGTGGTTCACCACGCTGCCGAAGATCGGCACTGGCGTGAGGGTGAGCGGGGCGCTGCTCCCGTCGAGCGGCACGGTGAAGACCCGGTTCTCCGGCTCGTAGATGCCGAAGTCGAGGTCGTACACGATCCAGCGCGAGTCCGCGCTGAACCGGAAGTCACCCAGGATGCCGCCCGACACGATCAGGTTTGGGGCAGCGCTCCCGTCGACCGGCGCGGCATACAGGCCCGCGCCCGACTCCTGCCCGGCGGTGTAGAGGATGGTCGTCCCGTCGGGGCTGGTGGCGTGTGAGGTCACGTCGCCCGTGATGTTCAACACCTTGCGCACGTCGCTGACGACCATGGAGGGTGCGCTCCCGTCGATGGGTACGCGGTAGAACTCCGTCAGGTCGGGGCTCCACTCGTCGGCCTGGTACACGACGCACCCGCTGGCCGCGTCGATCCGGAACTCGCCGACCGAGGTCAGGTCCTGCGGCGAGCGGTTCGAGTTCAGGAGCACGGCGGGAGCCGAGCCGTCGAAGGGCGCGCTGTGAAGCTGGGGCTCGAGCCAGTAGGGGCTGCTGTAGCGCGCGATCCGGAACGCGACCCGTCCCGAGCCTCCGTCCAGCTTCACGTCGAGGACGGAGCGATTGTTCGCGAGCGGGGCGTGGAGCCGCACGGGCGGCAACGTCCCGTCGACCGGAGCGCTGTAGAGCTCGTAGACGGAGGTCCCGTGGTGCCGGGTGAAGAGCACGCGCCCGGAATCGGGGGTGATCCAGAGCGCCTCGAACGCGGCCAGCGCTCCACCCGCCGCCAGGTTCCCGCTCACCCTGACCGCCTGCTGGCTGCCGTCGCTGGGCACGGTGTAGAGATCCTGCCGTCCCGCCACCTCGTGGTCCGCGCGATAGACGATGCGCGAGCCGTCTGGAGTGAGCCAGTATGCGTACACGGGCCGGCCGGCCACGAAGGGCGTGAGCTGGACCGCGGGCCCACCCTGGATCGGGACGCGCACGACCACCAGCTCCGTCTCGGGGATGAACGTCACCCAGCTCGAGTCCGGCGCATAGGCGTGGAAGCCGCCACGGACCCGGTTCGTGCCGTTGAGCTTCACGGCCGGCAGCGAGCCGTCCACGGGCACGGAGTAGATCTCGAACAGGTAGTCCGAGTAAGAGCCGATCCGGTACAGCACCCGCTGGCCGTCGGGGCTGAGCGAGAAACCCTGGACTTGGAGCGGCAAGCCCGGGTCCGCAACGAGCCGCGTGGGCGGCGCGCTGCCGTCGAGCGGCACCGAGTGGAGCTCGCTGGTCGAGTAGTTCCGGAACACGACGCGGCTCGCGTCCGAGGTGATCGCGAAGTCGCGCACCGCCACGCCCGGCGTCAGCGGGATCATGGGTGCGGGAGCGTTCACCGGCACCGTGAACAGCCGGTACGAGCCGGCGATGCTGAGCTGCAAGACGACGTGCTCACCGTCCGGGGCCACCTGGTAGTAGTAGAAGGAGTCCCCGCCGGTGAGCGGCGGGTGCAGCATGACCGGCGGCTCGCTCCCGTCCGCCGGCACGCTGTAGAGCTCGTAATCGCTGTCGCTGTCCTGGTCCGCCACGTACAGGAGACGCGTGCCGTCCGGCGTGCGTCCGTGATAGAAGAGCCCGTCGGCGTAGCCCCCGCGGATCGGCGTGAGCTCCACCGTCGGCGCGCCCGTCGCGAGCGGGGCCGAGAGCAGGGCGTCGTGGCCAGCTCCGTCGAGGTTCAGCCCCGCATAGGCGATCCGTCCGCCCATCACCCAGAAGGTGGAGCCGGCGTCGCTCGCGTAGGACCACTCGAGCTCGCCGTTCACCTTCCGCCCCTGGGCGCTGGCACCCTGGGCCAGGAGGGTGGAGAGCACCGTGATGACCGCGATCGGACCGGAAGCGCGAAACGAGCGCATGGACGACCTCTCGGGATGGGAACTGCTGGCGCGGGGTTGCCCGGACTCTATGCCGGGATGCTCATCCGGGGCGGGGTGTTGGCCTTTTCCCCCCCTTCCCCCCCCCACGGGCCTCGGTCCGGCCTGCCTCTCGACGGACGGCGGACGCCTGCGCCAGGGCAAGGAAGCGGTCGAGGGGCGGCTCAGCCTCCCCCGGGTCGGGGGGCCGGGCGAGCGCGAGCCCGCCCAGCACCGGGGCCGGGCACCAGCCCGGGCCAGTCCCGGCGCGGCAGGGCCGGGACAGAGTGCGCGTCGCAGTCCCTCAGTCCCCGAAGCGGACCTCGAGTCCGTTGGTGGCGCTCAGGCCGCTGCTCGCGCCCGGATCGACGAGCACGACCTGGAAGACGCGCGTGCGGCCGGCGAGGGTGAAGACCGTGCTCTGGGGCACGCGCAGGTCGAGCGAGCCTTCCCCGGGAGCCCCGGGCGTGCCGTCCAGCACGAAGGAGCGCGGGATCGCGGGCGCGTCCACGAGGCGCCGGAAGCCGCCATCGGGCACCTCCACGCGCGTGTCACCCGCGAGGAGCACGCCGAAGGCCCCACCGAGCCCGCGGCTGATCACCAGGTTGGCCGCCTGTCCGGGCCGGGCTGGACCGCGGATCCCGAGCAGCGGGCGGATCCCACCGGTGCCGCCGGTCGCGGCGTCGAGCCCGTACTGCAGCGCGGAGCCGTCGGCCGGGGCGTCGAAGTCCAGGTTCTCGAAGGCGCGCAGGCTGCCGATCGGGCCGAACCATAGCGGATCGACGTCGCCGTCGCGCTCGATGTCCCCGAACCCGAGCAGGGCGAGGGACGAGATCGTCACCCAGTCGCGGCGCTCGGTGAAGCTCAGGCCGGGTCCGCGGATCCAGGCCGACAGGATCGGCGGCGTCCACGCTCCGATCTCGGCCTCGCCAGCGACGATCAGGTCGCGCCGGCCATCGTGGTCGACGTCCACCAGGCCCACGGCACCATCGGCCCTGGGCATGGCGAGCAGGAGCGGGGCCCCCAGCTCGCCGGGCGCCACCTGTGGATGGATCCGCACGCTGTCGCTGTTCCGATAGGTCATCGCGAGGTCGAGGTCGCCGTCCTCGTCGACGTCGAGGAAGCTTGCCTTGTTCCCAGAGGGGCCGAGAGGCGTGCTCTGGAAGGCGCCCCGGCCGTCGTTCCAGAGCAGGCTCATGCTCGTGCCGGTGCCACCCTGGCTGAGGAGCACGTCAAGGTCTCCGTCCGCATCGAGGTCCACGGTGGCCAGCGGGCGTCCCGTGTAGGCGAAGACCCGGGGAATGGCGAACTGTCCGTACCCGTCGTTCCGCCAGTAGCCGTCACGCCCGAGGATGTCCACATCCCCGTCGCCGTCAACGTCGCCGGCCATGCTCTCCTGCACGACCATGCGGGGGGTCGCTGGCACGGTCGGCGAGAGCACGTAGGCCCCGGACTCGGTGCCAGTGAAGAGCACCATCCCGAGGAACTCGTTCAGGTACGAGATCGAGGCCGCGACCGTGTCGCGGAAGCCGTCGCCGTCGAAGTCGCCCCAGCCGACCACGTCGTAGTGGTCGTGTGGATGCGGGAGGAACGGCAGGCCCGTCGAGCGCTCCACGAACGTGCCGTCGCCGTTGTTCAGGTGCAGCTCCTCGTTCGTCGCGAAGTCGAGGTCGCCGTCGCCGTCCCAGTCCTCGAGCGCCTGGAGCGGAGAGGTGGGCGGGCAGCCGGTGCAGCCTCCCGGCTCGTCGCCGGTGGAGTTGCGGCGCGGGAAGCTCCCGCGGCCGAAGTAGCAGCTCCAGCCCCCGCACACGTCCAGGTGACCGTCGCCGTCCACATCGGCCACCTTCACGCGGTCGAGGGAGCCGTCGCCCTTCACGGTACCGCCCGGGGCGAAGGTCCCTCCGCCCGTGTTCTCCGCCCACGAGAAGCCCGTCGAGACGAAGTCGGAGTCCCCGTCCCCATCCCAGTCCGCCAGCCGGCCCAGGAAGGGATTCGAGATGACGGGCAGGCTCTGGACGAGCCCGGGCACGAACCCAGCGGGCGTGTTCGCGATCGGACGGAGACGGGACTGGGAGCTGGGCGGGGAATAGACGCTGTGTACGGCGAGCACGTCCTCGTCCCCGTCCCCATCCAGGTCCCCCACGTGAGGAGGGGCGGTGAAGCTCTCGCCGAGCGGGATCACCGCATCCTGGGACGGCACGCCGTTCACGGTGCGGAAGAAGACGAGCGCATCGCCGGCCATCCCCACCGCGTCCCCGATCCCGTCGCCCTCGATGTCCAGGGCCTCGAAGCTCCCAACGGCCTGCGCCAGGAGCAGCTCCGTTCCCCGCACGAAGCTCCCACTCTCGAAGTGCCACCAGGCCAGCGTGCGAGCCGCGCCGAAGTTGCCGGAATCGAAGACGAGCAGGTCCCCACCACCGTCCCCGTCGCCATCGCCCACCACGAAGTCGAGGCCGGCGTTGGGGCTGGTGCCCGGGATCAGGATCTCGGCGCCGAAGCTCCCCCCACCGGTTCCCGGATGGATCACCACGTACGGCGGTGCTCCGTCGGGCGGCAGGGTGATGGGGTGGACGGGGCCGCGGTAGTAGAGGACGTCGAGCACGCCATCGCCCGTGACGTCGGCGAGCTCCAGGCCTTGCGGGAGGAGCAGGACGGACCCCTGCCCGAACCAGATCGTGAACCTGAGTGTGTCGACGTGGACGTACTCCTCCGGCCCCTCCTTCAGCCAGATCTGCAGCGCGTCGGGACTGGTGGTGCTCGCGAACGTCTCCATGGCCAGGAGATCCAGGTCGCCGTCGCGGTCCACGTCGCCGATCAGGGTCACCCCCAGGTTCGGCGCTCCCTCCGTGAGCGGAGTGAGCAGGCGCGGCGCGTCGAAGGGCGCGCCCCGCGGAGGCTGGGGCACGGCGCGCGAATGCTGTCCGTAGGCGATGACGGGTACGAACAGCGACCAGACCACGATCCAGCACCGATGAATGAGCTTCATGTCAGAGCACCCCATCCAAGGAATGAACGAATCAAAGGCCCCGTCGCTCCACCGTCCTCGAATCCGGGGGGAGCGCGTGACTCGGGCAGTCTAGGCGTGAGGGGCCGCGCCCGCTACGTCCCGCCAGGTCAACGGCGCTCGCCCATCGACCACGGGCTGACGGAGGGGGTTGAGCAGCCTGCGAAGGCGTCTGGGCGTGGCCTGGGCGCGCTCGCCACGGACTCCCGCGGGATTCGTGCAACGCTGGGGGCCCCCCGCGTCCACATAGCCGTGATGTTCGCCCTCTCCGCCGACGCCGCCCTGGTGCGCTACCGCGCGAATGGCGATCCGCGCGACCTGGCGCGGCTGTTCGACCGGGCGGCGCCGGAGCTCCTGCGCTTCGCGCGTCACCTCGCCTCGCGCGAGGCGGCGGCCGAGGACCTGGTGCAGGAGACCTTCCTGGCGCTGATCGAGCGGCCCGCAGCGCACGACGGCGAGCGCGCGGCGCTGCCGTGGCTGTGCGGCGTGCTCGCCAACCGGGCGCGCGCGGCGCGGCGGCGCGCGCGGCGCGAGCTGGACCCCGAGCGACTCGCGCGCGAGCCCGCGGCCGAGCCGGCGGCCGCGGCCGAGGCGGCCGAGCTGCGCGCCGAGCTCGCGCGCGGGATCGAGGCCCTGGCGGAGCCCTACCGGCCGGTGCTGCGCCTGTATCTCGCGCACGGCCTGGAGCCGGGCGAGATCGCGGCCGCCCTCGAGCGCCCCCCGGGCACGGTGCGCGCGCAGCTCGCGCGCGGGCTCGAGGCCCTGCGGCGCGCGCTGCCGGCCGGGCTCGTGGCGGGCGTGGCCGGCGCGGATGCGGCGGGCCGCGGCCTCGCACGGCTGCGCGCGGACGTCCTGGCGCAGGCCGGAGCGACCGGCCTGCTCGAATCGGCACCCCTCCTGGGAGGACTCGCTCTCGTGACCTCGAAGATGCTCCTCGCGGTGGCCGCGCTGGCAGGCGCGCTCGTGCTCGGACTCCTGTGGCTGCGGCGCGAGCCGTCGAGCGACGCGCCCGCTGCGCTCGCGGCGGCGGCGCCGGTCGAGCTCGCGCCGCCCAGCGGAGCGGCCGAGCCCGTCACCGCTCCCGCGCGCGAGCCGGCGCCGGTCGGCGCCTCGACGGCGCGCGCGGAGACGCCTCCCGCGGCCCAGCCCGCGGCCGCGGAGGCGCGCGTGCTCGTCGTGCGCGTCGTGCGCGTGGCCGACGCGAGCCCCCTGGCCGGAGCCGGCGTGTGCCTGCAGGACCTGGCGCGCGCGCGCGACCTCGCCGGCCGGAGCGCGGTCGTGCGCACGGACGCCGAGGGCCGTGCGCGCTTCCCCGAGCCGCCACCGGGCACCGTGATGGTGTACGTCGACCGCGCCGGCTCGGTGCGGGCCTGCGACACGCCGGTGGAGGGCGAGCTGGAGATCGAGGTCGAGGTCCCGCTCGGGCTCGACGTGCATGGCCTCGTCGTGGGCGCGGACGAGCGGCCGGTCCCGGGCGCGACGGTGCTCGCTCACGGAGCGCTGATCGAGCCGCTCGTGCTCGCGACCACGGACGACGAGGGCCGCTTCGAGCTCGCGGACGTGCAACCGGGCCTCGTGCTCGAGGCCGAGGCCGACGGGCACGGCCCGTCGCTCGCCCAGCCGCTGCTCGGCGAGTCCGGCAAGGACCTCGACCTCTGCCTCACCCTGACCGGACGCGCGCGGCGCGTGAGCGGCCTCGTGCTCGGTCCGGACGGCGAGCCGGCCGGCGGCGCGCTCGTGATCGCCTTCGAGCCCGAGCGCCCGCCGCTCGGCGATGCTCCGCACCCGCGGCCACGCTTCGCGCGCGCCGACGCGGGCGGCAACTATGCCCTGCGCGTGCCGGAGGAGCGCGCGCTGCGGCTCGCGGCCGTGTCCGTCGAGCCGGCCGACGGTGCTCCCGCGGTGTCCGAGCTCGCGCAGGGCGCGCACGATGCCGTGGTCGACCTCCAGCTCGTGCCCGCGGCCGAGCTCGAAGGAAGCGTCTCGTTCGCCACCGGAGCGGCGGTCCCGACCCAGATCACGGCCTTCTCCGAGCGCGAGTCGGCGCTCGGATACATGGCCAACGTGGTCGGCCTGCACGTGACGACCCTGGAGGAGGCCGGCGAGTACCGGCTGCGCGGCCTGCTGCCCGGCACCTATCGCCTGCACGCCTACGCCGGGGGCGAGTCGCTCGCGGCCGAGCGCACCGTCGCCGCCGGCGAGCGCGCGCGCTGGGACGTCGAGCTCGGCGCCGGCGGGCGCCTGCGCGTCCTGTGCCGCCTGCCGGCCGAGGCGCGCAAGCTCGACCTGATCTGGCTCGCGCGCCTCGAGCGCCTGGCGGACGACGGCTCGGGCGAGTTCGTGAGCTTCCTGCCGCTCTCCGCCACGGGCTTGCTCGACTTCCCCGGTGTGGCCCCCGGCACCTATCGCGTGCTGCTCGGCGCCTCGCACGGGGGCCTCGAGCGCGCGCACCTGACCGTGCTGGCCAGCGACCCGCTCACGCCGCGCGAGGAGCCCTGGGAGCTGGCCCCCACGCCCGAGCAGGTGACGCTGTGCCGCGTGAACGGCCGCCTGGTCGACGCGAGCGGCGTCCCGCGCCCCCACGCGCTCGTCAATGCCTCCGGCGGCGCGCCGGGCCTCGCCAGCCTGTGCACCGCCACGAGCGGCGCCGACGGCAGCTTCGAGCTCACGCGCCTGGTGGCCGGCGACTGGAGCCTCGCGCTCGGCGAGCACCCCGGCCCGCCCCTGGCGACCGTCCAGGGCCTGCGTCCCGGCGAGACGCGCGCGCTGGGCGAGCTGGTCGTGCCGTGAAGGAGCGCGGGGATCGATGAGGTCAGAGACCTCGTCGCCCGTCGTTCAGACCGTGCCGACCTTGACGCAGGTGATCGGCGGGAGCGCGTCGAAGAGGCATTCCCACTCCTCGCCGCCGTCGTGGCCGATCCAGAGCTGTCCCGTGGTCGTGCCGAAGTAGAGCGCCGGCGAGGAGAGCTCGTCCACGTCGAGCGCGTCGCGCAGGACGGTGAACCAGCTCTCCTTCTTGGGCAGGCCCTTGGTCAGGCGCGACCAGGAGTCGCCGCCGTTCTCGCTGCGCCACAGGGCCGGCCGGCCGCCGGGGCAGGTGCGCGTCATCGGCTCGAGCGGCATGACGTAGACCGTGTCGGGGTCCTTGGGGTGCACCGCGATCGGGAAGCCGAAGTCGCTCGGCAGGCCCTTCGAGATCGAGCGCCAGGACTTGCCGTGGTCGTCGCTGCGCAGGACGCCGATGTCGGGGCGCGGGCCGCCCTCGCCGGTCCACTCGCTCCAGCCGCCGTGGTTCTGCATGTAGAGGCGTCCGGGCGCATCCGGGTGGCGCGCGATCTTGTGCACGCACTGGCCGAACTCGGGGTACGGGTCGGGCGAGAAGCCGGCGCCGACGCCCTGGTTCGAAGCCTGGAACGTCTGGCCGCCGTCCTCGCTCAGGTAGTGCCCGCCGGTCGAGATGCCGAGGTGCATGCGCTCGCCGTCGCGCACGATCGTGTGCAGGCACAGGCCGCCGTTGCCGGGGTGCCACTTGCGCGCGTGCTCGTGGTTCGAGATGCCGGGAACGAGCTCCCACGAGTCGCCGCCGTCGGCGCTGTGGAACAGCGAGGCCGGCTCGACGCCCGCGTAGAGCCCCTTCTTGCCCTGGCCCGGCTCGAGGGCCCAGATGTTGGCGAGCGCGCGCCCGTCGTCCTTCGGGAAGGCCGGGGCAGCCTTGGTCTCCTTGAAGGAGGTCCCGAGGTCGCTCGAGCGCAGCACCTTCATCCCGAAGAAGGCGTTGCAGCTCGAGGCGTAGAGGCGCGGCGTCCCGCGCGTGTCGATCAGCGCCGAGTACACCGCCACGCCCGCCCCGAAGGGCCCGCGCAGCTCGAACTTCTTGCGCTTCCTCGAGCCCTCGGCCACGAACAGCCCCTTCTTGGTCCCGATGCAGATCACGACGCGCTCGCCCACGCTCAGCCTCCCGAGACGGCCTGGATCAGGGTCAGCTCGTCGCCGGGCCGGAGCGGCGTGTCGAGCTGCGCGGCGAGGTCACGGACGCTCGCACGGTTGACGAACAGGTTCACGTGCCGCCGCAGGGCGCCGGTCTCGTCGCACACGCTGCGGTAGACC
>DASVAP010000052.1:0-2352 GCA_036376275.1 Planctomycetota bacterium | reverse complement strand
GCCGGTTCCAGCGCGAGCAGCGCGCCGCCCTCGGTCCCGAGCAGGAGCACCGGACCGGTGGCGAGCGGGATCGTGCCGAGCGCGGCCGGGCGCCCGAAGCGCGGGTGAGGCGCGCCCGCCAGCGTGCGGCGCACCACGACTCCGAGCACCGTGTTCGCCAGCGTCGGCGCGGGCGCGGGTACGCTCGGGATCTCGTACAGGTTGCTGTACTCCGCCACGTACAGGCTCCAGCCCGTCGTGCTGCTCGCCTCGGCGGTCGAGGGCGCGATCACCAGACCCGAGGGGTGCCCGAGGTAGCCCGAGCCGATGCGCTCGTTCCCTTCGAGGTCGGCACGGTAGCGCACGAGCGACCAGTCGTCCTCGGAGAGCGCGTAGACCGTGCCCTCGACGTCCACGCACAGGTCGCCGTCGCCCCAGGTCGAGCCGCCGAGGCCGCCGTTCGCGAAGTTGATGCCCCCGAAGCCGGGCAGCGCCGTCACCGAGCTGTCGCCGAGGTCCAGCTCGTCCACGGAGCCGTGGAACGCCATGTTGTTCCACTGGCTGAAGTACAGGCTCCCGTGCAGGCTCGCGGCCAGGCCGCGCGTCTCCTGGGTCAGCGTGAGCAACGTGGCGCTCCCGCCCGGGCTCGCCTTCAGGACCTTGCCGAAGTCCCAGCCGTCGCTGGTGCCGACGTAGAAGCTCCCGTCGATGTCCATCACCAGATCCTTGCCGTTCCCGATCTGCGCGCCCGGGTCGGTGAAGATCGTCGTGACCGTCAGCGGGTTCTCGGTGATGCGCTGGATGCGCCCGTCGCGCGCCAGGGCGTAGATCGCGTCGTCGGCGCCCACCACCAGGCCCTCGACCGTCCCGACCAGCCCGCTGGCCGTGGAGGCGACGGTCGTGATGCCGGGCGGAGAGGTGAGCGTGACGCGCTTGACGAAGTGCGGGTTGCCCCAGTTCGTGCCACCCAGCAGGAGCCGCCCCTGGTTGTCCGCCGCCAGCTCGTAGGCCTGGAAGCCGAAGACCACGTTCACCGGTCGTCCACGCCCGGGCGGATCGCCCTGGTCGTTCGCCACCAGGCTGGCCGCGCTCGCGACCGGCGCGAGCTCGCGGATGTACGTCGGTCCCGCGCCCTCGGCCACGAACAGGCTGTAGGGTGCGCCATGGCCGGAGTAGCTCGTGGCCGGGGCGATCACCACGCCGCGCAGCGCCCCGAGACCGCTCGCCAGCAGGGTCGTCGTGCCGCTGGCACGCTCGTGCAGGTACACGCTGTCGCCGGCGATCCAGTAGACGTCACCGTTCGCGGCCACCGCCAGGTCACCGTCGCCGGAGGCGGCGCTGACGCCCGGCAGGGTCAGCGTGTCGAGCGCGCTCGTCGCCCGGATCGGGCTGCCGGCCTGGACCAGGCGTAGGTGTCCGCCCTGGGTCGCGTCGGTGAAGAGGATCCCGCCGGTCAGCGGGTCGTGGGCCAGCGCGATCGGCTGGTGCTTGACCAGGTAGTAGCCCCAGTCGACACCGTTCGACTGGATCCAGTTGATCGCGCGCACGCCGCTCGAGGGCGTGGCGCTGGCGATCAGGAAGCTCCCGCGCGCGTCGACGATCAGGTCGGTCGCGTCGAGGATCATGTACTCGTCGTCGTAGACCCAGGCCGCGGGGGGGGCCCCGTTCGGGAGGGTGCGCACGTTCCCGCCGAGGTCGAGCGTGACCACCGTCGAGCCCGAGGCCGCCACGGCGCGCAGCTCGTTCGGGAAGCTCGCCGCCGTCCCCAGCACCGTCACGCCCGCCCCCGGCGCCATGCGCCCGACCTCGCGCTCGGCCGTGCAGTACAGGATCCGCCCCTGGGCGTCGCGCGCGAGGTCCGTGACCGTGCCCGGCACCGACCAGCGCACGTCGCTGCCCGGCCCGTTCAGGATCGCGGGCGGCGGCGCGGACGCGCTTCCGGCCGTCTGGACGGGCGCCGGGAAGGCGGCGGGAAGGAGGGCGAGGGCGGCGAGCATGGTGCGGCGCGGGCGCCTGGCCGCGACCCGGCGGCGAAGGCGGTGAGCAGTCAACTATATCCGTCTTGCCGCGGAGGGCCGGAAGAGGACGCGAAGAGCTTTCCACGTGGCCATGCTCCGCCCGCGGGAGCGTCCGGCGGCCGCGGGACGGCGCGGGCCGGGAGGGCCAGGCTTGCCCCAGGCGCGCGGGTTTGGAACCCTGCCGAGCCTCCCCGCCCCGCTCCGCCCTTCCGTTCCGCTCGATGAAGCCCTCGCGCCGCCTGCTGACCCTCTTCGCCCTGGCCCTGCCGCTCTTCTCGTGCTCCTGCGAGGGGGTCCGGCAGCCCAGCCGGCCGCTGACGCCGCCGCCCGAGGAGACCAGCGCCAAGCCCGGGAT
>DASVAP010000007.1:0-5336 GCA_036376275.1 Planctomycetota bacterium | reverse complement strand
CGAGCCGGCCCTGGAGGGCGGCGTCGGCTGGCTCGCGCGCCACTTCACGGCCACGAAGAACCCGAACAAGGCCGACTGGCACTACTACTGGCTCTACGCGCTCGAGCGCGCCGCGGCGCTGCTGGCGCTCGAGCGCATCGGTGCCCACGACTGGTACGCCGAGGGCGCCGACTTCCTGGTCGGTGCGCAGGAGGCCGACGGCGACTGGGGCTGGGAGCACGACACCTGCTTCGCGCTGCTCTTCCTTCGCCGGGCCACGGCCCAGCCGGTCAGCGTGGAGGGCGGGACCGACGCGCGCCTCTTCGCGACCCCCGAGGGCCTTGGGCCGATCCGCCTGCGCGTGCGCCTCGACACGCCCAGCCGCCTGTGGATCGAGGCGCCCTCGCAGCCGGTCGAGGGCGTCGAGTTCCTGGCGCGCTTCGAGCAGGGCGAGTGGCGCACGATCGCGAGCACCGGCAAGGAGGGCGCCGCGCAGCACCTCTTCGAGCGGCCGGGGCGCTGGGAGCTGCGCGCCGCCGCGCGCCTGACCGGTGGAGCGACGCTCGAGTCACCCGTCCTGGCCGTCGAGCACCTCGAGGGCCTCGACCCGCGCCTCGCCGCCTACGCGACCGACGCCGGGCGCAACCTGCTGGCGGCCCAGAAGCTCGAGGTACGCGCCTCGAGCGCGCTCGAGCCGGCCGCGAACGCCGCCGACAACAAGGTCTGGACGCGCTGGCTGTGCCAGGAGACGGACGCCGACCCGTGGCTCGAGCTAGAACCGCGCAAGGCGGTCGAGAGCGCACGCATCGTGCTCGCGCACGCGCGCACGACCGCCGCCGCGCAGCGCTACGCCAACCCGCGCCCGAAGACGATCGAGCTGTGGATCAACAAGGAGAAGAGCCCGCGCACCGTCGCGCTCGACCCGGATCCGGCGGTCAAGACCGTGATCGAGCTCGACCCGCCGCTCGCGATCGCGCGCCTGAAGCTGCGCGTGACGGCGGTCGAGGGCGGCACGCTCGGGAAGGGCGCCGTGGGCTTCTCCGAGATCGAGCTGCAGGGACCGTAGGCGCCTGTTGATCTCGCCGTCAGCGTGACCGCCGCGGTCTCGGCGCGCGGGCGAAGCCCGCGCGTCCTTCCGCGGCGCTCTCCGCTCACGGGAAGGCGACCTGGGCCTGCAGCGGCCCGGTCGAGCTCCAGGTGACCGAGGCCTCCGGCGTCGTCCCCTCCGGCCCGGGCTCGCCGCGCCGCAGGCCGTACTCGCCCGGCGTCAGCAGGAGGTCGAGGCGACCCTGCGAGTCGGTCCTGCGCACCACGAGCGTATCCCAGTAGCCCGGCCACTCCGAGGCGCGCAGGACGGTCACCTCCTCGTTCGCGAGCGGCTGGCCGCCACGGAGGCAGGTCAGCGCACCGCTCGCGACCGTGATCGTCAGCATGGCCTCCGTGGTCGCCGCGCTCGTCACGGTCACCTGCTCGGGGCATCCGTCGCTCCAGCCGAGCCCGCGATCGCCCACGCGAGCGCTGTAGGTGCCCGGGAAGGCCGGCAGCTCGCACCGGCCGTCGGCTCCGGTCGTGATCGAGAGCTCGCTCCGGTGCTCCGCGCTGCCCGTGCGGAGGACGACGCCGAGGCCGCCGGTCGGGACGCCGTTGACCCGCACCTCGAGGGCCGCGCGGCCGGGGAAGCTCGCGCCGATCGCGAAGTCGGCCTGCGTCGCGCTCCCCTCGAGCACCTCGACGGTGCCGAGCTCCACCGCGCCGGAGATCCAGTCGTCCTGACGCACGAAGGTGCCGCTGGCCTCCTCGGGCAGCAGCAGGTACACGCGCACCGTCCCCTGCGGGAGCGAGCCGAGCGCGTAGGCCCCGTCCGGTCCGAGCGCGACGGCCGTGTCGAGGTCTGGATCGAAGGGCAGGGGGCCGGAGGCCGCTCCCACCGGGCAGGCCCAGGCGCGGAGCCCCGGACAGGAAGCTCCGGCCGGAGCCGCCATGTGTCCGTGCACGGAGCCGCCGCGCGGCAGGACCAGCTCGAGGCCCTCGACGACTGCGCCCGCCGCGACCTCGAGCGCGGCGGACGAGCGGGTGAGCGACCCTTGGCTCACCTGCACCGCGTAGCCACCGGGGCGCGGCAGCTCGAAGCGGAAGGCGCCCGAGGCGTCGCTCTCCACCGCGGCGAGCTCGTGGCGCCAGGTCTCCGGGTTGCTGGTCATCGAGTTCTTGCGCAGCACCGGGCTCGTCGCGGAATCGTCGACCTGGGCCCTCTGGAGCAGGAGGACCTCGACGCCGGCGACGGGCGTC
Source organism: Planctomycetota bacterium (assembly GCA_036376275.1). Lineage (GTDB taxonomy): Bacteria > Planctomycetota > UBA1135 > UBA1135 > JABFRZ01. The sequence continues at coordinate 3,068 of DASVAP010000007.1, read as the reverse complement.
CCGTCGGAGCGCACGACTCGCCCGGCCAGCTCGCAGCGCGACTGGGCGTCGAAGGCCAGGACCAGCCCGCGCGTCTCGCCGGGCGCCAGCCCGGCGACCTCCGCCGTGCGTGAGCCCAGGCCGTCGGCCAGCACCGTGATCGTGTAGTCGCCCGCGAACATCCCGCGCACCAGGCCTCCGGCGAGCGCCGTCTGGCCGTCGTGCACCTGGAACTCGCGCGGGTAGAAGTTCACGTTGCGGAAGGCGACGCGCACCGCGTAGCGCTCCAGCGCGGCGCCGTCGGGACCGCGCACGTCGAGCGCGAGGGCCGAGCTGCCCACGAGATCGGCCCACACGGCCGTGCCGGGCGTGACGCCCGCCTTCTGCCAGGACTGGTAGCGCGGATCGACGTGCTCGAGCGTGTAGGTGCCCGGCGGCAGGTCCTCGAAGGAGTAGGTCGAGGCCGAGCCCTCCACCTGGTGCGCCGTGCGCGGCTCGATGCCTGGACCGCTGAGGCGCAGCGAGCCCTCCTCCGGATTGCCCATCACGTGGAACGGCCTGGACGAGGTCGTGACCGTGATGCGCCGGGAGTTGTCGGGCCCCGTGTACACGATGTCGGCGGTGACCACCTCGCCCGAGGTGGCCGTGGCGCGCGTGCCGCGCACCCAGTTCGTCATGCGCGAGTAGGCCTTGAGCTCGGTCGGGCCGGGCCAGACGTCGACGAGCCGGAAGCGTCCCGTGCCCGGCTCCACCGCGGCGGACACGCGACTCCTGTCACGGCCTTCGCCACTGGCGGTCACGAGCGAGTCGGCGTAGACGTGCCACTCGCCGGCCACCTCGTTGCCGTCGCGGTCGACGATGCGGCCCTCGAGGATCCCGCCCACCGGCAGCAGGACCTCGCCCAGGTCCTTCACGACGCCGGGCAAGATCTCGCCCCAGCGCCACGAAGCCCCGGCGTGGCCGGGGAGCTTCGCGTCGAGCACGAACTGGAAGGCGCGCGGCGGGTCGAAGTGCAGCGTGAAGCGTCCGTCGGCGTCGGTCGTCGTGCTCGGGTCCTGCCACGACTCGGGCACGCCGTACTGGAGCTCGCGCTCCTCGTTCGCGGTCCAGCCGTGCACGGCGACGGTCGCGCCGACCGCCGGCGCGCCGCCGGGGAGCACGAAGCGGCCGCGGAGCTCGGCCTGGCTCGCCTGCATCGAGGCACTGCCGCCGGAGGAGCCCGACGAGCCGGAACGTGAGGTGCTCGCGCTCGCGCGGCCGCTCGCGGTCGGGAGCACCGCCGCGACGCGCGTTCCGCCGACCGGCTCCGGAGTCGAGGCCAGCGTCGCGGCCGGCTCGGGCTCGACCGGGACGGGCTCGGCGGTGGCGACGAGCGCGATCGTCTCGGCCGCGTCGCGCGCTCCGCGGCGCTCGAGCGCCAGCCAGCCGACGCCCACCGCCGCCACGCCGACCGCGAGCCAGGCCGCGCGCACGGCCCAGTCGGCCGCCAGCGTGCTGGCCGGGACGGCCGCCGCCGGTGCGCCCGGCTCGAGCAGCCGGCCGAGCATCACGGCCCAGGCCGAGCCGCCGCCGAGCTGGCGCTCGAGGCGCTCGCGCAGGAGCTTCAGCGCGCGCTGCTCGCGGCTGCGCACGGTCGCGAGTGGCGTGCCGGTCTGCGTCGCGATGCGCTGGGCGTCCTGGCCCTGGTAGTAGCGCGCCAGGATCGTCGAGCGGTAGGGCTCGTCGAGGGTCAGCACCGCCTCGATCACGCGGCGCAGGTCCTCGCCCTGCACCAGCTCCTCGCTGGCCGCCGGCAGCGCCTCCGGCCGCGCCGCGCGCTCGTCGCGCCGCGCGCGGCTCCCCTCGCGGCGGCGCGCGTTCGACGCCAGGTGCCGCGTGACCGTGCGCAGCCAGTGGCGCAGGCTGCCGCCGGCCGCAGGCGGACGCTCGACGAAGCGCGCCCACGTCTCCTGGGCCACGTCCTCGGCCAGGTGCGCGTCACGCAGCAGGCTGCGCGCGAGGGACTGCACGAACTGGCCGTGCTGGAGGAGGACCTGGTCGAGCGAGGTGTCCATGGAGGGTGCTCCGGGAAGGGTCGCCTCCAGGAACACGGCTGACGCCCGAGATGATGCACCGAGACGCAGAAAAACGGGCCGCCCGGGGGGGGCTGATACACTCCGCGGCCCTCCGTCCGCCACCGAGACCACCACCATGGCCAAGAAGAAGCCCAGCCACGCCGACGCCGAGCTCGTCCTCCGCCTCTACGACCTGCGCCGCGAGCCGGTCATGCGCGAGTCGCGCCGCACGATCGCCGGCTGGCAGCCGCGCAGCCTGGAGGACATCGTCGCGATCACGAAGCCCGACGATCCTCGCAACGCCGCCTGGCGCCAGGTCTCGAGCTACTTCGAGATGGCCTTCGGCTTCGCGCGCCACGAGGTCGTGCCGGCCGACTTTCTGGCGGAGAACACGGCCGAGGGGCTGCTGCTCTACGCGAAGATCGAGCCGCACCTCGCGGCCTTCCGCAAGCAAGTCTCGCCGACGGCCTTCCGCAACGCCGAGTGGCTGGTGAAGAAGAGCAAGGTCGCGCGGGAGAGGCTGGCGCTGTTCCAGAAGCGGCTGGCGGCGGGTCGTGCAGCCGAGGCCAAGGCGGCTGCGGAGCCGGCGCGGGCCTGAGGGAGGGGAGAGCGCGGAAGCGCGGAGTGGGAGGGAAGGGGCGGGAGGATCTCGGAGGCTTCAGGCTCCTTCTCCCTTCTCGGGGAGTCGGGCTCTCGTGTGGGGCGGGGGCTTTCTGGGTGCGTGGGGCTCGCCCCCTGGGGCCCCGCCCTCGGCCGTGACCCGCTCGTCCGGCCCGCTGGCGCCGTGCGGTCGAGCTCTCGAAGGGCGCCAGGCGGTCCGGAGCGCGCGCTTCGCGCGCTCGCGGAGGGTCATGCGGCGCGCGCCGGACGCTCGTGGAGCGCGATGAGGCCGTGTCGACGCCAGCCGAGCCGCAGCAGCCAGGTGCGCGGCGCCGCCAGCCGCCGCTCTGAAACGGCACCCGTCCCGAGCCAGCCGTCGAAGTCGGGCCCCGACGAGTAGACGTCCGGCACGCGCGCGTCCCAGCCGCCGTGCTT
>DASVAP010000001.1:0-17730 GCA_036376275.1 Planctomycetota bacterium | reverse complement strand
GCGCGACCCGCGCGTCCTGATCCTCGACGACGCCCTCTCGGCGGTCGACACGGAGACCGAGGCGCGCCTGCTGGCGAGCCTGAGGCGCGCCGGCCGCGGGCGCACGGTGGTGGTGGCGGCCCACCGCCTGGCGACGGTGCGCGCGGCCGAGCAGATCCTGGTGCTGCGCGAGGGCCGCACCGAGGCGCTGGGGACGCACGAGGAGCTGCTCGAGCGCTCGCGCTGGTACCGCGAGACCTGGGAGCGCCAGCGCATGAGCGCCGAGCTGGAGGTGCTGTGAGCCCGGCGGCCGAGCCCGAGGTCGTGGCCCACAAGGCCTGGGACAGCGCCGTGCTCGCGCGCCTGTGGCGCTTCGCGCGCCCGCACCGCGCACAGTTCGTGCTGAGCTTCGCGATCCTGACGGTGCTGTTCGCGCTCGAGCTGGGGGGGCCGTGGATGCTGAAGCACGCCATCGACGGCCCGGTGCGCGCGGCGAACGAGGCGCGCGCGGAGCTGGAGGGCGGCGAGCTCGACACCACGCCCTACCTGCGCGCCCTGCTCGGCTGGGGCCTCGGCTATCTCGTGATCGTGCTGGGCGCGGCGCTCTTCCGCTTCCTCGAGTCGCGCCAGCTCACCCGCACGGGCCAGGCCGTGGTGCACGACCTGCGCACGCACCTCTTCGCGCACCTCCAGCGCCTGGACCTGGCCTGGTTCGACCGCCACCCGACCGGCGGCCTGGTCACGCGCGTGACGAGCGACGTCGAGAACCTGAACGAGCTCTTCACCTCGGGCCTGATCGTGCTGCTCTTCGACCTGCTCAAGGTGGTGGTCGTGCTGGTGCTGCTCTTCGCGGTCAGCCCGCCGCTCGCGCTCCTGACCCTGGCCCTCTCGCCGATCCTGGTGGCCGTCAGCCTGGTCTTCCGCGGCGGGGCGCGGCGCGCCCACGGCGCGGTGCGCGCGCGGCTCGCGCGCATGAACGGCTACCTGCAGGAGGTCCTGTCGGGCATCCGCGTCGTGACCGTCTTCCGGCGCGAGGACAGCGTCTCGGCGCGCTTCGGCGAGCACCTGACGGCCTACAGCGACGCGAACTTCCGCACGATCTTCCTGTTCGCGCTGTTCTTCCCGATCATCGCCTGGTTCACGGTGCTGATCCAGGCCAGCGTCCTGTGGCGCGGCGGGCACGCGATCCTGGCCGGGGCCGTCACGCCGGGCGACTTCATCCTCTACTGGTTCTGGCTGCAGGTCTTCGTCGGCCCGATCCGCGAGCTGGGCGAGCGCTACAACATCCTGCAGTCGGCCTTCGCCTCGGCCGATCGCATCTTCCAGATCCTCGACACCGCGCCGAAGGTCGAGCCGGCCGCCGCGCCGCGCGCGCTGCCCGTGCCCTTCCGCGGCCACGTGCGCTTCGAGCACGTCACCTTCGCCTACGACCCGCGCGTCCCGATCCTCTCCGACCTCTCCTTCGAGATCCGCCCCGGCCAGACGGTGGCGCTGGTGGGCGCGACCGGCGCCGGCAAGTCGACCATCGTCAACCTCTTGCTGCGCTTCTACGACCCGACCGCCGGGCGCATCACGATCGACGGGATCGACCTGCGCGAGCTCGACCCGCTCGCGCTGCGCACGCAGCTCGGCCTGGTGCTGCAGGAGGACTTCCTGTTCACGGGCACGGTGCGCGACAACCTCGAGCTCGGGCGCTCCGCGGTGACCCCGCAGTCGCTCGCGCGCGCCCTGGAGGCCAGCACGGCCAGCGACTTCGTGCAGCGCCTGCCGCAGGGCCTCGAGACCGAGCTGGCGGAGCGCGGCGCGACCCTCTCGACCGGCGAGCGCGAGCTGGTCGCCATCGCGCGCGCCCTGGCCGGCAACCCGGGGCTCGTGATCCTCGACGAGGCCACCGCCAGCGTGGACTCGGCGACCGAAGCGCGCATCGAGGCCGCCACCCACGCGCTCCTGCGCGAGAAGAGCGCGCTGGTCGTGGCCCACCGCCTCTCGACCGTGCGCCGCGCCGACCGGATCCTGGTGATGCACAAGGGCAAGCTGCGCGAGTCCGGCACGCACGCCGAGCTGCTGGCCCAGAACGGGATCTACGCCCGCCTCCACGCGCTGCAGTTCCGCGAGCCGGAGTGAGCCGCCGGGACCCCCGGAAGGGTCCATCCGGCGCGGCTCCGTGCCGATAAGGGGTCCCGTGAGCGCCGTCCCCCGCCCGACGCTGGTGCAGGCCCTGCTGGCCGCCGCCACGGTCTTCGCGCTGGCCGCGCTGGGCCTGGCGGGCTGGATCACCTGGCGCGAGGCGCGCGTGCAGGGCTGGGCGGCCCTGGGGCTCGAGTGGCTCGCGCTCGACCGCCTGGCGGGCGTGCGCGCGTTCCTCCCGGCCCTCGTCGCCGCCGGTGCCGCCTTCGTGCTCGTGCTGGCGGCCCGCCGCGTCTCCGCGCTGGCCGCGCTCGGCGCGCGCGTGCGCCTCGGCTTCCTCGCTCACCCGCTGTCCGTCGTGCTCGCCCTCCTCGGCGCCTTCGTGCTGCCGGGCGTCGTCGCACGCGGCACGCGTCCCGTTCCCGCGCGCCAGGCACCCAACGTGCTCTTCATCCTGATCGATACCTGGCGCGCGGACCACACCGGCTTCCTCGGCTACGAGCGCGACGTCTCGCCGAGCCTCGACCGCCTGGCGGCCGAGGGCGTGGTCTTCGAGCGCGCCATGGCGCAGTCGTCCTGGACCAAGCCCTCGGTGGCGACGCTCCTGACCGGCCTCACGCCCTCGAGGCACCACGCGGTCTCCCAGGCGATCCCGGAGAAGCCGGTGCGCGCCTTCCGCCTCAACCCGCGCCTGACCACGTTCGTGGAGCTCCTGCACGGCAAGGGCTGGCAGACGGCGATGTGGTCCGACAACCCGAACATCACGCCGCCGATCGGCTTCGACCAGGGGGCGGAGCACTTCCGCGACTACTTCCACGAGCCCTGCTGCCCGGAGCGCTGCGGCGAGCTGCCGGAGATCCTGGCCGACGTGGATACCTGGTTCGCCGAGCAGCGCGACGCGTCGCGCCCGTTCTGCCTGTACGTGCACGTGATGGACGCGCACTACCCGTTCGAGCCGCCGCCGGAGTTCGCCGGGCGCTTCGACACGGCCCCGAGCGACCTGCAGCTCACCGGCCCGATCGTGCACGACTACATGACCGGCAAGCGCTCCGAGGCGAACCTGACCGAGGAGCGCCTGGCGAGCCTGGTGGCGCGCTACGACGAGGAGCTGCTGGCGATCGACCACCAGCTCGGCGCCTTCCTCGAGCAAGTGCGCCGCGAGCACCCGAACACCGTGATCGTCGTCTCCGGCGACCACGGCGAGGAGTTCTACGAGCACGGCAACCTCGGCCACAGCCACGCCCTGTGGCAGGAGCTCGTGCACGTCCCGCTGCTCCTGTGGGCCCCGGACCTCGCGCCCGCGCGCGTCGCGAGCCAGGTGCGCCTGATGGACGTTTGCCCGACGATCCTCGAGCTCGTCGGGCTCCCCGGCGCCCTGCCCGGCCTGCAGGGCGAGAGCCTGCTCCCGATGGTCGCCGGGCGCGAGACGGCCGACCGCCCCGCGCCGATGGAGGTCGGGGGCGACCAGAAGCCCTGCTGGCAATGGCGCGGGCTCTCCGACGGCCGCACCAAGCTCCTGCGGCGCGAGAACGACCTCCCGACGCTGCACCCGATCCCGCCGATCTTCCCCGACGACGGTGCCGCGCGCCCCTTCGCGCACCTCTACGATCTCGTGCGCGACCCGCGCGAGCGCACCAACCTCGCCGCCGAGCGCGCCGCGGACGTGAACGCGCTCTTCGCCGAGCTCCAGCGCCGCGGCTGGTACACGCCGCCGGAGACGCTCCTCGGCCTGCAGGCCAGCGCGCTCGAGCTCGACCCCGAGCTCACCGGCGAGCTCTCGGCCCTCGGCTACGGCGGCGGCGAGGACGAGGGCGAGCACGCGCCCTGACGCTCCAGGTGTCAGCGGCTCGGTGCTTCGCGCGGCGGGCTCCCGCGCGCCTCACTCCCCGAGCTTCGCGAGCGGCGGCGCCGCCGGAACGCCCGCGGGATCGGCCCTGCGTGGCCCGTACCACAGCTCGAAGCCCGCGCGCGAGCGCGCCGCGCGCCGGCCGCCGAGGGCGGCGCGCGCGATTGTCCCCAGCAGCTCGCCCGCGCGGTAGGCGCGCAGCTTGCGCGCCGAGGTGACGACCGGCGAGCGGACGATCGTGAAGCGCTGGCCGCGGCGGCGCGCGAAGCGATCGAGCGCACGCGCCATCAGGACCTCCTCGCCGCCGAAGACCTGCTCGTCGAAGCCCCCCACCGCCTCGAAGGCCTCGCGCGTGCAGAACAGGAACGCTCCCGGAGTGAGGCGCGCCCAGCGATAGAGGGTCAGCATGGGCGGCAGGACGAGGCGCGCCCAGCGCGGGATCGTGCCGTCGAAGACGCAGGTCGCGCCGCCGGCCACGCCCCCCGCCGCGATCACCGCCAGCGCGCCAGCCAGGGGGCCGAGCGGGACGATCGTGTCGGCGTCGACGAAGACGAGCAGGTCTCCCGCGGCCGCGCGCGCCCCGGAGTTGCGCGTGGCCGAGATCTGGCGGTGCTCGACGCGCACGACGCGCGCCCCGCCCTCCGCGGCCACGGCGGCCGTGCGATCGTTCGAGGCGTCGTCGGCCACCACGATCTCGTGCGCGAGCCCGAGCGCGCTGGCCGTGGCGCGGAGCGCGGCCAGCGTGCGCGGCAGCAGCAGCTCCTCGTCGTAGGCGGGGATGACGAAGGAGACCGCCGGGGCGCTGCTCGCGTCCATCGCCGAGCAGTCTCGCGTGCTCAGGCCCCTCAGGCCAGCGCCACCGCGTGCAGGTACCAGCCGAAGGCCACCAGCGTCGCGGTGAAGACGGCCGAGGCCAGCGACCAGGCGGTGAGGCCGGTCAGCGCGAGGAAGCGGCGGCGCAGGAAGGCGGCCAGGAGGGCGAGCGGCGCGGCGGCGAGGAACCAGCCCAGCACGACGAGTTCGAAGCCCTCACCCAGCTCGCCGCGGCCGGGGAGCTTCGCCAGGCGCGTCAGCGCGGTGAAGAGGAAGATCCCGTGGCCGCCCGAGAAGGACAGCGAGCCGAAGAGCAGGATCCAGGCGCGCAGCGAGAGGGCGCGCGTCTCGGGTGCGGCGCTCTTGCCCTCCAGGAGGCGCAGCGTGTGCATCTGGCCGTGCATCACGGCGAGGTCGGGCTCGAGGCGGCGGGCTTCCACGGCCCCCTTGATCGGCCGCGGCCCCGGAAGGGCCTGCGCCCGGGATGGCGGAAAAAGCCGCGGGGAGCGAGCCGGACTGGCCCCTCACGCGAGCCGGGGCCGCCCAGGGCCGCCGCGAGGCCTGCAGGGCGCCCCGCGGCCCGGCCGAAAGAGGGCGACGTGACTCGCCCGCGCTCCCCGGCTCCCCCTGCGCGCCTGGGCCTGGCCGCGGGCCTCGTCCTGGCTGCCGGGGCCTGCGGGCGCCCGGCGCCGACTCCGGCCGAGTCCGAGGCGCGCCTGCGCGGGCCGCTGGAGGAGGCGGCGGCGGAGCTCGACGCGCGCACGACGAACGTCGGCCGGCTGGTGCCGGACCTCGCCTTCCGCACGCTCGACGGCGCGCGCAAGAAGCTCTCCGACTTCGCCGGCCAGCCCCTGGTGATCGCCGTGCGCGACGTCGGCTGCCCGGTGTCGCAGCGCACGGCGCCGGTGCTGGCGCGCACCGAGGAGGAGTTCCGCGCGCGCGGCGTGGCCTTCCTGTTCCTCAACCTGTCGCCGCACAACACGCCGGAGGAGATCCGCGCCGACGCCGCGGCCCACGGCTTCGACGGGCCGAACGTGCACGACCCGGAGCAGGGCCTGGGCGCGGCCCTGGGAGCCGTGACGACGACCGAGGTCTTCCTGCTCGACGGCGCGCGCACCCTGGTCTACCGCGGCGCGATCGACGACCAGGTCGGGCGCGGCGTCCAGCGCGCGGGGCGGCGGCACGCGTACCTGGCGGACGCGCTGGAGCAGACGCTGGCGCGCCAGCGCGTGCTCGTCGCCGCCACCAGCGCGCCCGGCTGCCTGCTCGGGATCGAGGCCGCGCCGCCGATGGAGAGCGCTGCCCCCACCTACCACCGCGAGGTCGCGCGCATCCTGCGCGACAACTGCGTCGAGTGCCACCGCACGGGCGGCGTCGCGCCCTTCGCGCTCGAGAGCCACGCGCAGGCGAAGGGCCGCAAGGCGATGGTGCGCCTCGTGGTCGAGGACGGGATCATGCCGCCCTGGTTCGCGGCCGACGACACCGGGCCGTGGGCAAACGACCGGCGCCTGTCGGAGGCCGACAAGGCCACGCTGCTCGCCTGGATCGAGGCCGGCGCACCGGAGGGCGACGCGCGCGAGACGCCGCTCGCCTACGCCTACCCCGACGGCTGGCGCATCGGCACGCCGGACCTGGTCTTCCGCATGAGGGAGCCCTACCTCGTCCCGGCCGAGGGGTTGGTGGAGCAGCGCTACTTCGAGGTCACGCCCGAGGTGGCCGAGGACCTGTGGATCCAGCGCCTGGAGGTGCGTCCGGGCGCGCGCCAGGTCGTGCACCACGTGACGGTCAGCTACCAGGCGCCGCTCGAGCCACGCCGCGCGCTGCGTTCCGCGCTCCTGCCCTTCGGCGACTCGCCCAACACCGGCTGGACCTTCCTGTTCGGCTACCTGCCGGGCAAGGGCCCGCGCAGCTACCCCGACGGCATCGCGCGCTTCCTGCCGAAGGGCGCCCGGCTGCGCTTCGACATGCACTACACGCCGAGCGGCACGGCCGTGGAGGACCAGACGAGCTTCGGGATCGTGCTGGCCAAGGGCCCGCCGGAGCTGGTGGCCGAGAGCCGCAACTTCTGGAACGTCGACATCGCCATCCCGCCGCTCGCGAGCGACGTCACGTTCACGAAGGAGTACCCGATCCAGCACGACGTGCTCCTGCGCTCGCTGACGCCGCACATGCACCTGCGCGGCAAGTCGATGGTGGCCGAGCTCTTCCGCCCGGACGGCACGCAGGAGCGCCTGATCGACATCCCCGCCTGGGACCAGGACTGGCAGTTCAACCACGTCTTCCGCACGCCACGCTTCGCGCCCGGCGGCTCGCGCGTGCGCGTGACCGCGACCTACGACAACTCGCCCGCCAACCCCGTCAACCCGGATCCGCACGCGTGGGTCAAGGACGGGCCGCTGACGACGGACGAGATGATGTCGCTGGTGGTCGAGTGGATCCGGCCACGCCTGCGCGAGTGACGGCCCATCAGCGCGAGCCGTCCAAGGCCTCGCGCTGGGCCCCGCTCAGCGCGCCGGCGCGCAGGGCCGAGGCCACGCGCGGGGCGAGCGTCGCGACGCGCTCGGCGTCCCCCGCGGCGCGCGCCAGGCCGAGGCGCCGCGCCAGCACCCAGGCCAGGCGCTCGCGCGGCGGGTCGCGCTCGCCCAGCAGCGCGATCGTCGCCAGCGCATAGAGCTCGTCGGCCGGCGCTGCGCGTCCCGCGGCGCGCGCCGTCTCGCCCAGCGCGACCAGCAGGCGCCCGTCGAGGCGCTCGGGCCGCGCGAGGTCCGCGAGGCACGCGTCGAGCACGCCACCCGCCGCCAGGACGCGCGCCAGCTCCAGCTCGTGACGCCATTCGAACTCCGGCGCCGGCCGCTCCTCGCCCTGGAAGCGCGCGGCCAGGTCCTGCGCGGCGCGCTCCACGGGCGCGCGCAGCCACTCCGCGCAGACCCACGTCCCCGGCGCGAGGCGCGCGCGGGCGAGCAGGAGGTCGTCGGCCAGCAGGGCCAGCTCCGCGGCCCCGCCCGGCAGTGCGCCGGCCGCCAGCGCCTCTGCGAGCTCGTCCAGCCGCTCGCGCGCACCGAGGCCCGCCAGCCCGGCCACGGCTACGCGCCGCGAATCGACGTCGTGGGCCGCGCGCGCCAGCTCGGCCAGGGCCGCGCTCGCGCGCGCGCCGCCGCGTCGTGCCAGCAGCGTGGCCAGCGTCAGGCGCTCGACCGGCTCCAGCTCGGCGCGCGCGGCGAGCGCGAGCAGCCCCGCCTCCGCCGCCGGGCTGGGGGATTCCGCCAGCGCCTCGAGCATGCGCTGGCGCAGGTCCCAGGCGGCGTGCGCGTGGTCCGCCAGCAGCCGGGCCACGGCCGGCTCGCGGAGCTCCGGCTCGGCCGCGCGCGCCAGCGCCAGGCAGACCTCGATGCGCGTGCGCCGGTCGGCGTCGGCCGCCAGCGCGCCGCTCGCGAGCAGCGCGCCCAGGCGCGCGCGCCCCTCGGCGCTACGTCCGAGGGCCGCCGCCGCGACCTTGCCGATCTCGGTGCTGCGCCCGAGCGCGGTCCGCAGGGCGTCCGCGAGCTCGTCGCGCGCGGCGCCCTGGCTGGCGCGCGAGAGCGCGCGCAGCTCGGCCTGCACCAGGCCCTCGTGCTCGGCCGCGCCCGCCGCGAAGGCCGCCAGGTCGGCCGCGAGCCAGCCGGAGAGCGCCGCCACGACCCCGGCGTCGCCCTCGAAGCCCGCCAGCAGCTCGCAGGCCGTCGCGCGCGCCACGCCGCCCGCGGCGCCGAGCGCCAGCCACTCCGCGCGCAGCTCCGGGAAGGGCCGCGCACGCGTGAAGAGGGCCGCGCGGCGCAGCTTCTCCTCCCGCGAGAGGGGCGCGAAGGCCGCACGCAGCGCCGCTCCGTCGTCGACGCCGGACGCGCGCGCCGCGCACAGCGACTCGAAGGCCGCCGCGGAGAGCTCGGGCTCCGGATCCGCGAGCAGCGCGAGGAGACCGCGCCCCGCGCCCGGATCGGCGCTGCGCGCGTAGGCCCCCGAGAGCGCCTCCTGGCAAGCGCGGCGCACGCTCACGGGCACCTCCGCGCCGACCCAGGGGGCCCACTCCGCGTCGCGCCACGCATCGCGCCGCAGACCGAGCGCTGCGAGGCACTCCGCGAGCAGCGCCGCGTCGAGCGCTCGGGCGGCGAGGAAGGCCGGCGCCTCCGGCTCGAGCCCCTCGACCAGCAGCGCCACCAGGCCCCGGCGCGCGACGCCCGGCGCGAGGTCCGCCAGCGCGGCGCACAGCGCCGGGGCGAGCTCCGGGTCGGGCGCGCGTCCGGCGCGCTCGAGCAGGCGCGCCCCGGCGCCGTCCCAGGCGGCCTCGGCGCGCGCCAGGCGCGCGACGCGCGGCGCCTCCGCGGGCAGGCCCCAGGCCAGGGCGAGCACCTCGATCCAGCCGCGCGCCTCCTCGTCGTCGGCGAGCGTCGCGCGCGCCGTCCCGAGCAGCTCCGCGTCCGCCGGCGCCTCGGCCAGCCCCGCGACGAAGCGCAGGAAGGGCTCGCGGCCCTCCTGTCGGGCGCGCGCCAGGACCGCGAGGCGCGCCGCGCCCACGCCGGGCTCCTCCGTCGCCAGGCCGCACAGCGCGTGGCGCGCCGCGGCGGCGACGCGCGCATCGAGATCCAGCGCCAGCGCGGCGAGCAGCGGGGCGCGCACCGGCGTCGCGGCGTGCTCCAGCGCGCGCGCCAGGGCCAGGCGCACGCTGCCGACCGGATCGCGCGCGAGGCGCGCGGCGAGCTCGTCGGGCAGCGCGAGCCCGGCCGCGCCGGCCGCGTCGAGCGCGCGCGCGCGCACGTTGGGGTGCCCGTCCATGCCAGCCGCGAGCACGGCCTCGGCCTGTGCGGGCGTCCAGGGCCGGAGCGCGGCGGCGGAGCGCTGCAGGGCGTCGAGCGCGGCCGCGCGCGTGCGCCAGCGCGGCGCGCCCAGGTCGGCGGCCAGCTCGGCGGCCTGCGCGCCCGGCGCGCGGGCGCGCGCCCGCACCTGCCACTCGCGCGCCACGGCCTCGTCCTCGTGCGCCGCCGCGAGGAGCAGCGCGACGAGCCCGGCGCACCTCATGCTCCCTCGAAGCGCCGCTGGGCCGCCGGCAGCGCCTCGACGAGATCGGAGGCGATCAGCGCGCGCTCCCCGCGCGCCTCGGCCGCGAGGTCCCCCGCCAGCCCGTGCACGTACACCGCCGCGCGCGCCGCCGCGGCCGGAGTCCAGGCGGGGTCGGCGCCGGAACGCACGAGCGCGAGGTAGGCCGCCAGGATCCCGGCCAGGACGTCGCCCGCGCCGGCCGTGGCCATGCCCGCGTTGCCGCTCGGGTTGCGCCAGGTCGCGCCGCCCGGCTCGGCCACCACCGTCCCGTGCCCCTTGAGGCACAGGATCGCGCCGGAGCGCGCGGCGAGCTCGCGCGCGGCCGCCGCGCGGCCCGCGTCGTCCTCGGGCAGCGCCCGGCCGGCGAGGCGCGCCGCCTCGCCCGGGTGCGGCGTCAGGACCAGCGGCGCGCGCGCCGCCCGCAGGCGCTCGGGCTCGCCGTCCAGGGCGTTGAGCGCGTCCGCGTCGAGCACGAGCGGCACGTCGAAGGTCTCCAGCACGAGCGCGAGCAGCGCACGCGTGCGCGCGTCGTCCCCGAGACCGGGCCCGACCAGCACGGCGTGCGGCGCGCGCGCGCGCAGGCGCTCGGCGGCGCCGGGGCGCACGCGTCCGCCCAGCTCGAAGGCCTCGCACAGGTCGACCAGTACCGCCTCGGGCGCCGCCGGCGGCAGCACCGTGGCCAGCAGCGCGTCGAGGCACCCGACCGCCACCAGCCCCGCGCCGGCCCGCTGGGCCGCGCGCGCGCACAGGATCGCGGCCCCGGGCATGGCCGCGCTGCCGGCCAGGCACAGCACGCGCCCCGCGTCGCCCTTGTGGGCCGTGCGCGCCAGGCGCGGCGGCGGTCGCGGGGGCGCGTCCATCAGGCGTGCGCGGGGACGGGCACGACGACCTCGGTGCGGCCGACCTCGAGGCCGGCGACGTTCGTGAGCGGACCGGCGCGCCACTCGGCCAGGCGCGCGAGCTCCTCGGCGCGGGCCAGCCCGAGCGCCTCGAGCAGGCCCACGACCAGCATCGGCAGCGCGCGCGCGCCGCCGTCGTCGACCTTGAGCGCCAGCGCGCGCCCACCGCCGACCACGCCCAGCGCGTGCACCGCCTCGGCCCCGATCTTCGGGAAGAGCCGGCCGCCGCTCGCGCGCAGGAGCTCGGTGTCGAGGAACCCGCGGCTGCCGCCGATCAGGACCGGATGGGAAGCCGCGAGCCCCGTGAGGCGCGCGGCGGCGGCGCGGCGCGCGGGCGCGAGCCCGTCCGGGTTCGTGAGGCGCGCGAAGGCGCCCGCCAGGGCGCGCAGCGGCAGCCGGTAGGTCGGCGCGCTGCAGCCGTCGAGGGCCGGCACGAGCGCGCGCTCCGGGACCCCGGCCAGCTCGGCCAGCGTGCGGCGCACGAGCGTCTGCGCGCGCGAGTCCGGCTCGAGGTAGCGCTCGGGCGCGTCGCCGAGGTGCAGCGCCAGGGCCAGGAACCCGGCGTGCTTGCCCGAGCAGTTGTTGTGCAGCGCGCTGGGCGCCTCGCCGCGCGCGGCCAGCGCGGCCCGCGCACGCGCCTCGAAGGGCGCGTGGGCCCCGCAGCGCAGGTGCTCGGGGCCGAGCCCGAGCCGCGCCAGGACGCTCTGCGCCAGCGCGGTGTGGTCCGGCTCACCGCCGTGGGAGGCGAGGGCCAGGGCCAGCTCGCGCTCCTCCAGCCCGAAGCGCTCGGCCGCGCCGCTCTCGAGCAGCGCCAGGGCCTGCAGCGCCTTGATCGAGCTGCGCACGTGGACGCCGCGCTCGCCGTCGCCCGCCCCGGCCAGGACGCGCCCGTCGCCGTCCACCAGGCACCAGGCGCCACGGTGCACCGACTCGATCACGCCCCCACGCAGGACGCGCACCACGACCGGGTTGTCCGGGTAGCCGCTCGCGCTCGCATCACCCATGGCAGGCCGGCGATTGTAGATCCGGGAGCGGGCGCCAACCGGTAGCCTGGTGTCCGATGCGTGCGGGAAAGGCCCTGCTGGCGTGGCTCGTGCCGGGCCTGATGCTCGCGGCCGTGCTGGTGGGCGTGCTGCTGGTGCGCGGCGGGTCCTCGGCCTGGTTCGGCGCGGTCGCGCTGGCCCTGGGGATCGTGCCGGCCGGCTGGGTGCTGGTCAGCGCCCTGTTCCCGGCCCGGGCGGAGCGGCGCTGTCCCGCCTGCGGCCAGGACGCCCTCGCGCGGCGCTCGCCCGACGCGACCCACGGACTGCGCTGCCTGGCCTGCGGGTGGGCGGACGAGACGGCCAGCGCCTGGCTCCTGGCGGAGGAGGAGGGGCCGCTCGAGCACATCGTGCTGGCCGAGCGCGGCCGCACGCGGCGCGAGGGTCACGTAGACAGCCCGGCATCCAGGGGCTAGGTTCCGGCGGGACCATGGCGACGCCGCGGATGATCGACGTGACCCTCTCGCGCATCGTCCTGCGCGACGGCGAGGAGCGTCAGTTCATCGTCCTGGCGGAGGTGGAGGGCACGCGCGGCTTCCCGATCGTGATCGGGAACAACGAGGCCTCCGAGATCCAGCGCGTGGTGCACGGGGTCGAGCCCGAGCGGCCCCTGACCCACCAGCTCGCCTTCGCGGTCCTCTCCGCGCTGGGCGCCCGCCTCCAGGCCGTGGAGATCGTGGACCTCAAGCAGAACACCTTCTTCGCGCGCCTGTGGCTCGAGACGCCGGGCGCCGAGCCCATCGCGGTCGACGCGCGCCCGAGCGACGCCATCGCCCTGGCCCTGCGCGCCAAGTGTCCGATCCGCGTGGCCGAGGAGGTCCTCGCGAAGGCCTCCGATACGCAGGCTCCCTGAGCGCCGCAGCCGGCTTCGCGGCCGGTGAGGCCGCTTCGCGCGGATACCCACCCGCTCCGGGTGACTAGAAGGGAGTCGGACGGGGCGTGCGGGGCCCCGTTCGGGAACGATTTTCAGGCCCCTCGCGGCCTGCTACCTGGCGCCCCGGCTAGGCTACTTCCCTATCATGCGGCTCCCTATGCGCTCCCCTCGCTCTCGATCCCCCCGGCCGTTCCTGAGCGTCACCCTGGCCCTCCTGGCGGGCTACGCCGCCGGCTGCGGAGGCGGCGGAGGGGGCGGGGGCGGTCAGACGGTGGGCCTCGAGCTCGAGAAGCCCGATGGCGGCGTCTACATCTCCGACCCGCACCAGGGCGGCACGGCCAGCCGCCTGCGCCTGGTGGAGATGTTCTGGGCGCGCCTGGTGGACGTGCACGACGTGGACGCGAACGGGAACCCCTCGACCGCCCCGATCTTCCGCGACTTCCCGATCAACGAGGCGGTCCAGAGCGACGGCGACAAGTTCACGCTCTCGACGAACCCGATCACCCAGCGCGTGCGCCTGGTCATCCGCCGCACGCGCGGGGCGCCGGACGACGGCCGCGACACGTTCTCCGAGATCCTGCGCCAGGCCCAGCTCGGCCTGTCCCCGATCGTGCCCAAGCACGACGACGGCAGCTCCAGCCCGCCGTTCTCGTTCACGGCCCGCAACTCGGCCCTCGTGCTGCGCTTCGACGACCTCCTGCGCGACGACTCGGCCGCCCTGGCGGCCCTGCCCTCGACGCTCAAGGTGCGCGTCGGCTATCCGCCCACGACGCCCTTCCAGGGCCGCATCTTCTTCGACCAGAACCACGGGGGCGTGATCGGCGACGCCTTCCATTCGACGCGCGTGATCGTCGACTGCACGATCTCGGAGGTCGAGGCGGCCGCCTTCCCGATCCCGCTCGTACCGAACTCGGACGGCCTGCCGCAGAGCGAGCCGACCTCGCCCCAGCCCAACGCCTCGGTGCGCATCCCGACGCGCACCTCCTTCGGCACGGGCCAGTTCGAGCTCCTGCGCGGTCTCTCCGGGGCCACCGTCTCGCCCGACCTCAACGGGCCGGTCGACCTGACGAGCCCGACGCGCGACGTCGTGCGCGCCATGCGCTCGGGCAACGTCGAGGACACGAACAACGGCTTCCTGCTGGACATCAACGCGCCCTCGATCCTGGGCAGCTGGCCGATCCGCATCGAGGCCGCCATCCCCGACCCGAACGGGCTGGACGGCTTCGACTGGCTGGTGGACCTGCTGTTCCTCACGCCCTGCCGCGACGCCCCGAACACGGGGGACATCTGCCAGGTCGGGGGCAACTTCATCGAGGTGCGCTCCCAGGCCGGGGCGCCGGACCTCAACGCCCGCGTGCGCAACGTGCGCGTGCGCTCGCTGCTGGATGACCCTCTCGGCTCGGGCTTCGAGCTGGTCGGTGCGGGCGAGCTCCTGACGCGCTTCGACGAGACCAAGCCGGTGGACACGGGCTGCTGGGTGACCTTCAGCCCCGCGCCGCGCGTGCTGCCCCAGGACGAGGTCGATCCCGAGGCCGAGATCACCGTGACCTTCAGCGAGCCCATGGATCCGGCCTCCGTGTCGTCGCTCGAGACGCTGCTGCTCGTGCGCGGGGACGCCTCCTTCGACGACACGGCCGAGACGGTCGTGCCGTGCTCGGTCGATGCCTCGGTGGACCTGCGCCGCTTCGCCCTGCGGCCGCTCCTGCCCCTGCGCCACCAGGGGACGGGCGAGCTGTACCACCTGATCTTCAAGCGCATCACGGACCTGGCCGGCAACCCCCTGCCGGACGCGCCCGAGGACGTGACCTTCTCGATCGACCCGGCCGCGCCGCCGGCGGCGAACGGGGGCCTGGTGCTGCGCTTCAACGCGATCGAGGAGATGCCGCCGGCCAGCGGACGCGACCTGCGCGGGCAGTTCTTCTACGACTTCACGCGCGGACGGATCCGCCCGCGGCCGGTCTCGTTCCAGAGCGTGACGGCCGACCGCACCAAGCCGGTGCCCTCGATCATGATCCCCTTCCCGCCCGGCGTGCAGACGCCGCTCTCGCCCCTGGGCAGCAAGCTGCACACGGTCTACCGCTACTGCGACCTGGGCTGGAACGTGCGCGACGAGACCAGGTACAACCTCGACGTCATCGGGCTCTCCTGGGCCCCGATCGGCGGGCGGGTGGTCAGCGACTTCTACGAGAACTTCGAGATCCGCCTGGCCCACAGCCGCTTCCTGCCGGACGAGTGCACCAACAACCGCTTCCTGACCCCCGAGCTGCGCTTCTCGGGGCTGGTGGGCTCGGGCGGACAGTTCGTGTCGAACATCCTGAACGACCCGCTGTCGCCGCAGAAGATCGTGCACCCGCGCGCGCTGGGCTACTCCTTCAACCAGGCGAACGTGTTCCGCTCCAGCACGGGCGTCCTGATGCTGCCCTACCCGCTCAACCGCGGCTCGCGGCCGCTGCAGAGCTACCTCTGGCGCGACACGGCCGTCCTGTCCCGCGCCGCCCCGAACGGCGAGGGCATCCCGCTGTGCATCGAGGCCTCGCGCACGCTGATGCTCGAGGCCATGTCGGGCACGATCGCGGTCCAGAACCAGGTGCCCTCCATCGGCCTGCCGCTGCTGGCGGAGTACCGCTGCTATCCGTCGACCACGGGCATCGGCCTGAACTCGCTGGACATCTCGCTGGCCATCAACTCCTCGGCCCTGCCCGCTTTCCGCTCCTACTCGACCGGCGGTACGAACCGCCTCGGAGCTCCCGTGCGCGTCGAGCCGGACCTCGAGGACTCGCCGATGGGCGGCTTCAACCCGAACAACGGCGGGCGCCGGACCGCCTGGGCCGGAGACAACTCGTTCTACATCGGCCAGGTGGACTTCGTGACGCGCGTGAGCCGCGTGCACACGGCCTGGTACGACACGAGGAACGACCGCCCGGACTTCCTCGATCCGGTCCTGCTGCCCGCCTCGGACCAGCACCCCATCGGCACGCAGCTCGTGATCGAGTACCGCGGGGCAACCGGCTTCTTCCCGGACATCACGCCCTTCGACTCCGGCTCGCTGAACGCGTACGGCGAGCCCGCCACGGCGGCTGGCCGCCAGATCGACGGCAGCGTCACGTTCCTGAATGGCGTCGCGACGTGGATGGACGAGATCGACGACGTCGACGGCGCGCGCTACCTCCAGCTGCGCCTCAGCTTCCTGTCGAGCATGGAATCGGGCCTCTCGCCCGAGATCGACGCGCTCGCGGTGGCCTTCGCGTTCAACTGAGCCTCGCACGGGGCGAGCTCCCGCACCACGCGCGAGCTCGCTCCAGCCGGCCTGGCTCCTGGGCGCCCTTCGCGCGTCACACCCGAGCCCGGCGCGCGCCGCAGCGTCCATCGAAGGACTCCGCCCCAGCGCATGGACGCCGGCTGACGTCTCCGCCATGCTGAGACCCCCACGGAGGCGTGGCAGAGCGGCCGATTGCGGCGGT
Source organism: Planctomycetota bacterium (assembly GCA_036376275.1). GTDB lineage: Bacteria > Planctomycetota > UBA1135 > UBA1135 > JABFRZ01. Next base: position 1,618 of record DASVAP010000001.1, on the reverse strand, counting down.
CTTGAAAACCGCTGTGCCGCAAGGCACCGAGGGTTCGAATCCTTCCGCCTCCGCCTTCCCAGCGCCCACGAGAGCGGCGTTTTCCTCGTCCTGGGAAGGAGTTGCGGCGCTCGCCTCGGCCGCGGTCTAGCCGGAATCTGAGCGGGTGCTGTTCTCGGCCTCGGACGTCGAAGCCGAGGCCCAGTTCTAGTCGGGGGCCAGACCAAGCTCGAGGCTCTGGACTCTGGCTGAAGTCTCAAGCTCCGGCAGCAAGCAGCCGTCGACGCGAGGGGTGTACAAGTCGGCGGTAGCCTCGCGCGAAGTCGTGAGGCCCTGGTGGCTAGTCCACCAAGACCGCTGAGGATGTTGGGGCGCCGGAGGGCCGCACACTGCCTGTGTCCTGCAGCCGATGGCGCCGCCGGCGATGCGCGCAATGAAGTTGGGGACGGATGGGCCTGCGTGCACGGGGCCGGCCCCCGCTCAACTGACTGCCCTTACTCGTTCTCGGACCGGGACATATCTGTTCTGCGCCGACACGAGAGCGGCGCCTTCCACTCTGTCTCCGTTTCGCCTTCCCGACGGAGTAGTCGGCTATCGCTTCAATACGGTGCAGCCCTGAGGCTGAGGCCCTGTCGCCCGGCGGTGCATGATGTACGATGAAAGCCGACGTCCGGGTTCGGCTGGACGCGTTCAGCTCCATGGAGGAAAGATGCGTTCCGCTCACAGGTTGACGATCCTGGCGTTGTCTGGCCTTGCCCTCTGCTCCGGAGCTTGGGGGCAGGTGCTCGAAGTACCGCGCGACTTCGCCACCATCCAGGAAGCTCTGGATGCGGCGCCCTCTCGAGGAGTGGTAATCGTGAGGGGAGGGACGTGGGACACGATCACGATTCGGAAGCCGGTGACGCTGATCGGCGATCCACCGGCAGTCCTGGCAGGCGGTGGGTCCTGCCCAGTCGAGCTACCCAACTGTGGTCCGTGGGCACCACCAATCATCCTCCTCGGACAAGGCTCCGGAGACGTCACTCTGTCAGGGATCACCACGGGAGGCGGGGTGCCCCCTGGCTTCGGTGCCCCGTCACGAATCCCACCGGGGATAAGTGGCGGCAACTTCTCGAAGCTGCACATCTACGACTCGGGCATCCTCGCCCCCGACTGGACAGGAGGCCTGAGCGGACTCGGCTACGGGAACTCCGCGATCGACGTGGGCGTCTCCCTGATCGTGCTGGAGCGCTCCTTCGTGAAAGGGAGTCGAACCGACATCGACGACACCTGCAGTGGAAACCCGGCCCACTGGTCTCCTCCGCCAGGGATCAATGCGCCTGGCAGCACGGTCGTCGTGCTCGACTCCCATGTCCAGGGAGGCGACATGGGCCGATTCCAGTTCTTGCAGTGGCCAACGCCGCAGGACTGCGATCCCTCGAACTGCCCGCTACTGCCCGGTGGGATCGGCATCTCGTGCGCAGTGCTCTATCACGCGGGCTCGACGATCGAGGGTGGCCGCGGAGCCCAGTGGAGCAACTGCCTGTCGGGGGGCCAGGGGAGCTTCTTCTGCTGCCAAAGTCCGCCAGGGGCTCCTCTCCAGGTCGGGAGCGAGATTCCCCTGCAGGACGACCTCCAGATCATCGGGCCGATCCGCCTC
>DASVAP010000407.1:0-13470 GCA_036376275.1 Planctomycetota bacterium | reverse complement strand
CCAGCGCCAGCGCCGCCGGGTGCGGCCCCGAGGCGACCAGCTTCTTCAGGCGCGGATCCACCCGCGCCCCGAAGCCCTCCAGCGTGCGCGCGCCGAGCAGGGCGAGGTCGCCCGGCTGGCCGAAGACCGCCTCGTCGACGGTCAAGAAGCCCTCGAAGCGCAGGATGACGAAGCCGACCGAGCGCGTGATCGTCCGCCCGTTGGCCATCACGAACTCCAGGTCCTTCTTCTCCGGACGGACCCCGGCCGCGCGCAGGAGCGGCTCGGGGATCCAGGTGTACTCGGAGCCCGAGTCCACGAGCATGCGCGGCACCGGCGTGAAGTCCTGCGGCCGGTGGAGGCTGGCGAACTCGGCATCGACGCAGAAGGTGCCCATGCGGCGCTTCATGACCGGTAGAGGGTAGCAGGGCCGCGCGCGCGACCGGGGAGGCTCCGACCCGACGACCGCGCGGCAAGAAGGCCGGTGGCAGCGAATCCGCGCGATTCCCGCCGGGCCGAGCACCCTCCTGGCATCGCAACTGCTGGCAGATTCGACCGGCCTTGCCCGGCCGGCCGCGGTACCGGAGCCGAGTCCGCAGCGTGGCCGTGCGCGCTGTCGGACCCCTCGGCTTTCGAGCTGGAGCTCTCCGTCCCGGTTGACTCCCCCACCGCCCCCCACGACCCTCACGTTCCCGCGTGAGCCCGCTCCTCCTCGCGATCCTGGCCTACGTCGCGCTGCAGCTCGCGGTCGGCTTCTGGATCTCGCGCCGGATCCAGAGCGAGGACGACTACCTCGTCGCGGGGCGGAGCATGGGGCCGCTGCTCGCCACGGGGACGATCTTCGCCACCTGGTTCGGCGCCGAGACGTGCCTGGGCGGTGCCGGCGCGGCCTACGACGGGGGTGTCTCGCTCGGCACGGCCGAGCCCTTCGCCTACGGGCTGTGCGTCGTCTTCCTCGGGCTCGTCTTCGCGCGCAGGCTGTGGCACCTGCGCCTGACGACGCTGGCGGATTTCTTCGAGCGGCGTTACTCGCGCGGCGTGGCGCAGCTCGCGGCGGTGCTGATGATCCCGACCTCGCTCTTGTGGGCGGCGGCGCAGATCCGCGCCTTCGGGCAGGTGCTGGCGAGCGCGGGCGAGATCGAGCTCGAGCTCGCCATCACGCTGGCCACGGCTCTGGTGATCGTCTACACGGCGGCGGGCGGGCTGCTGGCGGACGCGGTCACCGACCTCCTGCAGAGCGCCTGCCTGCTGCTGGGGCTGGGCGTGATCCTGGTGGGCGTCGTCGGCGCAGGCGGCGGCTGGCAGGCGAGCCTCGCGGGCGCGGCGGAGCGCGTCGAGCTCCTGCCGGCGGACACGGGCACGCTGGCCCTGCTCGAGACCTGGTGCGTGCCCGTGCTGGGCTCGGTCGTGGCCCAGGAGCTCGTCGTACGCGTCAGCGCCGCGCGCTCGGCCGCGGTCGCGCGCGGCGCGGCCCTCGGCGGCGGGAGCCTGTACGTGCTGGTCGGCGCCGTGCCGGTCTTCCTCGGCCTGATCGGGCCCGCGCTGGTCCCGGAGCTCGCCCATGGTGAAGGCATCCTGCCGGAGCTCGCGCGGCGCTTCCTCTCACCGCTCGGCTTCGCGCTCTTCGCGGGCGCGCTGGTCTCGGCCATCCTCTCGACGGTCGACAGCACGCTGCTCGTCTGCTCGTCGCTGCTCTCCCACAACCTGGTGCTGCCGCGCCTGCGGGCCCCCACCGAGCGCGCCAAGGTGCGCCTGGCGCGCCTCGGCGTGGTCGGCTTCGGGCTGCTCGCCTTCGCGCTGGCGCTGACGAGCGAGAGCGTCTCGGGCCTGGTGGAGCAGGCCTCGGCCCTCGGCAGCGCAGGGCTCTTCGTGCTCCTCGTGCTGGGCCTCTTCACGCGCCTCGGCGGCGCGCCGAGCGCCGGCGCCGCGCTCGTCGCGGGCCTGGTGACGTACGTGGCGGCGGAGCACGGCGGGAGCACGACCCCCTTCCTGCTCTCGCTCGCGGGCGCCGCCGCCGCCTACCTCGCCGCCACGCGCTGGCGACCCCGCTGAGCGCGAGAGGGCGCCGAAACGCCGTGGCGCCGGCGCGCATCCGACGGACGATGGAAGACGCCGGCGAGGCCCCCGACTCCCTCGCGCCGCTCGTCGCCCGCATCGTGGCCCGCATCGTGGAGCTGCGCCGGGCGGCCCCGGCCGCGCGCAGCCTGCTGGTCGCGCTCAGCGGGATCGACGCCTCCGGGAAGGGGCACGTCGCCGCGCGGCTCGCCGCCGCCCTGGGCGGCGAAGCCCTGCGCACGGGCGTGATCGGGATCGACGGCTGGCTGCGCCTGCCGCGCGAGCGCTTCTCGGCCACGGACCCGGGCGGGCACTTCTACCGCCACGCCCTGCGCTTCGAGGAGCTCTTCCGCGACCTCGTGCTGCCGCTGAAGGCGCGCCGCACGCTGCGGCTCGAGGCCGACTTCGCCGCGGAGACGGCCAGCGTCTATCGCCGCCACGTGTGGGCCTTCGACGACCTCGACGTGATCCTGCTGGAGGGCGTGTTCCTGCTGCAGCGCGCCTTCCAGGACGGACGCTACGACCTGGCCGTGTGGATCGAGTGCAGCTTCGAGACGGCGCTCGCGCGCGCCCTGGCGCGCGGGCAGGAGGGCCTCGGGCCGGAGGAGACCGTGCAGGCCTACCGCACGATCTACTTCCCGGCCCAGGAGCTGCACCTGGCCCTCGACCGCCCGCGCGAGGCCGCCGAGGTCGTGCTCGTCAACGATCCGCGCCTGGGAGCGGATCAGCGCGGCAGGATCCAGACGTTGCGGTAGCGCACCTTGTCGCCGTGGTCCTGCAGGCGCAGCGGGGCGCTGGCGACCTCGCCGGCCGAGCCGCCCGCGGTCGGGCCGGAGAGCTCGACGTCGTCGTGGATGCGGATGCCGTTGTGCCACACGGTCATGCGCGCGTTCGCGCTCTTCGCGCCGCCGGCGTCGAAGCGCGGGGCCGTGAACTCGATGTCGTAGCTCTGCCAGCGCTCGGGCGGACGGCTGGCGTTGACGGCCGTCACGTGCTGGCCGTAGATCGAGCCGCAGTCGCCCATGCCGGGCTCGAGGCCGTAGCTGTCGAGCACCTGCACCTCGTAGCGGTCCTGCACGTAGACGCCGCTGTTGCCGCGCGCCTGGCCGGTGGCCTCGGGCATGGCCGGGGTCTGGAACTCCACGTGATAGAGCGCGTCGCCGAAGCTCGCCCGCGAGAGCAGGTCACCCGTGCCGGGCACGACCTCGAGCGCCTCGCCGATCTCGCGCCAGGCGGCGGGCTTGTCGCCGGCGTGCTGCCAGTGCTCGAGGTCGCTGGGCGCGCTCGGCTTCCAGTCGAGGCCGATCAGCGCCGTGGCCGCCGCGGGCGCGCGCGCCGGATAGTCGGGGCCGCGCAGGGTCCAGTTGAGCCCGCCCAGGAGGATCTGCTGGAAGTCCGCGTGGCGCCAGACCTCCTCGCGGTGCCCGAGGGCGCAGTAGAAGACGCGCCCCTCGCCCCAGTCGCGCGTCCAGGCCAGGGCGTAGTCGCCGTCCTCGCGCTTGCCGAGCGTGACGTCCACCGAGGCCGGGTCGAGCGTCAGGGCCACGCGCAGCGGGTGGCGGCGGAAGTTGCGGAACTGGTAGATCTCGTCCTCCAGGACGAAGGGCGTCTTGGCCTGCGCCGCCGCCAGCTCCGCGGCGCGCGTGCCGAGGCAGCGCGAGTCCTCGAAGCGCACGACGACCTCCTCGTGCCAGGGATGCCCGTCGAAGGTCCCGCCGATCATCGCGACGTAGGGGGCGAACTCGTAGAAGGTGTCGGTCGCACAGTGGATGCCGACGAAGGCGCCTCCACCCGCGATCCAGGCCATCAGCGCCTGGCGGTCCTCCGGCGGCAGCGGGAGCTCCCCGGTGGTGTAGAAGACGAGCGCGTCGTAGTCCGCCAGGCGCGCCGCCGCGAGGGCGGCGCAGTCCTGCGAGGTGGTCACGCGATAGCGCTCGCCCGCCACCTCCGCGAAGATCCGCTCGGCCGGGGCGAGCTCGCCCGCGGCCGGGCGCTTCACGACGTCGTGCACGAAGCCGGCCGAGTGCGAGAAGAACAGCACGTGCGGCGGCTCGCCGGTCGCGTCCTGGAACGGGCGTGCGGTCGGGGCGAGGAGCGTCAGCGCGAGCGCAGGAAGGATCGAGCTCATCGCCGGATTGTAGCGGGCGCGTCTGCGCCGGGATCCGGGCCGGCGCCGGCGCTCGCGGCCCGCGCGCGAGCCGGAGGCGCGCGAGGATCGCGCGCCTGGGTCGATCCTGAGCGCCAGGCAACGATGCCGAGGGCAGCGTTGCCGGCCGCTCAGAACTGGAAGCGCAGCGTCTGCACCCCGCTCGTGTGGTACGGCACGCCGTGCGAGAGGCACACGACCTGGCCGTACATCGGGGTGTTGAAGGGGAAGCGGCTCTGGCGCAGGTTGTAGTGGTTCGTCGTGAAGCCGGAGGCCGGGATGGCCGGCATCAGGCAGCCGCGCAGGTCCGTGAAGTTGTTCCCGATCGCGAGGTCGAGGCGCCGCGAGAGGCTCGGCACGTTCGAGAGCGACCACAGGCAGGCGTGGACGTGGCCCGGCACGTCGGCGAAGTAGCCGTCGATGCCCACCAGCGAGAACACGAACTCGCCCTCGAAGCCGTTCATGGCCTGGAAGGTCGGCGTGGTGCAGTGCACGACGTCGATCGCGACCGTGCCGCGGTTCACGCCGTCGACGATCGTGAGCGTGTGCGGACCGACCGGGGTCGGCGGGAGGTCGAGGTTGAAGAAGGCGTGCCCGCCGCGGCGCCAGTACAGGTCGTCGAGCGGCACGTCGTCGACGAGGATCTGCGCTCCGTCGCGGAAGCCGTTGCCCAGGATGCGCAGCACGCGCGAGGTGGTCGGCACGACCGTGTCGACCTGGGCCGGGTGGACGCCCGTCACCGCGAAGGGCTGCGGCGTCACGCTCCCGAGGTCCAGGCCGTCCAGCACGGTCAGGCCCGTCCCGAGCGGGTCGAGGTAGGGCTCGAGCACCGGCCAGGCGCGCGAGAGGCGCACCGAGAAGTCGTCGTTGGTCGGGACCTGGCAGAAGGACGAGCCCGAGTCGAGGATCCCGATGCAGCGCCCCGCCAGGTCGTAGGTGCCGCCACCGGAGGAGCCGCCCTCGGTCACGCCGCGGTCCCAGTCCCGGATGCGCCAGAAGTCCTGGAAGATCACGGGCGGGTCGAAGTCGCGGCTGATCTTCTTCACGTCGCCCGCCGGGTGGTGGATCACCGTGACCTCGTCGGGCACGGTGTCGGTGCGGTCCCAGCCGGAGAGGTAGACCGGGAAGGGCTGCGGCGCCTGCGGGAGGTTGAGCCGCATGAGCTGGACGTCGAGCGTCTCGTTGCGCGCCAGCAAGGTCGCGCCCGTGATCTGGTTGCAGGGCGCGACGCCGTCGCGGCAGGCGGGCCGCTGGAAGTTGAAGGAGTAGACGGCGGTGGTCAGGCCGCCACAGTGGTACGAGCTCAGGAGCAGGACCGAGCCGTCGCCGGCCGTGTTGTTGAGCAGCGTCCCGCTGCACAGGAGCCCCGAGGACAGGCTCTGGATGTGCACCGTGGAGTCGATCGCGTTGCCCCAGGTCGCGCCCAGCGGGCAGGCCACGTCGAGCTCGCAGCTCGAGGCCACGCCGCCGCCGCCGGTGCGGTCGGTGCCCTCCAGGATCCCGATCACGTCGCGGTAGTCGTGGGCCACGAGCGCGAGCTCGAGCTCGCCGCGTCCGCGCGCCGCCGCCGGCTCGACGTACTCGAGCGTCAGCGCGTCGCCGCGCAGGGGTCGCATGGCGAACTCGCCGTCGAAGCGGTTCTCGTGCTCGGTGTAGGCCCCGCGCAGCGTCTCGCGCGCGTCGTCGTGCACGAAGAGCTCGGCCCCCGGCGGCAGCTGGTAGCGCCCGAAGACGAGCGCCAGGGACCTGGCCCCCGGCGAGTGGATGCGCAGGCGCCAGACCCGGCCGCCGTCCGGCAGCTCCTCCCAGACCCCGGCGCTGGTGAGCCCGAGCTCGACCGGCAGGACCTCGGCGAAGCGCAGCGGTCCCTTGCCGGCGGCCGCCATGGCCGCATCCTCGGCCAGCAGCAGGTCGGCGCGCACGGGCGTCAGGCGCGCGGTCGGGACCGGCGTGCGCAGGCCGCCGCGGCGCGAGGGCGGCTCGCCGCCGTGCTCGACCTGGGCGGAGGGGACGAGGGCCAGCCCGGTCGACACCAGGGCGGGAAGGAGCAGGCGGAGGAGCGTCATGGGGGGGTGGCGGCCTTTCCGGAGCGGCGCGGCCGATTCTAGCCCCACGGGCGAGAACCGGGGTCGGCGCGCCCGGGCCGGAGAGGACGGAGGCGCGCCCGGCCAGGTTCGGCCGAGGAACCTCTTTCTCTCCCTGCGCAGGCCTGACGCCCAAGGCTACCCCGCCCGCGGGCGCGCCGGGGGGCCTGCGCGGCGCACGCGCGGGGTCAATCCTGGGCCGGCAGCCCCTGCCCGCGGCGCAGCTCGTGCACGCGCTCGGCCGCCAGCGGCCCGAAGACCTCGCGCACGCCGTCGACCCAGCGCACGGTGACGCGCGCGAGCTCCCGGGCCGCGCCGAGGCCGACGTGCACGCGCGGGTCGCTGGAGGCCAGGTAGCTGGAGGCGCTGGCGACCTCGCGGCGCTCCGGGCCGCTCGGCAGCGCGAGCTCCAGCGTGGCCCCCAGCGCGTCGCGCCCCGAGCTCTCGCGCACGGCGAGCAGCACCCAGCTCCCGCGCCCTGGCCGACGGTTGAGCAGCAGGTGCGCCGGCCCGTCGCGGTTGACCACCAGCACGTCGACCGCGCCGTCCCCGTCGACGTCGCCGAAGGCCGCCGCGCGGCTGGTGGCGACCAGCGGCTCGCGCACGCCGCCGCGCCGCTCGACCTCGGTGAAGCGCCCCGCGCCGAGCCCGCGGAAGAGCAGGTTCTCCTCGGCATAGACGTCGCTCGTGCGCGGGCTGGTGGCGGCCTGCACGCGGCCATTGGCCTCGAAGAGGTCGAGCTCGCCGTCCTGGTCGAAGTCGTGGAGCCCCACGCCAAAGCGCGTGAAGGGCCGGCTGACCGGCGCGAGCCCCGACAGCGCCGTGCGGTCGACGAAGTAGCCCTGCTCGTTGAGGTAGAGCGAGTCGGTCTCGCCCGCCAGGTTGCACACCAGGAGGTCCAGGTCGAGGTCGCGGTCGAGGTCCGCCAGCACGACCCCCATCCCGGCCTTCTCCTGGCCCGAGGCGTCGACGCCGCAGCCGGCCAGCAGCCCCTGCTCGACGAAGCGCTGCCCGTCCTGGTTCTTCCACAGGTGGTTGGCCATCCCGTCGTTGGCCACGAACACGTCGAGCCAGCCGTTCGCGTCCACGTCGCCCACGGCCACGCCCAGGCCGTTGCCGCGCTTCGTGCCGATGCCGCTGGCCTCGCTCGCGTCGCGGAAGCGCCCGCCGCCCTCGTTCACGTAGAAGAGCGAGCGCGCCGGCGTGCGGTAGTTCTTCGGGCTGCAGTAGTCGCGCTGCGAGAGGTCGTTCAGGCACGGCAGCTCGCCCGCGAAGGACCAGTCGAGGTAGTTCACGACCACGAGGTCGAGGTCACCGTCGCGCTCGGCGTCGAGGAAGGCCGCGCTCGTGCCCCAGCCCCCGTCCTCGAGGCCCGCCTCGACCGGCTCGAGACGCAGCGCGCCGCGGTTCTGGAGCAGCGCGTTCGGCCCGACGTGGGTCACGAAGAGGTCGGGGTCGCCGTCCTCGTCCACGTCGCCCACCGCGACGCCCATGCCGTAGCCCGGCAACGTCGCGGAGCCTCCAGCCGCGCGCGCGAAGCGCCCCTCGCCACGGTTCTCGAAGAGCGCGTGCGCGCTCGTGCCCACGCGCGCCGGATCGAGGCGCCCACCCTGCACGAGGTAGGCGTCCAGGTCGCCGTCCCCGTCGGCGTCGAGCAGGGCCGCACCGCCGGCCATGATCTCGGGCATCCAGAAGGAGCCGTCGTGCCCCGAGTGGTGCGCGAAGTCGAGCCCGCGGGCCGCGGCCGACTCCTCGAACCAGGCGCCCGGATCGGGGCCCGGGTCGGAGCGCGGCGGCCCGCAGGCCCCCAGCGCGAGCGCGCCCAGCGCGGCGGCGGCGCGAGCGGGGCTCACCGCTCGCCTCCCGCCGCGCCCGGAGCGCTCGCCAGCTCCGCCAGACGCTCGGCCACGCGCGCGACGAGCTCCGGCTCGAGCCCGCGCGCCTCGGCCTCGGCCAGCGAGGCACGCGCCTCGTCCGGACGCTCCAGGAGGGCCAGGAACTCGCTGCGATAGGCCCACGGCTTCGGGGCGCTCGGGAAGGCCGCGGCGGCGCGCTCGAGCTCCTCCAGCGCGCCCTCGAAGTCGCCGGCCGCGCCGCGCGCGCGCGCCAGCTCGATGGCCGTCGCCAGCGAGCGATCGTGGCGCGCCTGGGCCGCCGCCAGCGCCTCGGCCGCCTCCTCCGGACGTTCCAGCTCGAGCAGCAGCGCGCCGCGCAGCGCGTGACCGCCCGGGTGCGCCGGGTTGCGCGCGATCTCCGCCTCGACCGCCTCGAGGGCCTCGGCCGTGCGCCCGAGGGCGCGCAGCGCCAGCGCGCGCTCGAGCGCGAGCAGCGCGCTCGTGCGCAGCTCGGTCGGCGCGGCGTCGATGCGCCGCAACACCTCCGCGTGACGCCCGAGCGCGCCCAGGACCTCACACTGCGCGTCGAGCACGGCCAGCTCATCGCTGCGCCCCGCCAGCGGCTCGAGCTCGTGCCACGCGCCGGCCGCGTCACCGGCGGCCAAGCGCGCCTTGGCGCGCTCGAGGCGCACCTTGAGCCCGAGCGCGCGGCGCTGCACCTCCGCCTGCCAGGGGTCGCGCACGCTGGGCGACCCGGCCTCGGCCTCGGCCGCCAGCGCGGCGCGCGCGCGCTCCTCGTCGCCGAGCATCGCCGCGGCGCGCGCCAGGAGGCCGTGCACGTAGGGCTCGCGCGGCAGGCGCCGAGCCAGGGGCTCGAGCAGGGCGCGCGCGGCCGCGGGCTCGTCGCGCAGCAGCGCGAGCCGCGCCAGCCCCATGGGCGCGGCGGGCGAGAGCGGGTCGAGCTCCTGCGCGCGCCGCAGGGCCCGCTCGGCCTCCGCCAGGCGGCCGGCCTCGAGCTCCAGGCGGCCGAGTCGCGCGTGGGCCGGGGCGTAGTCGCCCGCCAGGGCCAGGACACGCTCGAGGGCCGCGCGCGCGCCGGCGAGGTCGCCGCGGCGCTCGCACACGCGCGCCAGGTGGTACCAGGCGCGCGCATCCTCGGGGGCCAGCTCGGCGGCCGCGCGCCAGGCCGCCTCGGCCGGCTCGTCGAGCTCGTTCGCATCGAGCACGGCGGCCAGCGCGAAGGCCGCCTCGGGGTCGCGCGGTCTGGCGCGGCGCTGCTCCTCGGCGGCCCGAACCTCGCGCTCGACCTCCGGATCGAGGCCCGCGGGTGCCTGGGCCGCGGGGGGCGATCCCTGGCCATCCCCGCAGGCGCACAGACCGACCAGCCAGAGGTCCCGGAGCCGCATCGATGTCCTCGATGGGGCCCCACCTTAACACGGCCTGAACCGAACGAGGCGTGGGCCCCGGGGGGACTCCCGCCTCGTCCGGCCGGGAGGAGGCGCGGGCCTCGGGTCGGGCACCTGGAGGCCGGGCGCTCCCACCGGGTGGCTCGGTGCGGCCGCGAGGCTCGAGCAGAGGGCGCGGGAAGGGGGACCGAGGCCCGCCGGCGCCCCGAGGCCAGCGAATTTCACGGCTCCAGGCCTCCGGGCGGGATTTAAGGGGGGGATTCTCCGCGCCGCGATGCGGCCGGTGCATTTATCCTTTGGTCAGGATCGCCACCCGGTCCCTCGCTCGCACAGATCCTCCTGAGGCCGGGTAGGGGATCCTTTTCGTGCTCCAGATCCTTCCCACCGCGACCACCCACCGAGCCCCGTGAAAACCTCCACCCTGCGTCGGACCCTCCTCGCGACCCTGGTCGTGGGGATCCTCTGGACGCCGGGCGCGGCCCAGCGCACGCGTCAGGCCCCCCGCATCGGACCGAACGTGCTGGTGATCGTCCTGGACGACGTCGGAACCGAGAAGCTCGAGTTCTACGGCGAGACGCCGCCCACCTGCCCCGGCGGCCCGTGCGATCCGCTGTTCAACTGCTCGGCTCCCTCCAACGGCTGCGTGCAGCCCTATGCGCGCACCCCGAACCTGGACGCGCTGCGGCGCGGCGGCCTGTGGTTCGACAAGGCCTATGCCATGCCGGTGTGCAGCGCCACGCGCGCGGCGATCCAGACCGGGCGCTACGGCACCAAGACCGGCATCGGCAACATCACGAGCACGACCAGCCAGGTCGGCGACTACTCGCTGCCGAACTCGGAGATCCTGCTGGCGGAGCTCCTGCGCGACGGCTTCCAGGGCGCGGCCAAGCGCTCCGTGGGCCACCCCTACCGCTCGGGCGCCTTCGGCAAGTGGCACGTGACGGCGGCCTCGCCCTCGGAGTACGGCCACGCCGTGGCCAACGGCTACGAGCGCTTCTACGGCATCATCGGCAACGTCACCAACCACTTCCGCTTCACGCAGGTCCTCCACGACAAGGGTTCGTCGGTCCTGACGGAGAAGATCGACGGACGCTTCACGACGCCGCCCTACGAGGTCGACACCTACCAGGCCAGCCTGACGACGCGCGACACGCTGGCGTGGATCCAGGCCCAGACGGGCTCGTTCATGGCCTACGTGGGCTACGGCCCGCCGCACACGCCGGTGCAGGTCCCGCCCGCGTCGCTGCTCTCGCAGGAGATGCAGTGCGAGCTCGCCTGCGCGGGCCTCGCGCCCGGCAACATCCTGAACGTGTTCACCGAGCCGCCCGCGCTGCTGAAGCTCGTGTACCGCGCCCAGGTCGAGGCCGTGGACGCCGAGATCGGGAAGCTCCTGGCCGGCATCCCGGCGGGCGTCCTGGAGAACACGACGATCTTCGTGATCGGCGACAACGGCACGCCGATCTTCCAGATCGACGAGCCGCCGCACGTGGCCAACCACGGCAAGGCGACGGTGTTCGAGCTGGGCGTGCGCGTGCCGCTGATCGTCAGCAGCCCGCTGATCCCGCCCCCGCCGACGAACGACGGCTGGCGCTCGAGCGCGCTGGTCTCGGCCGCCGACCTGTGGCTCACCATCGCCGAGCTGACCGGCGCCAACGCCGCCTCGGTGAAGCCCCTGGCGCTGCTCGACAGCGTGAGCTTCCTGCCGGTGATCACGGACCCGCTCAACACCGGCAGCCGCACGGCGATCTACACCCAGACCTTCCTGCCGAACGGCGTGCTGCCGCTGCCCCAGCCCTCGTGCTACTCGCTGAACCGGCGCGCGGTCACCGACGGCGAGTACAAGTACATCCGCGCCCAGACCAGCGTCGATGCGGCGCCCTGCGGGACGGCCAGCTACGGCGAGGCCCTCTACCACCTGCCCAGCGACCCGGGCGAGGTGGCGAACCTCATCTCGCTCGGCCTCACGCCGGATCAGCAGCAGCGCCTGCAGATCCTGAGCGCCGAGATGGACGCGCACAGCGGGAACTGAGCGAGGCGGAGCGGCCGAGGGGCTCGCCCCAGGGCTCCGGGGAGACGCGCAGGGGGCGGGAGGGACGCCGCGCTACCCTGGCAGCGTGGACCGACCGGACGACCTGACCCGCCTGCTCGGCGCGGCCGGCAGCGATCCCGCCGCGTTCGAGGTGCTCTTCGCGCGGGTCTACGACGAGCTGCGGCAGCTCGCGGCGGGGCGCCTGCGCCGCGAACGCGCCGACCACACCCTCCAGGCGACGGCCCTGGTGAACGAGGCCTGGCTGCGCCTGGCCGGCGACGCGCAGCACGGCTTCGAGTCGCGCCGCCACTTCTTCGGCGCTGCCGCGCGCGCGATGCAGCGCGTCCTGACCGACCACGCCCGGCGCGTCCTGGCGGACAAGCGCGGCGCCGGCGGGGCGCGCCTGACGCTGACGGGCCTCGACCTCGCGGCCAGCGAGGATCCGGCGCGCGCGCTGGAGCTCTCCGACGCGCTGGAGAAGCTCGAGCGCGAGGACCCGCGCGCGGCCGAGGTCGCGCGCCTGCGATTCTACGCGGGGCTCGAGGTGGCCGACGTGGCGCGCGCGCTGGAGGCCTCCGAGCGCACCGTGGCACGCGAGTGGGCCTACGCGCGCGCGCGCTTGACCCAGCTCCTCGGCTGAGCGACGAGCAAGGATGCAACCGGCATCCTTTGCGCGCCGCTCAGGATCGCCCCCGGCGCGCGATCCTCGCGCGCCGCCCCTGGATCCCGCGAGCCTCGCCGTGCTCCCGGCGCCCCGCCCTACTTCGCCGGCGCACCGGCCGGCTTGTAGCTCTTCTGCTCCTCGCGCGGGATGAACTCGTCCAGGTGCCGCAGGGCCTCGGCCTCCTTGATCAGGTTGCGCGCCACGACCATGCGCTGGACCTGGTTCGTGCCCTCGTAGATCTGGAGGATCTTCGCGTCGCGGAAGTACTTCGCGATCGGGTAGTCCTCCATGAAGCCGTAGCCGCCGAAGACCTGCACCGCGTCGGTCGCGACCGCCATGGCGGTGTCGGTGGCGAAGCACTTGCCCATGGCCGCGATCTTGGTGACGTTCTGCATGCCCGTGTCGATCGCCGCGGCCGAGGCGTACACCAGCCAGCGCGCGGCCTCGGTCTGGATCGCCATGTCGGCCAGCATCTTCTGCACCATCTGGAAGCTCGAGATCGGCGCGTCGAACTGGCGCCGGCGGTTCGAGTAGACGACCGCCAGGTCGAGCGCGCCCTGGGCCGCGCCCACGGCCTGGGCCGCGACGCACGGCCGCGCGCGGTCGAGGGTCTGCATGGCGTGCGTGAAGCCCATGCCCTCGCGCGCGCCGATCAGGCTCGTGAGCGGCACCTTGACGTTGTCGTAGTGCGTCTCGACCACGGGCACCGTACGGATGCCCATCTTGTCCTCGATCTTCTTGACGCTGAACCCGGGCGTCCCTTTCTCGACCACGATCGCGCTGATGCGGCGCGACTTCGAGGTCGGGTCCGTGACGCAGAAGACGGTGTAGAGGTCGGCCACGCCGCCGTTCGTGGTCCACTTCTTCTCGCCGCAGATCAGGTAGTGGTCGCCCTGCTTCTCGGCCGTGACCGCCAGGCCGCTCGCGTCCGAGCCGGCGTTCTTCTCCGACAGGCAGAAGGCGCACATCTTCTCGCCGCGCGCCACGGCCGGCAGCCACTTCTGCTTCTGCTCCTCGGTCCCGCCCACCACGATCGGCGTCGAGCCCAGGGCGTTGACCGCGTAGGCGACGCCGAAGCCCGAGTCGGCCTTGGCCAGCTCCTCGGTCACCAGGCACAGCGCCAGCGAGCCGGCCCCGAAGCCGCCGTACTCCTTCGGGATGAACACCTTGAAGAGCCCGGCCTCGGCGCAGGCCCGCGCCGCGTCGCGGTTGTACTCCTGCGCCTTGTCGAACCTGGCCGCATGGGGCCGCACGTACTTGTCGGCGATCGCG
>DASVAP010000403.1:0-8993 GCA_036376275.1 Planctomycetota bacterium | reverse complement strand
GGAGACGCGGAGCGAAGACGCGGAGGGCGCGGAGCCAGAGAGGGGCGAGGAGGCAGCCGGGCTGGAGCCCGGCGGTCCCGGGGGGGTAGGCTGCCGGGCGCCTTGGCCTCCGCCTTCGTTGCGACGCGCCTGCTCGTCCTGCGCCGCGTGCTCGCGCGGACCTGTCCCCAGTGCGGGCGCGGGGCGCTGTTCGCGGGCTACGCGCGCCTGGCGCGCGCCTGCCCGACCTGCGCGCTCGTCTACCGGCGCGAGCCGGGGGCGCAGACCGGCACGATGTACCTGACGGCGATCGTGGGCGAGCTCTTCGCGGCGGCGCTGATCTTCCTCTTCTGGTGGCGCTTCGACTGGAGCGTGCGCACCTACGTGCTGGTGCTGGTGCCGCTGGTGGTGGCCTTCAGCGCGCTCTTCCTGCCCATGGCCCAGGCGCTGTGGGTCGGGGTCGAGTACCTGACCGACCTCGAGGGCGGCGAGCCCTGGACCCGCCTCCGGAACTGAGGACCCGCACCCATGCCCGAGCTGCCCGAGGTCGAGACCGTCGCGCGCCTCCTGCGCCCCCGGCTCGTCGGCCGGCGCCTGGGCGCGGCCGAGGTCGGCTGGCGCCGGACCCTGGGCGGGCTCGCGCCGGGCGCCTTCGCGACCGCGATCGAGGGCGCGCGCGTGCGCTCGGTCGAGCGGCGCGCGAAGTGGATCCTGCTGGAGCTCTCGCGCGCGCGGGCCGCGGCCGGCTTCCTGTGCGTGCACCTGCGCATGACCGGACGCCTCGAGGTCGCGCGGGACGCGGAGCCGGCCGGGCCCTGGGAGCGCCTGCGCATCGCGCTCGACGGCGGCGGCGTGCTGCGCTTCGTCGATCCGCGCAAGTTCGGACGGGTGCGCTTCACGCGCCGTCCGGCGGAGGTCCTGGGGCCGCTCGGGCCCGAGCCGCTCGGGCCGGAGTTCACGCCCGCCTGGCTCGCGGCGGCGCTGCGCGCGCGCCGGCGGCTCCTGAAGCCGCTGCTGCTCGACCAGACCTTCCTGGCGGGCCTGGGGAACATCTACGTCGACGAGTCCCTGCACCGCGCCGGGCTGCACCCGCTGGCGCGCTCCGAGCGCGTGACCGAGGCCAGCGCGGCGCGCCTGCACGGCGCGATCCGCGCGGTGCTGGCCGAGGCGATCGAGCGCGAGGGCTCGAGCTTCGACGTCTTCTACCGCACCCCGGAGGGCAAGCCCGGCAGCTTCCAGGACCGTTTCCGGGTCTACGCGCGCACCGGCGAGCCCTGTCTGGCCTGCGGGACGCCGATCGTCTACCTGGTCGTCGGCCAGCGCGGCACGCACCTGTGTCCGGGCTGTCAGCCGCGGCCGCGCCGGGCGCGCGCTGCGGGCGGGAATCGGAAGGGGGACGCGAGGAGCGTGCGCCCTGGGCGATCCGGACCGGCTCGCGCCGCGGCCGGAGGCGTCGTTGCGCCGCCGGTCAGAGCCCGGCGCGCCGCCGCCACAGCGCGTTGAGCTCGGCGCTGGCGGGCCACTGCTCGGCGCACAGCGCGAGGTAGAGGTTCACGTCGTCGGCCCCGAACTTCGCGTCGAGGGCCTGCACGGCGGCCTCGAGCTTGGCGGGATCGGGGCGGTGCGCCTCGACGTCGGCGATCATGCCGTCCTCGTGGGGCACGCCGGTCGCGTCGAGGAAGCCGGTGACCAGCTCCTTCCGGTTGCGCACGAGGTAGGTGCCGAACAGCTCGTAGCACAGCTCCGCGTTGCGCTTGCCCTCGATCCAGCCCTTGGCGAGCTGCGCGCGCTTGGCCAGCGGGATCTTCTGGATCGCCTGCGGGCGGAACTTGAGGAGCTTGGCGACCTCGCCGTCGAGCGGGCCGTAGCCCTGCTGGGAGAGGGCCTCGTAGATCGCCAGGAAGCGCTCGGGGGACAGGCCGCGGAAGTGCTCGAGGACCGGCATGGGACGCGTGGCTCAGGTGACCGAGACGACCTCGAGCGCGAAGGTGATCGTCTCGCCCGCCAGGGGGTGGTTGGCGTCGAGCACGATCTCCTCGGCCCCGATCTCGACGATGCGGAACTCGACCTCCTCGTCGGCCAGGTCCTCGGGCGCATTCTCCAGGGCGACCGGCAGGTACTCGCCGACCACCAGCGGGAGCTCCGGCGGCAGCTCGGAGCGCGGCAGGCTGACGATCAGGCCCGGGTCGACGGGGCCGAAGGCCTGCTCGGGCGGGAGCGTGACGCGCACGCGGTCGCCCTCCTGCTTGCCGGCCAGGGCGCGCTCGAGGTCCGGCGCGATCTCCTCGGCGCCCTGGGTGTACTCCATCGGCTCGCCCTCCTCGGAGCTCTCCAGCAGCTCGCCGCCCTGGTCGAAGAGCTCGTAGCGCAGGACGACGTGGCTGCCTCGCTGGATGCGCATGGGGACCTCCGCTTCAGCGCGCGGGCTCCGCGCGATCGGGCGTGATCAGGTAGGTGTAGCTGGCCAGGCCGGCCTCGAAGCGCTTGGCCAGGGCGGCCGACTCCTCCAGGCTCATGCGGTCCTCGTCGATGGCCTGCTCGATGCGCCGGCGCAGCGTGTCGAGCAGGTCCTGGCGGAAGTACTCGACGTAGGACAGCACCTCCTCGACGCTGTTGCCCTCGACGAAGTGCGTCAGGTGCGCGCGCCCGTCGCCGTTGGACTCGACGTGCACGACGTGCGTGTCGCCGAAGAGGTTGTGCATGTCGCCCAGGATCTCCTGGTAGGCGCCCACCAGGAAGAAGCCCACGTAGTAGCGCTCGCCCTCGCGCGGCGAGTGCAGCTCGAGGGTCGGCTTGACGTCGCGCAGGTCGATGAAGCGGTCGACCTTGCCGTCCGAGTCGCAGGTGATGTCGGCCAGCACGGCGCGGCGCGTGGGCTCCTCGGTCAGGCGGTGCACCGGCAGCACCGGGAAGAGCTGGCGGATGGCCCACGAGTCGGGCAGCGACTGGAACACCGAGAAGTTCATGAAGTAGGTGTCGGCCAGGTCGCGCTCGAGGTGCTCGAGGTCGTCCGGGACGTACTCCAGCGAGCGCGTGATGCGCAGGATCTTCTCCGAGGTGCGCCAGAAGATCTCCTCGACGCGCGCGCGCTCGGCCAGGGTGAGCTGGCCGACGCTGAACAGCAGCATGCCCTCGTCGCGCATCTCCTGGGCGTCGTGGTAGCACTCCATGAAGTTCTTGGAGTTCACCGACTCGCACACGTCGCTGATCTTCTTGATCGTGTCGTGCTCGCCCTCCTGCGCCTTGGAGGCGGCCGCCTCGCCGGAGAAGTGGCTGACCCCCATGACCTCCGTGACCAGCACGGCGTGGTGCGCCGTCAGCGCGCGTCCGGACTCCGACAGGATCGTCGGCTGCGGCACACCGACCTCGGCGCACACCTCCTTGACGTGGTAGATCACGTCGTTGGCGTACTCCTGCACGCTGTAGTTCACCGAGGACTCGTAGTCGCTGGAGGACCCGTCGTAGTCGATGCCCAGGCCACCGCCCACGTCGAGGTAGGTGATCGGCGCCTCCATCTCCCACAGCCCGGTCAGCGTGCGCGCGGCCTCGCCGATGGCGGTCTTGATCGAGCGGATGCGCGTGATCTGGCTGCCCAGGTGGAAGTGCAGGAGCTTGAGGCAGTCGAGCATCTCGTGCTTCTTCAGCTCCTCGACCACGTCCACGATCTGGCGCGTGGTCAGGCCGAACTTCGAGCGGTCGCCGCCCGAGTCCTTCCAGCGCCCGGCGCCGCGCCCCGAGAGCTTGGTGCGCACGCCCAGCGTCGGGCGGATGCCGATCTCCTTCGAGGTCTCGAGGATCGTGGCCAGCTCGCTGAACTTCTCGATCACCAGGATCGGCTTGCAGCCCAGGCGGCTCGTCAGGAGCGCCAGCTCGGCGTACTCGCGGTCCTTGTAGCCGTTGCAGATGATCAGGCGGTCCTTTTCGGCGTAGAAGGACATCACCGCCAGGAGCTCCGGCTTGCTGCCGACCTCCACGCCCATGCCGTGCTTCAGGCCCTCCTGCAGCAGCACGTCGACCAGGTGGCGCTGCTGGTTGACCTTGATCGGGAAGACGCAGTGGTAGGGCGCCTTGTAGCCGTACTCGGCGCGCGCGTTGTTGAAGGCCTGGTGGATCTCGCGCACCCGCGCGCGCAGGATCCCGTTGAAGCGCAGGAGGATCGGGGCCTCGACCCCGCGCCGGCGGATCTGGCCGATCAGCTCGTAGAGGTCGACCTCGCCGCCCCCCTCGGGCGTGCGTCCGTGGGGGCGGACGCTCAGGCGGCCGGCGGGGTTGATGCCGAAGTAGCCGGAGCCCCACTTGGCCACGTTGTAGAGGGCTTCGGCGTCGAGATGGGTCCAGTTGCTCATGCCTGGCGCGGCGGAGGCGAGAGAGGGTGCGCGGCGCGCGGAAAAATGGGGGCGCAGTATAGGGCCGGAGACGGTCGCCTGCTCCCCTGCGCCGGGCGGGAGTCCGTCGCGGGAGGAAAAAGGGGGCGAGCCGCGAGGGCATTCTCTCGCGGCTCGCCGGGCGAGCCGGGGCCGCCCGCTCCCCCTTCGTCGGGCGACCCCAGGCGCACGGGCTCTCTCGCGCAGAGCGGCGCGGCTGGCGGTTTCGAAGTCGATCGCGGTGGAAGTCTGGGCCCGCCGGCCTCGCCGATCTCTCACATCCGTGCACGCGCTAGGACGGGGCGGGCGCCGTGGTGGGTTCCGCGGTTCCGCGCGAAAAAAAGCCGACCGCAGGGGCGCGGTGGGCTCCGCGGTCGGCCCGCCCCGGCCGTGGAGAACCCGGGAAAGCCCGTGGAGAGCGGGGGACAAGGGGGCAAGATCTCCACCATCGCCTCGATGGCCTCCTCCCTGCCCGAGATGGCGCGGCTCGACGTGCGCGCCGCTGCCCGGCGCCTGGCCGGGGTCGTGCGCGAGACCGAGCTCCTGCCCTTCGCCCTGGAGGACGGGCGCCTCGAGCTGCGCCTGAAGCTCGAGTGCCGGCAGGAGACGAACTCCTTCAAGGCCCGCGGGGCCTGGAACCAGGTCGTGCAGCTCACCGCCCCGGAGCGGGCCGCCGGGGTGGTCACCACCAGCTCCGGCAACCACGGACGCGCCCTGGCCTGGGCCGCGCGCCGGGCCGGGGTGGGGGCGACGATCGTGATGCCGGCCAGCACCTACCCGAACAAGATCGAGGCCTGTCGGGCCGAGGGCGCGGAGGTCGTGCTGTGCCCGACGCGCGAGGAGGCCGAGGCCGAGTGCGCGCGGCGCGTCGCGGCCGGGGCGGTGCTCGTGCACCCCTACAAGCAGGGGCGCACGATCGAGGGCGCCGGGACGGTCGGGCTGGAGCTCGCCCGCCAGTGGCCCGAGGTCGAGGTGGCGCTCTTCCCGACCGGCGGCGGGGGGCTGGTGGCCGGCTCGGCCCTGGCGCTCGCGACCGAGCTGGGCGAGCGCGTCCAGGTGATCGGGGTCGAGCCGGAGGGCGCGCCGAACCTGACCCAGTCGCTGGAGGCCGGCGCGGTGGTGCCCCTGGCGCGCATCACGACCCAGGTCCAGGGCCTGTGCCCGCTGGACACGGGCGAGCTGAACCTGGCCCTGGCCGAGCGCTTCCTGCGCGGCACGGTCCTCCTGACGGACGAGGAGATCCTGGCCGGGCAGCGGATCCTGGTGAAGGCCGGGCTCGTGGTCGAGCCGGCCGGGGCCGCGGCCTTCGCCGCGGTGCTGCACGGGGCCCTGCCGCCGGAGCTCCTGGAGGGCCGCTCGGCGGCGAACCCGCTGCGCGTGGCGGCGGTGCTGTCCGGCGGCAACCCGGATCCGGCCCAGCTCGCGCGGATCTCGGCCTAGTCGATCGTCAGATCGGCCACGGATTACGCTGTCAGCGTGACCGCCGCGCTTCTCCGGGCGGGCGCCAGCCCGACCGGCGATCCGCGGCGAGACTCCCGGGCGGTGCCCAGCGCCACGGCACGCTGGCCAGGCGCCGGGAGGGCCCGTCCCGCCGGTCCTCCTCCGCCGCCGCGCTACGATGGCCCCTCCTCGCGATGAAGCGCATCGTTCTCGTCCGCACCGCCGGCCCGCGCAACGCCGGCTCCGTCGTGCGCGCGGCGGCCAACTTCGGGCCCTGCGAGGTGGTCCTGGTGCGGCCCGAGCGGCCCTCGATCCTGGTCCACCCGGACTTCGAGCAGATGTCCCACGGCGTCCCCGACCGCGGGGCCCGCGTGCGCGTCGTGGCGAGCCTGGAGGAGGCCCTGGCCGACTGCACCGCCAGCGTGGGCTTCACGGCGCGCCAGCGCGACCACCGCGAGCTGCTCGACTGGCGCGACGCGCGCGTGCGCCTGACGGAGCGCGCGAACGACCCGCTCGAGCGCCTCGCGCTGGTCTTCGGCAACGAGGAGACCGGGCTCTCCGCCGCCGAGACCGCCCCGCTCGAGGAGCTGGTGCGCATCCCGACCTCGGACGAGCACGGCTCGCTCAACCTGGCCATGGCGGCCGGGATCGTGCTCGCCACGCTGTTCCTCGACCGCCCGGAGCTCGCCAGCGTGCGCCACCAGAACGCCGTGCCCCTGCCGGGGGCCGACCGGCGCTTCCTGGTCCAGCGCCTCCAGGAGGCCCTCGGGCCGATCCCCTGGACCGAGTCCGCGCGGCGCGACGTGCTGGCCTCGATCGAGCGCGTCTTCGCGCGCGCCCCGCTGGAGACGCGCGACGCGCGCGCCTGGCACCTCCTGGCGCGCGCGCTGGGGAACGAGAAGAGCCCGGCCGACTACGGGATCGACGGCACGGGCACGCTGCGCGACGGGCAGCCGACCGCGGGCGATGGGAGGGCCGGGCGCGAGCCCGGCGCCCCCGCGTGATCCTCGAGGCGGACTGGACCTGGACGGGGACGCGCTTCGAGTCCGGCGTGCGCGTGCAGGTCGGCCCGGACGGGCGCATCGCGGCCCTCGGCGCGCTGGCCGAGCCGCCCAGCGAGCGCCTGCCCGGGCAGGCGCTCCTGCCGGGCTTCCTGAACGCCCACAGCCACGCCTTCCAGCGCGGGCTGCGCGGGCGCGGGGAGCGCTTCCCGCAGGGCGCCGGCAGCTTCTGGAGCTGGCGCGAGGCGATGTACGGGCTGGTGGGGGAGCTCGACGCCGCGCGCCTGCGCGCGCTCGCGACCCAGGCCTTCCGCGAGATGCTGGCGGCCGGGATCACGACCGTGGGCGAGTTCCACTACCTGCACCACGCGAAGGAGGGCGACTGGGAGCTCGACGAGGCCGTGCTGGAGGCCGCGCGCGAGAGCGGCATCCGCCTGGTGCTGCTGCAGGCCTACTACCGGACCGGGGCGATCGGCCAGCCGCTGGCCGGGGCCCAGCGGCGCTTCGACGCGCGCTCCTTCGAGGAGTTCTGGCGCCACGCGGACGCGCTCGTGCGGCGCCTCGACCCGGCGCGCGAGACGCTCGGGATCGCCCCGCACTCGGTGCGCGCGCTGGCGCTCGAGGAGCTCGAGCGCGTGCACCGCGAGGCGCGCGCGCGGAGCATGGTCGTGCACATGCACCTCGAGGAGACGCGCCAGGAGATCGAGGACTGCCGCGCGGCCCACGGACGCACGCCGATGGAGCTGGTGGCGGCGCGCCTCGACCTCGACGCCGGCTTCACCGCCGTGCACGGCACCCACACCGGGCCCGACCAGCTCGCGTTCTTCCTGAACTCCGGTGCGAACCTGTGTTTGTGCCCGCTGACCGAGGCCAACCTGGGCGACGGGACGCCGGCCCTGGGGCGCGTGCCGCGCGACGGGCTCTGTCTCGGCACCGATTCGAACGCGCGCATCTCGATGCTCGAGGAGATGCGCTGGGCCGAGTACGCCCAGCGCCTGGCGCGCGAGGAGCGCGGGTGCCTGGTGGACGGCGAGGGCCAGGTCGCGCGGCGCCTCCTGGCGGCGGCCACGGTGGGCGGCGCGCGGGCCCTGGGCGTGCGTGCCGGCGCGCTCGAGGTCGGGGCCTGGGCCGACCTGGTCGCCTGGGACCTGACGGCGCCGGCGCTGGCCGGCTGGACCCCCGAGACGCTGCTGGAGAGCCTGGTCCTGGGCGCCGACGAGCGCGCGCGCGCGGCGACATGGGTCGGCGGCCGGCGCGTGGCCTGAGGCGAGCCCGATGGAGCGCCTCGACCTCGCCGGCCTCGACCTGCGCGCGCTCTCGGTGGGCGGGCTCGAGACCTGCTTCTGGCTGCCGCGCTGGAAGGTCGCGCTCGACATCGGGCGCTGTCCGCTGGAGGTGGTCGACTGTCGCACCGTGCTCTTCACGCACGCGCACATGGACCACCTGGGCGGGATCGCCTACCACACGGCGACGCGCGCCCTGCGCAAGCAACCGCCGCCGGTCTACGTCGTGCCGCCGCACTGCGCCGAGGACCTGGCCCGGCTGTTCGCCGCCTGGCGCGCGCTCGACCGCTCCGACATGCCGCACGAGTGCGTCGTGATCGGTCCGGGCGAGGAGCACCGCCTGGCGAACGGGATGCTGGCGCGGCCCTTCGCCTCGCCGCACTCGGCACCCTGCCAGGGCTACGGCATCTGGAGCCAGAAGGAGAAGCTGAAGCCCGAGTTCCACGGCCTGGAGGGCCGCGAGCTGGCGCGCCTGCGGCGCGCGGGGGTCGCGCTCGGCGACCTGGTCGAGACGCCCGAGCTGGTCTTCACCGGCGACGCGCGCATCGAGGTGGTCGAGCGCGAGGAGGTCGTGCGCCGCGCGCGGGTGCTGCTCCTCGAGTGCACCTTCGTCGACGGCCGCGTGAGCGTCGAGGAGGCGCGCGCCAAGGGGCACGTGCACCTGGACGAGATCGCGGCGCGCGCCGAGCTGTTCCGGAACGAGGCCATCCTCCTGACGCACTTCTCGGCGCGCTACCGGCCGCACGAGGTGCGCGCCGCCCTGGCGGCCAAGCTGCCGCCGGAGCTGCTGGCGCGCGTCACGCCGCTCCTGGGCGCCCACGCGCGGCGCGGGCTGCCGGAGGACGTGGGCGAGAGGTAGCGGAGGGGAACGGAGCGGGGGGAAGTGGCGGGGGGAGCTGGGCGGTGGAGGCTTCAGGTTCTGGTGC